>CAYXEW010000020.1:0-32151 GCA_964464115.1 uncultured Verrucomicrobiota bacterium
CTAAAGCGCATTTGATATGAGTAATAAAAAGAGAGTCAAGCCGAGTTGGGCTGTTCAGATGAAAACTGGGTCAAATGCCTTATGCATTGCCGTTGCATTGGTAGCTCTGACTACAGTTGGACTGTTCAATGAAGCAGAAAGTCAGGAGGAGGGCTTTGTGATGCCGTCGTTCACTAATCATCTTGCCGGAGAAAAAAGCCCCTATTTGTTGCAGCATGTCCACAATCCGGTGGACTGGTACCCTTGGGGAGAAGAGGCCTTCGAAAAGGCGCGGCGCGAAAACAAACCGATTTTTCTGTCGATCGGTTATTCAACCTGTCACTGGTGCCACGTGATGGCTCGCGAGTCGTTTGAAAACGAAGCGATTGCGAAGTTGCTGAACGAGTCGTTTGTCTCGATTAAGGTAGACCGGGAGGAACGTCCGGACATTGATCAGCTCTACATGACGTACGTTCAGGCGACGACTGGCAGCGGTGGCTGGCCGATGAGTGTCTGGCTGACACCAGATCTCAAACCATTTTTCGGCGGCACCTATTTTCCACCGGAAGATAAGTTCGGACGACTTGGATTTCCGGCCATTTTGAATCAGATTGCTGACGTATGGAAAAACGATCCGCAGCGCATTACAGAATCCGCTGACTCTGTTATGGCCCAGTTGAAACAAATGACCCGTACCGCGTCTGGAACGGCGGGGGAGCTCTCCGCAGAACCGCTCGACAAAGCCTATAAGCAAATTAAAAGCCGGTATGATGCTGTCTACGGCGGTTTCAGTTCGGCACCGAAGTTTCCGCAGCCGTCCGTTCCCGGATTTTTGTTGCGCTACGGGTTGCAAAGTGGTCAGGCTGATGCCCGAGAGATGGTGCTGTTTTCCCTGAAAAAAATGGCGCAGGGCGGCATGTTTGATCAGCTCGCCGGCGGGTTCCACCGCTATTCGGTCGATGAGCGGTGGCATGTGCCGCATTTTGAAAAAATGCTCTACGATCAGGCGCAGCTCGCGGTTCTGTACACCGAAGCTTATCAGATTTCGCACGATCCGTTTTTTGCCCGCGTGGCCCGCGAAACCCTCGATTATGTGTTGCGCGATATGCGCGGCGAGGAGGGGCCGTTTTATTCTGCCGAAGATGCCGACAGTGCCCTACCCGGTCAGCCGGACAAACATGCCGAGGGTGCGTTTTACGTTTGGGAAGAGTCCGAAATCCGGCAGGCGCTGACGAAAGAAGAGGCCGAGCTGTTTATCTTTTCTTACGGCGTGAAAAAATCCGGCAATGTGCGAAGCGACCCGCACGGAGAGTTTATCAATAAAAACATTCTCTATGCGGCGAACGTGTCGGAGGATGCGTTGCTCGCAACCGCCCGTAAAAAACTGCTGAAGGTTCGTGACGCCCGCCCGCGTCCGCATCTGGATGATAAAGCGATTGTGGCGTGGAACGGTCTGATGATCTCTGCGTTGTCGCGCGGCTATCAGGGTTTGGGCGATGAGTCTTATCTCGATGCAGCCAAACAAGCCGCCGCATTTATTCAAAATAGGCTTTTGGATACGAACGGACATTTGCTGCGCCGCTATCGCGACGGCGAGGCGGCCATCGAAGGGTTTGTCAGCGATTATGCGTTTTTGATCGCCGGACTGCTCGATCTTTATGAAGCCTCCTTTGATCCGGCTTATTTGGCGCAGGCCGTCGATTTGCAGAAAAAACAGGATCAGTTGTTTTGGGATGCGGAACACGGCGGCTATTTTAACACCACAGGGAATGACAACACCGTCCTGCTGCGTATGAAAGATTTCTATGACGGAGCGGAACCATCGCCCAACTCGGTCAGCCTAATGAATCTGCTGCGTTTGAATCAGTTGACCGACACCGATTCGGATGAGTTGGAAGCAAAAATTGAAAAGCTGTTCGCTGCGTTTGGATCGATCTTGAATCAAAGCCCCAGTGCCGCACCCGCCATGCTTTCCGCGCTGGATTTTTATCTGGGAAAGCCGGCACAGATCATTCTGTCCGGCGATCCGAAGTCGCTAGAGATGAAACAGATGTTGACCGAACTGCATCGACATTATCTGCCCAATAAGGTGATTCATGTCGCTGATGGAGGGGCTTGGCAGGATCGTTTAAAACAGCACTACTCCTTCATCGATTCATTTCAGCCGCAGGCCGGCACAGTCACCGCCTATGTTTGCGAAAATAATGTCTGCCGGAAACCGACGAGTGACCTGAACGAATTTGCCACAACTCTAATCAAACGCTTCTAAATTTACATCGTTTTCAGTGTTCACAATACTGTAAATCATGGTAATTTACCCACATGGACTACCTGAACCGACATCTTGAAGAACGCCTGATCCGCCATTCGAAAGTGTTTAAATTGGAATCAACCCTAAAACTGCACGCAATTGGCTTAACCTGCTGACGTGGTCTTATCAATGGATTGAACTTCCAGCCTATAGCGGAAACACCATCAAAAAATTGAGTTCAAAACCCAAAGGGCACCTGCAGGATTCGGGATTGGCCTGTTACTTAAACTCCATTCCTTCGACGGAAAGCCTGTTAAGCAGCCCAGCCTTTGGAAACATTTTTGAATCTTGGGGCGTTGGCTGGATTCTACGTCAAATTCAGCGTCTTCCGCTGGCTCCGACTCTTTATCATTGGCGAACACAAAACGATGCAGAAGTGGATGTCGTTCTGGACTACAACGGAAAACTCTTTCCCATAGAGTTCAAAGCGGCGAGCCGGCTCTCCAAACACGATACACGCGGAATTCAGGCATTCCGGAACACCTACGAACATTCCGTGCCCGGTGTCATTGTTTACGGTGGAAGCGAACCCTACCGCCTCTCAGAGCAAGCCGTTGCCATTCCGTGGAAGGCGATCTGAAAAACACGCGACATCTGAGGTTAAAAAAACCTCCGCACGACTAATTAGAGCGTTTCCATGCATTGAAACCGTGCAGATATGGAGAGAATTGTAATGAGTGATGACTACAAAAAATGGGAAGCTGATTGTGAGAAAGTCCGAGCCGAAAACGAGAAGTTGTTGGAGGTGTTTAAAGAGTGGCTGGAGGCCAAGGGTCTGAAAGAGAAAACGGTACGGGATCACATTCTTAATGTGGATTTATTTATCAATCATTATTTGCTCTACTACGATGTGACGAAAGCCGAGGACGGCACACCCTCTGTTTCCAGTTTTTTTTCTACGTGGTTTTACCGAAAAGTGATGTGGGCTTCAGAGCGCACCGTCAAACAGACAGCGGCCAGTCTCAAGAAATTTTATCAATACCTCTTTGAGATGGGTGCCGTTAAAGAGCTGGATGTTCTTGAACTTAAAGAAGCCTGTCGGGACGAACTGCCGCAATGGATCGATGCTGTTAGCCGGTTTGATGACTTGGCTGATTTGGATGAGTGGTAGCCATCGAATGCAATGAAAAATGAAATGAGCATCCCGCTCGTTTTTGTGCAAGCGGGGACGCTTGCTCTACGTTGAAGATCGGGTTTGAATAAAGGTGGATCGCGATCTCCGAGTGCGATATGTCATATAATGACTTATCTCTGCCCGTTTAGGTTTTCCAATGTCTGGACCTGAGCTAGGCGAAAGTGCTTTTGGGTGTGCCCAAAAGAAACGATCGAAGAGAGTGCCAAAAAAACAGTCGCCGCGCTTCCAAGGTTCGAAAGAATCCTGTACAAATTTCCCAATGTTTGGAAAAATCATGTGCTTTGGTTTTCAAGCTTTGGAAAACCGAGTGTAACGATACTCACGTTTGAGGGGCCTTGTATTGCCAGCTATAATGTCAGACCTGAATAAAATCCGCCATATTATGCAATATGCGCTGCTCGTTGCCGGGCAGAGTGACGAGTGGAGTGAGCGGGAGCTCAGTCCGATGCACTTGATTAAGTATGTCTATCTGGCCGACATGGATTATGCCAAGTTCCACGAGGGCCAAACCTTCACGGGACTTGATTGGAAATTTCACCACTTTGGGCCGTGGTCCGTTCCGGCCTTTCAGCAGATTGATGAGGCTCTTGCGCCATTGGGAGCAGAGAAACGAACTTTTCCTAGCAATTATGGGGATAAAGATTGTATCCGCTGGAAAGTGACGTTTGATGAACGCTTATTTGCTGACCTGAAAAAAGAGTTACCGCTCGGGATTAAGCAGAGCATTTCGCATTATGTGGGCAATTACCGGAACAACACGACCGCGTTGCTCCATTTTGTTTATGCCACTCCCCCGATGCTGAAGGCCGCGCCGGAAGAGTCTTTAGACTTTTCTGTTCTGGTCTCGAGAAAGCCCGACGAATTGGAGAAGTTCATCCCCTGCATGGAACGCCTATCAAAAAAGAAAAAAAAGGCGCTCAACGAGGGGATGGCAGAACTTCGTGAGCGGTTTATGAAGAAAGTTTCCAAGGAATCTTCTTATTCGCGCCCCCTGACTGAGCGAATGGATGCCGTTTACGAAGCTGGCGTGGCCTGGATGGATGACTTGGCGGGCGAACCGTTCCCCGAACAGGGGGCAACCGTTCATTTTTCAGATGAGATCTGGAAATCCAAAGCCAGGAGCGGGGATGTCTGATTTCCCTGTAGATTCTATTCAGAGCATGACAGATGTCTGGTGGGAGGAAGACCCAAGCAAGACGATTTGCCGGGGTGCACTGGTTTGGACATATGTTCAATTTTATTCCCAGATTCCATACGAACTTTATGCCGAGCGCATTGAGGCGGAAAAGCATGACACGGCTGTTCTGCAAGCGCGACCCCTTCATGCAGACGGTAGACGGTCGGAATCAGCGACGCTTCCTGTAGCCGGACTCCCGTTGCTCGCGGGAGCGGATTGTTTCATCACAAACCGAGCGAAGAAACGCCCCGGTCTAGTGCTCGGAGCCGTGGATCATAAAGTGATCGAGAAGAAATGGGCAAAAAGCATATCCTCGGCGATGAAGCATGATTTTTTTCTGGTCGCACCGTACTTCAGTATTGAGCAGAAGGCACGGGGCGGGTGTCCGCCCGAGTTCGCCGAGCGGATTATGCACGCCGAATACAGCCGCTTTTTCTGGGATTTTCTACCCGGAAGGTATGGGCATGAATCCTTGTTGCGCTTTGACCAGATACAACCGGTCGGCTTCCATCATCAAGCGTATGACCCTTTTGGGTTCCGGCTGAGTAAAGCCGCGCTCAAGCTGGTGGATGAATGGGTGGATTGGCTGATTTACGATCG
Organism: uncultured Verrucomicrobiota bacterium; assembly: GCA_964464115.1. Taxonomy (GTDB): domain Bacteria; phylum Verrucomicrobiota; class Kiritimatiellia; order CAYTQP01; family CAYXEW01; genus CAYXEW01. The sequence goes on from CAYXEW010000020.1 coordinate 5,203, forward strand.
GGCTGGCGAAGATCTGAGGGCATTCAGGGAGCTGGTTCAAGGCGAATAACACAATGGAAGCGTGGACGGAGATGGAACGTGACGAAACCTTCAAAGGCGGAGCTGAAAAATGAAGGACTGCGCTTCCCAGAGTCGCCTCGGCACTTCGCTCCATTGCTGTCACGAGATAGCGCCAGCCTCTCTCCCCTTTGTTCGAACGGAAAAACCGGTGGAATGATGGGGTTTTTCTTTTCAGAACTTTTTTGGCCGCTATACTGGGCGGACGTTTTCTGGAGAAGTCGGATGTAACTGTATGAAATCTCGTTCGCGTATTTTTTATGATAAATCGCTGTCTGCTATGCTGGCGGCAATTGAGATATACAACAAACCAGATTTTTTCTATAGGGAGGAAGCATTTTCGATTCTTGCAATCAACGGATGGGAGCTGCTTTTCAAGGCGAGAATTTTGCAATTAGATAGAAATCGTATCAGCGCAATTACTGAATATGAGCGGCGGAAAAATGCAGACGGGAATTTGAGTTCAAAGCTTTATCGAAAGAAAAACCGAACAGGGAATCATGTTTCCATTGGGCTTTTTAAAGCTGTTGATCTGCTGGCTAATAAATATGGAGAAAAGATTGATCCTCTTGTTCGCTCTAATCTGAATCTTTTGGTCGAAATTCGTGATAACAGCATTCATTTTTTCAATAAAGACGCAGCTCTTTGCAAAAGCATACTCGAGACAGGATCTGCTTCGTTACGAAACTATTTAGTTCTTTCGAAAAAGTGGTTTGGCGTTGATTTAAATAATTATAATTTTTTTATAATGCCGTTAGCATTTTTCCGTGATTTTCATGTTGCTGAGGCGATCCCGCTTAACGGGGGGGAGCGGCGTCTGTTGGACTTCATAAAATCGACCCAAAATAATGCGAATGAATATTCTTCGAGCGATTACTCATTGGCTCTAGAGGTGGATGTCCGAATGAAAAGGAAGTCTGGCGAAGCCATGACAGAAGTCCGGATTACAAACGAACCGTCCGCAACGGTGGTGAGGCTCGAAGAAGAGGATGTTTTAGAGAAATATCCGTGGGGGTATGACAATTTGACAGCTTATTTAGTGAATCGATATAACGATTTTTCGCAAAATAAAAAATATCATGAGATCAGGAAAAAGCTGGAGGGGCAGATAGCGTTTTGTAAGGAGAGATACCTTGATCCGTCTAATCCGAAAAGCACCAAGAAGAGATTCTACAGCCCCAATATTGTCAAAGAGTTTGATAAACACTATTCAAGGAAATCTCAGGTGTAATGCCGTTTGAAATGGAGATGATATGCTGAAGTTGACGGAGCAGGAGAAGCAGGAGATTGTTCGTTTTCTGGAGGCGGGCAAGGAGCTGCCGGAGAAGTACCGATTTCTGCTGTTCGAGGATAAGCGCGAGGTCGAATTGGTTTGGAATGGGAAGACCAATGAGGTCTGCAATATCGTGCTGCCGTTTCAGACGATCGAGCAGGTGGATGAGCCGCGTGCGGAAAAGCCGTCGGATTCTTCGTTGCAGCTCGGGCTGTTCGATATGGACGAGCGCGGCCGTCAGCTCAAGGGCTGGACCAATAAACTGATCTGGGGCGACAACAAGCTGATTTTGTCATCGCTCAAAAACGGGCCGCTGCGCGAGGAGATCGAAAAGCAGGGCGGACTCAAACTGATCTATATCGACCCGCCGTTCGATGTCGGCGCCGACTTTTCGATGGACATTGAAATCGGCGGCGACACCTTCACCAAAAAGCCCAACATCCTCGAAGAGATCGCCTACCGCGACACCTGGGGCAAGGGCGCCGATTCCTTCATTTCCATGATCTACGAGCGGCTCATCCTCATGCGCGACCTGCTCGCCGAGGATGGAAGCATTTATGTCCATTGCGATTGGCGGGTTACGAGCTATATTCGTGAAGTCCTCGATGAAGTTTTTGGGAAAGAAAATATTCGCAACGAATTGATTTGGACGTTTACTGGCCCCGGGTCTCCGGGGATGAAGCAGTATAACAGGAAACACAATACGGTTTACTGGTATAGCAAATCTAAAGAACGCTGGATTTTTGAAGATTCAGGCATTCGGGTGGCGCACAACGAAAAAACTTCAGGGAACTTTAAGTCAGGATTAGAAGGGTCTGGGTTTAGAGCGGATACGTATGAACTGCCAAATGGAAAAATTCCAGAATCTTGGTGGGAAATGGCTATTGCTCAACGATTTCCTGTAGATGGAATAAAACGAGTTGGTTACCCAACAGAAAAACCATGGGCCTTGCTGGAACGCATTATCAAAGGCTGTAGTAGGCAAGGAGATGTGATTGCTGATTTCTTTTGTGGTGGTGGAATTTTGCCTGCAGTCGCTGAATCGTGCGGGCGCAAGTGGATTGCGTCGGATCTGGGGAAATTCGGGATTCACACAACGCGCAAGCGGATGATCGGGGTGCAGCGTCAGTTGAAGAAAGATGGCAAGGATTACCGCGCGTTTGAGATTTTGAACCTCGGCAAATATGAGCGGCAGCACTTTGTGGGGATCAATCCCAACCTGCGCGAAGAGGAGCAGCAGAAGCAGCTTCAGGAAAAAGAAGAGGCGTTTCTGGATCTGATTCTGAAGGCGTATCAGGCGGAAAAGACGGACGGGTTTGCGAGCTTCCACGGCAAGCGGTCAGGGCGGCTGGTAGCGGTCGGGCCGGTGAATCTGCCTGTGACGCGGCTGTTCGTTGAAGAAATCATTCTGGAGTGCCGCAAAAAGCATATCACCAAGGTGGATATCCTCGGCTTTGAGTTTGAGATGGGGCTGTTCCCGAATGTGCTGGACGAGGCGCGCGGCAAGGGGATCGACATTGCTCCGAAATATATTCCGGCCGATGTGTTTGATAAGCGGGCGGTGGAGAAGAATCAGGTGGTTTTCCACGATGTGTCATTCATCGAAGTGAAACCGCACGTTACGGCGGGCAAAAAAAATCAGCCCGCGACGGTGGCGGTGGAGTTGACCGACTTTTCGGTGTTCTATTCGCAGGACAGTATCGCTCAGGCCGAGGAGACGCTGGGTAAAAAGAGCGGCGCGGGTAGCCGGATCGTGGTCGAGAAGGGCAATATCGTCAAACTGGTCAAAGACAAGAAAGGCGTTCTCAAACGCGAAATTTTGACGGAAAACTGGACGGACTGGATCGACTACTGGAGCGTGGATTTTGATTTTGAGAGCAAGCGGGAGATTATTCGGGTGCCCGTTGGGGCCCCCGAACCCTCACCCCAAACCCCTCTCCCAGAGGGCGAGGCGCTATGGGAAGAGCAGTGGACGGGCGACTATGTTTTTGAAAATGAGTGGCAGAGTTTTCGAACCAAAAAGGATCGCTCGCTGGAGCTGAAGAGTGCGGCGCAGGAGTGCGCCCCCGGAAAGCGCAAGGTCGCCGTCAAGGTGGTGGACATCTTCGGAAACGACACCATGACCATCGTGGAGGTGTCAGTGTGATGACCAAGCCGCGAATGAACGCCAATAGACGCGAATTTTTTAAACCCGTCGAATTCGACCAGTTTGGCGGAGTAAACTTTAATTCCATCGAATTCGATGGGTTTGGATTTAATTGTGGCGAAATTGCCATAATTGGGAGCGGAGATTTCTGATGGCTAAAAACACGAAAATCACTGTTTTGCAAGAGACGATTGCTGTTCAACAGATCCGTGAGGCGGATTATATCTCGCTTACGGATATAGCCCGGCATAAAAACAAGGAAGCAACCGGTCTTGTCATCTCTCATTGGCTGAGTACGCGATATACCCTTGAGTTTATGGGGTTGTGGGAAAGTCTGTATAATCCCGATTTTAATGTTACCGAATTCCGTAACATTAGAAATGAAGCCGGATCGAACGGTTTTGTTTTGTCCTGCAAGCAATGGATCGGTGCCACCAATGCCAAGGGTATTGTGTCTAAGGCCGGACGCTATGGCGGCACCTACGCGCACAGGGATATCGCGTTTGAGTTCGCTTCGTGGATTTCGGCGGAGTTCAAGCTATACCTGATCAAGGAGTTCCAGCGACTTAAAGAGGATGAGCAGAAGCAGATGGGCTGGGATATCCGCCGCAATCTGGCGCGAATTAATTACCGGATTCACACCGATGCGGTGCAGGCACACCTGATTCCGCCGGAGCTGACTCCAAAACAGGTCTGTTTTGTATATGCCAACGAGGCCGATGTGCTGAATATGGCACTTTTCGGTATGACGGCAAAACAGTGGCGCGAGGCGAATCCGGGCGAAAAAGGGAATATCCGGGATCTGGCCAATGCCGCCCAGCTGGTCTGTCTGGCGAATTTAGAAAGCCTGAACGCTCTGCTGATTAAAGAGGAAGTCGAGCAACCCGACCGGTTGCGTAAGCTGAACAGCGTAGCGATTGAGCAGATGCGGGTTCTCGCTGATGACCGCGGTATTAAACGACTGGAAGGCGGCAAGTAATGGCTCTTCATCCCGATTTTCCCCATTCCCCGCACGCGGTTCTCGATCCGAAAATTCGCTGGTTCCCGGCGGATGAGGCTTTGCGTGATACGACGATGGATAAGCTGATGCCGCCGCTGGTAGCGCAACTTCGTCGAAAAGTGAAGGAGTTCCGCGACAGCGGATACGCGGGCGCAACGGATACGAGCCGCAGTCTGTTGAACTGGTGGTTTAAAGAGCCGCACCTGCTTCCGGGCATCGGCACAATTGACGGACGCTTTGAATACTATTTTGCCCAGCGCGAGGCGATTGAGACGATTGTTTATTTGCACGATGTGGTCGGGGCAAAGGACAAATATGATTTGATGCGGTTTGACGCCAGCGGCGTGGTGTCCGCCGGCATGTTCGACGAAAGCTGGCGGCGCTATGTGGTCAAAATGGCAACGGGCAGCGGCAAGACGAAGGTGATGAGTCTGGCACTGGCCTGGAGCTTTTTCCATAAGCTGTACGAGCCGGATTCAGACCTGTCTCGCAATTTTCTGGTGATTGCACCGAACATTATTGTGCTGGATCGCATTTACAAGGATTTTCAGGGGCTGCGGATTTTCTTTGATGATCCGGTGCTTCCCGATAATGGCTTCGAGGGGCGAAGCTGGCGCAATGATTTCCAGCTGACGCTTCATCTTCAGGATGAGGTGCGGGTGACGCGTGCGACCGGCAATATCTTTCTAACGAATATCCATCGGGTGTATGCCGGGAATGAACTTCCTCCTTCACCGGATGACGAAAACACCATGGATTACTTTTTCGGCAAGCGGCCCACCGGAGCCACCACGGACTCTAAGGTCGATCTGGGTATGATTGTCCGGGATATTAACGAGCTGATGATTCTGAATGATGAGGCGCATCATATCCACGACAACAAACTGGCGTGGTTTAAATCGATTGAGGACATCCACAACCGCCTTCTTCAGAAGGGAGACGCGCTCAGTTTGCAGATTGATGTGACGGCGACGCCGAAACATAACAATGGCGCGATTTTTGTGCAGACGGTGGCGGATTATCCGCTGGTCGAGGCGATCTCGCAGAACGTGGTGAAACATCCGGTTCTTCCGGATGCTCCGAGCCGGGCAAAATTGCAGGAGCGTCAGAGCGCCAGATTCACTGAAAAGTATGCAGATTATCTTGATTTGGGTGTGATCGAGTGGCGCAAGGCGTATGAAGAGCATCAGAAGATGGGCAAAAAGGCGATTTTGTTTGTAATGACGGATGATACGCGCAACTGCGATGAGGTCGCTGACTATCTGGAAACCCGTTATCCCGACCTGAAAGGCGGCGTGCTGACGATCCATACAAAAAATAACGGTGAAATTTCCGAGGCATCCTCCGGCAAAGCAAAAGAAGAATTGGAAGCCTTGCGGAAGCAGGCCAACGAAATTGATGATGCCGCCAGTCCCTGTAAAGTGATTGTGTCGGTTTTGATGCTCAAAGAGGGCTGGGACGTGCGCAATGTGACGACAATCGTCGGCCTGCGGGCCTACTCATCAAAAAGTAACGTGTTGCCGGAACAAACGCTGGGCCGCGGGTTGCGCAAAATGTATCCCGGTGATACGGAGGAATATGTCAGCGTCGTCGGAACTGACGCGTTTATGGAATTTGTAGAGTCCATTCAGGCCGAAGGCGTTGAGCTGGAACGCAAGGCGATGGGCAAAGGGACAAAACCCAAAACTCCTTTGGTGGTCGAGGTGGATCAGGAAAACAAAAACAAGAATCTGGACGAACTCGACATCGAAATTCCGGTGATGACGCCGCGTGTTTATCGGGAATACAAAAATCTGGCCGAATTACATTCTGAGAAAATGACGTTTATACCCGTCGAATACCGGCAGTTCAGTGAAGAGGAACAGCGGGAGATCGTTTTTAAAGACATTACGAATGGAGAAATTACACACACAACCGTTCTGGACAGCGCAGGCATTGCTGATTATCGCAGTGTGGTTGGCTATTTCGCGCAAACCATCATGCGGGAACTTCGGTTGGTCGGTGGATATGATGTGCTGTATGGCAAAGTAAAGGCCTTTGTTCAGAACGATCTGTTCAAAAAAACGATTGATTTGGAATCACCGAACACGTTGCGGAATTTATCTGAATTAGCGGCAACGAAGACCGTTATCGAAAGCTTCAAAAAGGCGATCAATGATCTGACGGTACAGCACAAAGGAGACGCAGAAATTCGGGATACGATCAAACTCCGGCAGACCCGGCCTTTTGTGGTCAAAGATCAGGGATACATGATTCCTAAAAAGTCCATCTTTAACCGGGTGATTGGAGATAGTCAATTTGAGCTGGAATTCGCGAATTTCTTAGAGCAGTGCGATGACGTTGTTTCCTATGCGAAGAACTATCTGGCGGTGCACTTCAAGCTCGATTACGTCACCGCATCCGGCGATATCTCGAACTATTATCCGGATTTTATTGTGAAGTTAAATGACTGTCGGATTGTGATCGTAGAAACCAAGGGGCAGGAAGATTTGGATGTTCCGCCAAAAATGGAGCGCCTTAAGCAATGGTGCGGGGATATCAACCGTGTGCAGGTAGCCGCGGAATATGATTACGTCTTTGTAGATGATGAAGGGTTCAAAAAATATCAGCCGAAAAAGTTTGAGGATCTGCTTTCCAGCTTCAAGAAATATAACTGAAGGGGGCTGGGAAAATAAAACAGAAGCATTCAACGAGAAAACGCTCATGGTGTTGAACCTTGTATTTATGACTGCAAAAGGAAGAGTGCATTCATGATTGCCCATGTTGTATCGGTTGTTTCTTTTCTTTTGTTCATCGTCTGGGAAACGTTTCGGCCTTTCTTTCCGTTTTTTAAAAATAATTCCGGCCGGCGCGGAAGCCATTTGGCACGCAACCTCGGAATCGCGCTGCTGAATGCGGTGGTGATCGGTTTGTGCTTTTTGCCGTTATGGAATTGGGCGGCTCTGCCCAAAACCGGCTTGCTGAACCTCGTTCCGATTCCGGTTTGGCTACATGCCGTGCTGGCCATCCTTTTGCTGGATATCTGGACCTACTGGTGGCACCGCATGAACCATCGGGTCTCGTTCCTCTGGCGATTTCACCGCATGCACCATTCCGATCCGTGGATGGATGTTACCAGCGCGCGGCGCTTTCATCCCGGCGAAATCATTTTTTCCTCGCTGCTGCGCCTACCGCTCATTTTTATCCTGGGTATTCATCTGCAGGAGCTGCTGCTCTACGGTGTCCTCATGGGTATTGTGGTCGATTTTCACCATGCCAACATAGCACTGCCCGAGCGGATCGACCGCTGGTTGCGTGCATGGATCGTAACCCCCGCGATGCATAAGGTTCATCATTCGCGTATTCAGATCGAAACCGATTCCAACTACACCTCGCTGCTCTCTGTCTGGGATCGCCTCTTCGGCAGCTTCCGTCTGCGGCCCGATCTCTCAGCCATCCAAATCGGACTCGACGACTGGAGCGCCCCCCCGTTCCAGACGTTGCAGGGACTGCTCGCCACCCCGTTTTGCAAAAATCAATGTAAGGAAACGGGAGTAGAATCGACTCACAGGTAAAGGAGACAATGTATTATGAAAAAATGGATTAAACCGGTGGTCATGATCGCTGTGTTAACCGGTGTGATTGTCGCAGCCCGCGTCTTCGGACTCGGAGAACGATTGGGCGAGTTGCGCGACTGGATCGGCCAGCAGGGCATCTGGGGGCCGTTTATTTTTGCGGGCGTGTATGCGCTGGCAACCGTCGCCGCAATTCCCGGGTCCGCGCTGACTATTGCCGCCGGTGCGCTGTTCGGATCAGTCGTTGGAACCGTCACGGTTATCTTCGGTGCGACGACCGGCGCAGCACTCTGCTTTTTGATCGCCCGCTATTTTGCCCGCGATGCCATCACCGCGAGCCTGGAAAAGAATGAAAAGTTTCTGAAACTCGACAAGCTGACCGAGAAAAACGGTGCGATCATCGTCGCCTTCACACGTCTGGTTCCGATTTTCCCGTTCAATCTGCTCAACTACGGTTTCGGCCTGACCGGTGTACCTTTCCGCACCTATGTGCTCTGGTCGTTTCTGTGCATGTTGCCGGGAACCATTCTCTACGTGGTCGGCACCGATGCCGTCACCACCGCCATCGAAGAGCGTCGCATCCCGTGGGTGCTCGTCGGCGTGGTTGTGCTGATCATCGGACTGCTGACGGTTATCGTCAAAAAAGCGCGTGGAAAGCTGAAGGAATAGAAAGGATGTCGAAATCATTAAGACCTGAGACACGGCAGGAACTGGTTTCTTGAAATCAGTTTGATATACATGATTTTGATAAAAATATACACGCATGCCGGAGTGGAAGAAGTTGATGTCAGAATCATGGACAGCAGAATCATTAAGACATAATACGATATAACTTTTTACTGAAAGGAGAACGAGATGAACGATTGGAATTTTGATGTATTGCCTAAGGACGAGCACAACCAAAAGTTGCTCAGCAACGTGCACCCCGCCGACTGGAAAAATCCGGAGCCCGAACCGATGTACAATCTCGTCGTGGTCGGCGCGGGAACCGCTGGGCTGATCTCGGCGATTGCCACTGCATCGCTTGGCGGAAAAGTGGCGCTGATTGAACGGCACCTGATGGGCGGCGACTGCCTCAACGTCGGCTGTGTGCCGTCCAAGGCGCTGATCGCGCCGTCCCATCTGGCCGCAAGAATGCGCGAGGCCGCTTCGTTCGGCCTGACCGCTTCCGAGATTCGAAAAGAGGATTTTGCAAACGTCATGGAGCGCCTGCGCCGCATCCGCACCGAGATCAGTAAAAACGATTCGGCTCAGCGGTATTCGGAAAAAGGCGTGAATGTCTTTTTCGGCGAAGGCAAGTTCACCGGCTCTAATACCGTCGAAGTGGACGGGAAAACGCTGCGCTTTAAGAAAGCGGTGATTGCCACCGGTGCCCGCGCTGTGCATCCCGATATTCCAGGACTCAACGAAACCGGTTTTCTTACCAACGAAACTGTATTTAATCTGACCGAATGCCCCGATCACCTGATTGTCATTGGCGGCGGCCCGATCGGCTGCGAGCTGGCGCAGGCATTCAGCCGTCTTGGCTCGCGAGTGACCATTATTCAGCACGGCCGCTTTCTTCCCCGCGAAGATCCGGAAGCCTCCGCGCTGCTGGCCGCCACCTTTGAGGCCGAAGGCATTGAGGTGTTTCTTGAAAGTCGTCCGGTACGGGTCGAAAAAACCTCAAATGGCGGCAAGCGCATCGTGATTGAACAGCAGGACGTTGAAAAAACGATCGAAGGCGACGAAATTCTCATCGGCGCGGGCCGCGCCCCCAATGTCGAGGGGCTCGGCCTCGAAGCGGCAGGCGTGGATTTTGATGCCCGCAAAGGCGTAACCGTCAATGACCGTCTGCAAACCACCAATAAACGCATCTATGCGGCGGGCGACTGCTGCATGGCGTGGAAATTCACCCACGCCGCCGATGCCGCCGCGCAGATCGTCGTACAGAATGCTCTCTTTGGCGGACGCAAAAAGCTATCGGCACTGAACATGCCGTGGTGCACCTACACCGACCCCGAAATCGCGCATGTCGGCCTTTATGAAGAGGATGCGCAAAAACAGGGGCTCGAAACCCAAAGCTTTACATTTGATCTGGCCGAAAACGACCGAGCTCAAGCCGAAGGCGAAACTAAAGGATTCGTTAAAATCAGCGTTAAAAAAGGGAGTGACAAAATTCTGGGTGCGACCATCGTAGCCACCCATGCCGGAGAGATGATAGGCGAAATCTCCGTCGCCATGGCCGCTGGCATGGGGCTGGGCTCACTCGGATCGGTGATTCATCCTTATCCGACACAGGCCGAAGCCATCAAACGTGTCGCCGGACTCTACAAGCAGACCCGCCTCACGCCAACCGTTGCCCGCCTCTTAAAAGGCTGGTTGAAATTCCAACGGTAGAGCGGATAACTCCTTCGCCGTAAAGTTGACAAAATCATGGATAGCAAAATTATGAGAACTTCTAATTCGCTGTAGAATGGCCGAAATAGCAGGTAGAGAGAGGCGTCTCTGCCGAGCTGCAAAAAGGCCCGTATGATGGTCACTGGCCCTGTAGAGAAACTTCTCCGTTACCACCCGTCAGATGACCAAAATAATGATTTTGCTATCCATGATTTTGTCATCATTTTGCCATGGGTTATTTTTTTTTGTTATCATAAGAATCGGACTGGAGGCCGCTGGCGAGGCGGTGTATAAAGGAGTGCATGATAGCACAAAGCCAATTCGCGGAGCTGCCGGGTGAAGGGTGAACGCCTCTGCATCTTTACTCGCTTCCCCGTTGCGGGGGAGGCTAAGACGCGGTTGATTCCCGCACTCGGTGCAGACGGCGCGGCGGCGTTGCAGCGCGAGATGACCGAACACACCGTCCGGCAGGCACGCCATGCCGGTGCTGAAATTGAAATCCGCTATACGGGCGGAAGCGAACAGCAGATGCGCACATGGCTCGGCGACGATCTGTGCTACGCCGCCCAGGGCGACGGCCATCTCGGAGAACGGATGGCCCGCACATTTCAACAACACTTTGCCTCGGGCGGCGACCGGGTCGTTATCATCGGTGGCGACTGCCCGTCCAACCATCGGAAAAATATTCAGACAGCTTTCCATTGGTTGGAAAATAATAACTGCGTCATCGGCCCAGCATCCGACGGCGGTTATTATCTGATCGGACTGACCCGTCCGATGCCGGAGCTTTTTCAAGGTTTAGAATGGGGCGCCGAACGGGTGCTGGAGCAGACGCTGGCGGCGGCTCCCTGCAAGCCGGCGCTCTTGCCAGAACTACACGATGTCGATCTGCCGGAAGATATACCCGATATAATATCTGTCATCATTCCGACGCTGAATGAGGCGGAGAACATTTTTCAAACCCTGAAAAAGGTGAACGAAGGATTTCGAGTCGAATGCATCGTTTCCGACGGCGGAAGTGTGGATGGCACAGCAGACATGGTCTGCCGTTTCTCACACTTCGTGAAGTGCGAGAACAAGGGGCGGGCAGCGCAGATGAATACCGGCGCGTCGAAAGCATCCGGCGGCATCCTTCTTTTTCTGCATGCGGACACCGAACTGCCGGACAACTGGGATTTTTTGATCCGCGCCGCGCTGCGCGATCCGTCTGTCGCGCTGGGTGCTTTCCGCTTCGGCGTGCGCGAGCGGCTGCGCGGAATCGGGGTCGTCGAATGGGGAACCAATATCCGCTCAAGACTGTTGCGAATGCCGTACGGTGATCAGGGGCTCTTTTTGCGCAAAGAAATGTGTGAGCGGATCGGCGGCTTCCCGGAGCAGCCGATTCTCGAGGATGTCGAGCTGGTTCGCCGCGCCCGAAAAATTGGCAAAGTCGTTACCTTGCGCGAAACCGCGCTGACTTCGGGTCGCCGCTGGCAGCAACTCGGTGTGGTGCGGACGACACTGCGCAACCAGTTGATTCTGTGCGCCGCGTTCTTTGGCGTTTCGCCGGGAACTCTGCGTCGGATTTATGGCTGAGACGTATCATTTTGAACGCATGCATAATCCTAAATTCGGCAGTTGCTAAGTTTTAGGATAATAGAGACATGCAATTTAAGTACAAATTCTCTGTGGCACACAAATTGCTATAATCTATTTTTGTATTATAACATGTTTAATAATACAATTTTGTTAATTTATGCTAATATGAACAACAATATTGAATATTTAAACAGATCTTGTCGTGAGGTTTGTGATGCACGGCATATTCATGATCTCGCGGTGCTTCACCAGGTTGCGGATGAGCTTTCGACCGCGACCAGACAGCGGCAGGTTTTGCACAACATATTGAGAATTCTCGAAGACCAGCCGCGCATGACGAACAGCACTATCATGCTGTTGGATAGCGACGCCAAAACGCTAACGGTTGAGGAATTGGGACAACAGGGACGACAGGATAAGGGATCTTTTACCTATAGCCGCGGCGAGGGCATTGTGGGTCGGGTACTCGAAAGCGGAACTCCGAGCATTGTGCCCAATGTTTCCAGTGAACCCCTCTTTAAAAACCGTATACACAGGCGTCACTCTGCCAGTCAGATCAGCTTTATTTGCACGCCCATCCAGCTAGGCAATGAAACGCTGGGGGTATTAACGGTAGACCACGATCTGGCCGACGAAACCAGGCTGAAGGAGGTAGAGCGTCTACTCAGCATTGTCGCAAGTATGGTGGCTTACGACATTCATAATCGACGGGTGCAGAAGCTGGAACGCGAAAAAATGGAGGCCGAAAAGCTCACCCTCATTACAAAAATTAATCCTGAAATTCAAAAGGGTAAAATGCTGGGAGACTCCGACGCCATGCGCTTTGTTTTTTCGCGCATTCAACAGGTGGCCCCTACGGACGTGACGGTACTAATCCGCGGAGAGTCCGGCTCCGGCAAAGAGCTGGCAGCGGCGGCCCTGCATTACAACAGCCTGCGCGCCAACAAACCGTTCGTTAAAGTGAACTGTGCCGCGCTTAATGAGGGCGTGCTCGAAAGTGAACTGTTTGGTCACGAAAAAGGGGCGTTTACCGGGGCCTCCTTTGCGCGCAACGGGCGCATCAGCGAGGCTGAAGGGGGCACCCTTTTTCTCGATGAAATTGGCGATTTTTCTATATCCATCCAGATTAAGCTGTTGCGCGTCATACAGGAACGAGAATACGAACGGGTGGGGTCGAACGAAACGCACCGGGCCGACGTGCGCTTGCTGGCCGCCACCAACCGGGACCTCGAGCAGCTTATTGAAAAAGACATGTTTCGGGAAGATCTCTACTATCGTATTAATGTCTTCCCGTTATACCTACCCCCGCTGCGAAACCGGCGCAGCGATATTCTGTTGTTGGCCAACTATTTTGCTGATAAATATTCAGGCCAGACGCATCGCTCTGTTCGGCGCATCAGCTCTTCTGCCATCCAGCTTTTGATGAGCTACCATTGGCCGGGCAATGTCCGCGAGCTGGAGAACTGCATGGCCCATGCTGTTCTGATGTGTGAGGACGGAACTATACAGGGACGTCACTTTCCGCCCACCCTCCAGGCACCATCACTTAACCATTTGGAGATGCGGGGAACGCTGAAGAGGCAGGTTGAAATTCTGGAGCGGGATATGATCATAGATGCATTGAAACGCCATGATGGAAGTATTAACCAGGCGTCCAAAGAGCTGGGTATCACAGATCGAATGGTGCGTTACAAAATTAAAAAACTAGACATTCCTTACAATGATTTTTTCAGAAGAAAAAAGAAGAAAAGAACCTGAAGTCCTTTATGACATCAGAGAGGCCACCCCGCGCGACATAGAAGTCCTGGTGGATTTGGTGCAGAACCTCTTTGAAATAGAGTCCGATTTTTCTCCGGACCATCAGAAACAGAAAAGAGGGTTGGAAATGTTGCTGACGCAGGATCGTAGCTGCATTTTGGTCGCCGCGACAGACCAGACCCCAGTTGCCATGTTAAGCCTGCAACTGGTAGTCTCCACGGCAGAAGGTGGATATTCGGCGTGGGTAGAAGACGTCATTGTACATCCCCGCTATCGCCGCTACGGCATTGGAACCGCTCTTCTGGGGGCCGCAGAAGCTTGGGCCGCCAGAAATGGGGCCCGGCGACTTTCTTTGCTGGCAGATCAATCCAACACGCCGGCCGCCGGCTTTTATCAAACCCTGCAATGGAATGAAACCAACCTGATCTGCCACCAAAAACACCTCATTCAGCAGTAGGCTGGCCGGCCGGCATGCAGAAACGCTTTACTTCATTTGTCGTGTCATACATTTTTTCGATTTCAGCCTCGGTTGGACAACGGCGTTCATAGCTATCATAGGCTGAACATATCTGCTGGAGCCGCTCAAGTTCAAGGAGGTCCGCCTTTAGTTTTTCATCCATAGCCTTTAAGGGTGCCGCCCCATTTACAAAGTCTGAAAATGTATGGTTATCCGGCATCGTGTGATGACGCTCAAAGAACTCCATAAAATACTTTTCGATCGCCATAGACAGTATGTTGTACAGTATTTCACTGGTAAATACTTTTCTTCTTCCCGCGGCTTTTACGGCCGTTTGATGATAGGCCTCTGCTTCGTTCCAGTATGTTGATGACATCTTTTTCTCCCTTCGTTATTCGTTTATATACCCTTTTGAGCGAAACGCTGTCGCCTTGACAAGACAAACAACGGTGCGGCCCGGCTTCAGTTGCATGCGATGCTCCGCGCATCTGGTAACTTCAACATAAAGAAGACCCCAGGCCGTCTCTACAAGACACAATGCCGCACCGTCTGACACTATAATTTTAAGCAGTTTTCCCGGAATCTGATTTTGTATAGAGACCTGTTCAACAGGCTTTTCCGCGAGTGCTATCTCGGCCGGCGAAACACTCATTTTTACGGCTGTTGAAAGCGGGGGAGAGCCCAGGGCCGCGTACAGTATACCGGCATCGCGCCGCCCCGGCCGGCCAATCTCATAGACACCATTTTCTGCATCATGCCGCTGCACAATGCCTTCCAACGTGTTCACAAAACGGCTTACTCCAAAGCATAACCTGGATGACGGCTGGTCGACCAGCTCGGTCACCGTCCCCTGGCCGACGACATGCAGCTTGTCCAGCAGCACCAGATGATCGGTCAGATATTGAATTTCCGGCAGATCATGACTGATATAGAGGCAGGGGATGTCAAACTGTGCATTTATCCTGGCGAGATACGAGAGAATCTGATTTTTCAACGATTCATCCAGCCCTGCCAAAGGCTCATCCATCAGCAGCAGGCGCGGGCGGGACAGCAATACCCGCCCCAGAGCAACGCGCCTCTGTTCTCCCCCGGAAAGCGACTGAACGGACGCCGACATGAGCTTCTCCAGTTGGAGGCATTCAATGACATCAGCGAAGGAGACTGCATCTGGGCGGCCCGCGCGATGACGACCGGAAACCGCACACAGATTCTGCTCAACATTCCAGTGGGGAAACAGTCGGGCTTCCTGAAACATCACCCCCATAGATCGACGATGCGGCTTCACCATCACATGCTGTTCAGCATCATATAACGTTTCACCGTTTAATGTAAGGCGCCCACTGTCAGGAGGTGTCAGCCCCGCAAGCAGTCGAAACATCGTTGTTTTTCCGGCTCCGGAAGGGCCGAACACGCCTGTTACCGATTCCTTTATGGTAAACCGGTAGCGGGCGGTATGTGGTCCCAGACGAACTGAAAGATCGGATTCCAGCCTCATGTCTGCCCCCTTGTTCGGCGTAAGGAAAGCTTTCGATCCAACCAAGTTGCAGCACTCAAAGAAAGTAAACTCAGGGCCAGTGAACAAAGAACCAGAAGCACTACATGGCGTTCCCCGCCGGGAACCTGCAGTGCTGTATACACGGCGAGGGGCAGTGTTTGAGTGACACCCTCCACATTGCCGGCAAACGTAATGGTTGCGCCAAATTCACCAAGGCTTCGCGCAAATGCCAGCAAGTACCCGGCGACAACTCCCGGTAAAGCCAGGGGGAGTGTCAATTTCATAAACACGCGGAACGGATGGAACCCCAGCGTGGCCGCCGCCTCTTCAAGTTTTGGATCAACCATTTCAAAGGCAATTCGTATAGACCGAACGGCCAAGGGAAAGGCAATAACAGCGGCCGCCACGGCAGCGCCATACCATGAAAAAACCAGACGGATACCCAGCTGATTATACAGCCACTTTCCGGCAACCCCATTGGTGCCGAATAATACCAGTAGTAAATAGCCTGTTATAACAGGGGGCAGGACCAGCGGCGCATTCACTACATTTTCAAGCCACAATTTTCCCCTGAACTGTTTGCGGGCTAACACCCAGCCGACTCCCGCGGCTGGGATCAGGCAGACCCATGCAGCGATGGAAGAAACCTTCAGTGACAACCACACCACGTTCCAGTCAAAAGGGGTTGTCATGTGAACCCTCTCCCTGCTGTGATACGGGAACGCTTTTGGCGTCACCGGCATAGCCCCTGAAACCGTGTTCGGTAAACACTGCCTGCACCGCAGGGCTGTTAAGAAATGCGGTAAACTGCCGGGCCCGTTGAAGCTCTGTGGAGGCTTTGCAAATCGTGGCGTAATAGCGGATGGGTGAATGCGACCCGGCGGGAAAGACGAACACCACATCCACGTCTTCAGATGCGGCTGCATCACTGGCATATACAATACCCGCATTCACTTCACCGCGCTCAACATACAGCAGGGTCCTCCGAACGTTATCACCGAGCACGAAGCGGGGTCGCAGCTTGTCAAACAGCCCATAGTGCTGTAACGCTTCGCGGGCATACATGCCGGCCGGGACACTGTGATAATCTCCCAGGGAAAGGTAGCCATTATCAATGTTCAACAGCACATGATCGGGTGCCTCGTATAGCCGGCCTGAAGCGCTGCCGGACGGTTGTATGATGACGAGGCGGTTTGAAGCAATAACCGCTGTTTCCTGCCTAGCCAACACACCGCGAGACTCGAGGTGCCGGACCCACTGTTTATTTGCCGACAGAAAAACATCCGCCGGAACTCCGGCCTCTATTTGTCGAGCCAGGGTCCCTGAGGAGGCAAATACGAGGTGCAGTTGGCAACCGGATTGCCCTTCAAACAGCCGGGCCGCTTTTGTCACCACCTCGGTGAGGCTGGAGGCGGCCAGCACGGTTAATTCTTCGGCACTGGCCGACATCATACTAAACCACCCGGCCGCAAACCATATGGTGAGCTTACGACAGAAGGTAAAAAAAAAAGCTTTTCACAGTTGTTTGTGGAACGGCACCGGGATGTACCTACGCGGTTCACTTCCGTACAAAGGACAGCCTTCGTTGCTACATTGGTAAAACAATCACACGGTCCGCCCGGCAAGCGCTGCTCGCGGCATGGCAAGCCCCGTGTAGCAACCTTTTTTGCATAACCAGATTGTTTGTTTAATCTCATCCCCGTTACCGCCATAAAATCCCGCAAGGAATAAAACATATGGATTTGTTTTTGGATCTACATGCACTCCGCGCGGCTTGAATATGAATATTCCCCGGCGTTCGCTTGAAGGTCAAGGGCTGTTGTCCTGTATATTTCAACAACCTCTTCTGCTTTTAAACTTCTCTGCAGGTTTTCTGCCCGCCGGCGAATCGACGGCAGCATTTGAGATGCCTTTTGTCTGCTGACCCTAATACCAAAATTTTCCAGTACGGACCTGACGGCAGACGATCCCGACTGAGCCCCGATCACCACATCTAATTCCGGGCAACGTCCGATCAGTCGCGGGTTATATGCCTCATATGCAGATCGGTTTTGTAATTGTGCATGCACGTGAATGCCCGTTTCATGGCGAAAGGCATGAGCCCCCGCTACAGGCTGATCAACGGGAATGGGACGGCCCAAGCGGGAAGCCACCAGTGTGCATAGGCTGTACAGCTCGTTCATACGAATCGGTAGATGAAAATCATTACTGAGATGCAGCGCCAGCGCAATCTGCTCAAGAGCTGTATTCCCGGCTCGCTCACCA
This sequence comes from uncultured Verrucomicrobiota bacterium, assembly GCA_964464115.1. Classification (GTDB taxonomy): domain Bacteria; phylum Verrucomicrobiota; class Kiritimatiellia; order CAYTQP01; family CAYXEW01; genus CAYXEW01. The sequence goes on from CAYXEW010000020.1 coordinate 23,165, forward strand.
ATGCCCAGGACTGTTGCGTCAATATGAAGGGCTCCTGCCCGGGCGGCCACGTAGGCATTGGCTGTACCCATGCCCAGATCATTATGCATGTGAACACCGAGACAAATACCGGGGAAAAGTCGGTTCAGCGTCATCAGCGTTGTCCTGACCTGGTCCGGCATCCAGAGTCCAACGGAATCGGCTAAACGTACGCGATGAACACAATAGCTGTAAGCCTGGTCGACCAGTTTTATCAGAAACGGCTCTGAGATGCGCGCGACATCCTGAAAACCGACCGATACAAAGCGAAACGACTCATGGGCAAACGGGAGCAATTCGTCCATGCAGCGAAAGAGCTGAGCGTAAGACCAGTTGAGCGCACTCATATGAACGGGAGACGCAGGCATGGATATGTGTACGCCATCCACACCGCAGGAAGCGGCCGCCTCGATGTCTTCCTTTTTCGCCCGGCACCATGCCGTAATATCGGCCGCCAGGTCGCGCCGAACGAGGTCTTTGATGAAGGTTTGGGCCGCTGCACCCATTGCCGGAATACCCGCCTCGATTTCTTCAATCCCTGCACCCGCCAGCCGCTCCGCTATTTCAATTTTAACACTGTCAGTGAAGACAATGCCCGGGGCCTGCAGGCCATCGCGCAGGGTTGTGTCGACAATTCGAACAGCCTGTTTTTTGTCAAAGCTTTTATCCGGACTCTCTGCAACGTTCATAGTAGCACCTGATCAAATGGCCAGCGACTCCAGGTCCCCGCCATCTTCCAGGGCATCCAGAACAGCATCTATCTTTTCTTCGTTCATCTCGCCAAACCAGACGGCTTGCGGATACATAATCATGACGGGGCCCTTGTCACAGACTTTCAGGCACCCGCAACTCGTTACTTGGGCATCGAGCCCGCGATCCAGCACTTCTGTCTCCAGATAGGGCAGTAAAGCCGCCGCCTCTTTCCGGTTACAGACGCCCTGGGGTTCCCCACCCACGCGATAACTGTTGCAAATGAAAAAATGATACTCGGGTTTTGTTACACTCATGTCTTACTTCCTTTCTTCGTTTTAATGATCTCAACCACATCCTCCGCCATCGCCGGAACAGCCCGCGCCGCATTGAAAGGCGCGTACCGGTGCCTTAATCTCACGACCGCTGTAAAGGGCACTCAACGCCTCTTCGATCAGCCCTTCCATCACCACCACCTTAATTCCTCTTTGCATCAGGGTATTGGTAGGGGCGGGACCCGCGCTGGATACGAGGACCGCCCGACAATCGTGCAGGGTCTCGGCCAATTGCTGCCAGCGTTCCATACCACCTCCTCGCGACGGTGATGGACGGGTATCCACTATGCTGAATGCTCCTTTATCGGCAGTAAAAATGCTGAATCGGTCGGCCTCTCCCAGATGCTGGTTCACCAGCACACCCTCACGGGTGGCAACGGCCACGTGGGGTCTTTTTTCACCCGGCTTGATCGGGGCGTTCGCGGTCTCTTGGAGTAAGTCCATCGTTTCCTGCGTCGTCCCGTCACCCAGCAGGCCACAGGCATCGGCCCGGCAACGTTGACAATGAGTCATTTGCGGAACCAACGCACCACACGCTTCTCGCAATGTATGTACGTATTCCGCAGAGGGTTCTTGAACATCCTCAAACGGCGTGCCTTCTACAGGGCAAAGCGGAATAACATTGTGTAAGTCCACGCCTAGATCGCGGCAACGCGATGCTATCTCAACCATATGCCCCTCATTTACTCCGGGAATAAGGATGCTGTTCACTTTTACGATGAGGTCTTTTTCTTTCAGTTTTTTGATTGCCTGCAGTTGCCGCTCAATCATGAGGGCCGCCCCTTCCTCACCGCGATAGATCTTTTTGCCATCCCGCACCCAGCCGTAGATCTTCGCGCCGATTTCCGGACGTAGTGCACTGACTGTCAGGGTGACATGACTGACGCCAATCCCAGCCAGCTCGTCAATATACGGTTCCACACCCAGCCCGTTAGTGGAGACGCACAGCAGCAGGTCGGGGATTTTGCGGCGCAGCAGCCGCATCGTTTCCATCGTTTCTTCCGGGTTGGCAAACGGATCGCCCGGACCGGCAATGCCGGCCACCGAAATAGGTTTGCCCATATCGAGCAGGCGGGTGACGTAATGAAGGGCCTGGCCGGGAGACAACAGCGAACTGGTGACGCCGGGGCGGCTTTCGTTTACGCAGTCATATTTCCGGTTACAGAACAGGCACTGCACATTACACTTCGGGGCTACCGGCAGATGAACCCTTCCGAATTTGCCTTTTGCTTCAGGATTAAAACAGGGATGACTTTCAAAATTTTTCATGGGGTTCTCCTTACATGTAGGTGTAGCCTACGGGTGAAGACTCTTGGCGGTGCGCCATGAGCATGTTGCATATTTCATCGAACAGAAGTTGCGCGCCGCGATATCCGAGGTGAAGGAGGCGCTGTCCACCCATTCGGTCATGTATGGGAAAGCCAACCCGGAGCAACGGAATGTTAATGCGGCGGCTCATGGCGTATGCCTTGCTGCTGCCCACCAGCAGATCCGGAACAGACGCTTTCACCCGGCTCTCAATATCTGAAAAGTCGACGCCCTCCAGGATGACGGCCTCCCGCGCCGCTTCCGGTGCATATTCCTTCAACGCCTCCTTAAACAGAGCCGATTTGGCCCCGGTCGCACAGAGGGTGGGTTTCAGACCCATCTCGTGCAGAAAGGCCGTCATCGGCACCACAAAGTCGGCATCGCCAAAAACGGCTACGCGCTTGCCGGCGGTAATCTTATGGCCGTCTACATAGGCATCCACGAGGCGGGCGCGCTCGGCCTTGTATAACCGCGGAATGGACATGCCCGCCTGTTCACTCAGGCAATGCATAAACCGATCCGTTGCCTCAATACCGATGGGCATCGGCATCCTGACAAGGGGCGTGCCAAAACGGCGGCGCAACGCGATGCCCGGCTGCAGGCGTTCGGGCTGACAGCAGTCAAAAGAAATCAATGACGACGCATTGCCGAGGCGGCGCAGAGCGCTTAGCGGTGTTCCGCCGGGTGGCACCTGCATGTATTCATCCCAGGAACCGCCATCAAGCGTTTCGGAATAATCCGGAAAAAGACAGTAGTGCATTTTAAAGCTGCGCATCACCTCATGGAGGTGGCGCAAATCGGCTGGTGAGACCATACCGGGACAGAGGCCTATGCATTCTCCGCCGTCGGCGGTATGTTCCGCCATCGAATCGGCCAGAGCGCACAACGTCGCCCAAAACCCCTCGGCATGGGTGCCGGCATAACTCGGCGTGGAAACGGGTATCAATTCCGGCAAGCCGTCGAGATGTCCGTATTCTTTTTTAAATTCATGCAGGAATAAGTGCATGTCGTCCCCGATTGTCTCGGCCAGACAGGTGGTCGCGATGCCGATCATCTCGGGTCGGTACTGCCGAATCACGTTGAATAACCCCTCTGTCAGGTTTTTCTGTCCACCGAACACCACCGTCTCTTCACTGAAGGAGGAAGAGGCTATATCCATCGGTTCCCGAAAATGGCTGATCAGATAGCGGCGAATATAGGTGGCGCAACCCTGAGATCCATGAAGAAAGGGCACACATCCCTGAATGCCTCGAAAAGCAAGGCAGGCTCCCAGAGGCGTACACATCTTGCATGCATTCGTTGTAGGCGTGCTACAGCTCATGGGCTCCGGCGGCGTGCCGGTTTGTTTCAGAAGTGTATTCATGAGGTCTCACCTCCACACGAAGACGTGCACGACATACACATAGCCGGCGTACATCCCTGCGGCATCATCGGCTGGGGAGCCCGCGCGGGCGCAGCACTGCGGCGAGGTACAAACTTCCATACCGGGCTCATGACAGAAGCGTGCACTTCGCGGGCAAAATTGAGAAGACCCTCAAAACCGGCGAGGGCAATTTTGCGCTCATGATTGTGGTCACAGAACGCCACGCCGAGTTTATATGCCACGGGCCTTTCCTTCACGCCACCGATAAACAGATCAACATCTTTTTCGAGGATAAATTTAGCCAGCTCGACGGGATTAGTGTCATCGACCAGCACGGCACCCTCATCACACAACTCGTGGAGCTGCCGATAATCTTCTTTACTGCCGGTCTGCGATCCTGCCACCACCGCCTTCATACCAATGGTGCGCAACGACCGGACCAGGGAAAAAACTTTGAATGCGCCGCCGGTGTAGATGGCCGCGCGCCGACCCTTCAAATCTGCCTTGATCTGCATGAGCTCCGGCAAAATCCGTTTAACCTCAGAGGCTACCAGCTCCTGCGCTCGCTCCATCACAACGGGCTCCTCATTGAAAAATTCAGCGACATCGTAGAGGGCCCGAGACATATCCTCTATGCCAAAATAGGACACCCGCATGTAGGGAATGCCGTACTTTTTTTTCATCTGTTCCGCCAGTCTGGTGACGGATCCTGAGCACTGCACCAGATTCAGGGCGGCACCGTGCATGCGTCGGATATCCTCGACACGGCCATCGCCGGTAATCCGGCTGACAATTTCAATACCCATTTTTTTGTAGTACTCTTCAATCATCCATATTTCACCGGCCAGATTAAAATCGCCCAAGATGTTAATACTCAGCGGCCCGATATCCGACGTATCGCCGGTCCCCACGAGATGGTTAAACAGTGCGTCACAGGCCGCATGATAGCCCGCCTTCTTGCTACCCTTGAAGCCCTCGCTGTCCACGGGTATAACCGATATGCCCAGCGCTTCCTCTGCCCTCCTGCAAACCGCCTTCACATCGTCGCCAATCACTCCCGCAATGCAGGTCGCATAAACAAAAACAGCATTGGGCTCATACGCACGGCTCAGCTCCATAATTGACTGAAAGAGCTTCTTTTCTCCGCCGTACACCACATCCTTTTCCTGCATATCCGTCGAAAAGCTTAAACGATGCAGGTTGGGGCCGGAAGAAAGAGCGCCCCTGATATCCCAGGTGTAGGCGGCGCAACCAATTGGACCGTGGACCACGTGCAAGGCATCAGCGATAGGATAGAGCACCACCCGGGAACCGCAAAAACTGCAGGCGCGCTGACTGACCGAGCCGGCTACGCTGGCCTTCTCACAGGCCATTTCAAAAGCGCCCTTGCCGTCATGCACCTGCTGTCTGCGCTTCTCCAGAATGGCTATGTCTTTGCGCTCCGGCACGGTGTTCTCCCTACATCACGAGTTCAAATGAGGTCTCGGGCGCATCGCGGTCCATCTTGTCCATGATGGCATCGAGCATTTTTTCCAGCAACCGAATGCCGCCCGTATAGCCCACCGTTGGAAAATAGCTGTGACCGATGCGGTCCAGGATCGGGAAGCCCATGCGGACAAAAGGAATATCCTCATCCCGGGCAATATATTTTCCGTACGTGTTGCCTATGAGCAGATCGACCGGATCATTTTTAATCCACTGATGCATCAGGAACATATCGGCCTGGCCCCCGTTTTTAACGTTCAGACCGGGGACCCGATCACCGGCAATCTCGCGAATGCGGGCTTCAAATTTTTTACCCGGTGTGCCTGACACGATGTGTTGCGGAATCATATTCAGGTCGAGGAGGAACTCGGTCAAGGGAATGAGCTGATCGGGATCCCCCCACAGCGCCACTTTGCGCCCGTAAAAGTATTGCGACATATCCGTGATAACATCCGCCAGCCGGCCACGTTCCTTGACAAAGCTATCCGGCACCGGCACGCGCGCCGCACTCGAAAGGGCCTGGATAAACCGATCCGTTGCACTCAAACCAATCGGAAGATCCAGCAGCTCATACGGCACCTTGCATTTAACATCGAGCTGCTTGGCTGCGGCCTCAGAAGCCCAGGCACCGAGCGCCAGCGTCTTGATGCTGTCTCCCGTCGTCGCCATTTCATCCACGGTCACACCGCCATCCGGGTACATCTTGTATTCCCCTGTCTGCGGCGTATCCACCACATCCGACGTGTCGGGAAACAGGACCGTTTTGATACCCATTTCGGCGGCGATGCGCTTCATTTCACGCATATCCGAAGGTTCCACCCAGCCCGGTATGATATTGAGCTGGTCCAGCGGTTCGCCTTTTTTAACGGCGAGCCCTTTAACAATTCCGGCAACCATGTTGGAAAATCCGGTCACATGGGATCCGATATAGCTCGGGGTGTTGCAATAGATAACCCTCTTTCCCTCTGGAATCTTTCCATCATCAAACGCTTTCTGAACGATCTGGTTCATATCATCCCCGATCGTTTCCGAAAGACAGGTGGTATGGACGGCAACCAGATCCGGGTCATAGATCGTGAACATATTGGCCAAGGCCTGCAGCAGGTTGGCCTGTCCGCCAAAAACCGAAGATCCTTCGGTGAACGAACTGGTGCCCGCCATAATCGGATCTTTGTAATGCCGGGTCAGGGCGCTGCGATGATACGAACAGCATCCCTGCGAACCGTGCGAGTGCGGAAGGCATCCATGCACGCCGAGCGCGGCGTACATGGCCCCCACCGGCTGACAGGTCTTGGCGGGACTGATGGTGAGCGCTTTGCGCTCTTTAACTTCTTTAGGTGTATGTCTTAAAAGCATGATCGTTCTCCTTATGCTACATATTCCGCCTTCAGGCCGTTGGTTGATTCATCCGAAAGCCAGGGCGCCTTGAGTTTTTTCCAAATGACGGTAGAAAGCATCTGGTCGATGTCGCGGTAAAAGTTTACCGCCCCCCGAAACCCGGCATAAGGCCCGCCATAGTCGTAACTGTGCAACTGTTTCAGGGGTATACCGGTCTTCTGCACCACGTACTTTTCCTTGATACCGGCGCAGAAAATATCGGGCTTGTAGTACTCAATCAGTTTTTCGGTTTCCCAGTGCGTGATATCATCGACGATGAGCGACTGATCCGCCATATCGGTCATCATGCCCCGGTAATCACTGATTTCGAGGCCCTTCTCTTTCAGCGCCTGCAGCTTATCTTCAGGAGTGCGCGGGTTAAACCGGTCGGGATCCGCCTCCACCTTGAGTTCTTCAATGTTCCGGCTGTCGGCATCAACTTTAATGGTGGGCAACACTTTACGGCCTTCGTAGTCATCACGGTGACCGAATTCATAACCCGCACTGACCGTTTGCATGCCCAACTCATTAAACAGCTCCTGATAGTGGTGGGCCCTTGAACCGCCGACAAACAGCATAGCGAGCTTGCCTTCAGTTCGGGGCCTGATCTCTGCCACCACTTCTTCGACGGCCGGCAGTTCCGCGGCAATCACGTCTTCAATGCGCTGCTGAAGAGCCTCGTCTTCATAATACTCACCCACCTTGCGCAGAGCTTTGGCTGTAGACTCGGCCCCGATGAAATTCACTTTCATCCAGGGGATACCGAACTTGGTTTCCATCATTTCAGCCATGTAATTGATTGAGCGATGGCACATCACCAGATTCAAGTCGGCCATGTGCGACCGTTCAAAGGCGTCCATATGCGAGTTACCACTGAAGGTGCAGACGATGTTAATGCCACAGGCCTTGAACAGGCGGTCAATTTCAAAACCGTCACCTCCGATATTGTATTCACCGAGCAGGTTGATATTGAACTGGCCTTCCGGCTTTTCATCCTTATTGCCGACCACATGTTTGAAGAGCTGGTTGTTGGCAATGTGGTGGCCAGCCGACTGGCTGACCCCCTTGTAGCCCTCGCAACTGAAACCGAATACATTGCAGTCGCCCAACTTTTCTTTCATCTCCCTGGACACGGCATGAACGTCATCACCAATCAGTCCCACCGGACAGGTGGAGAACACGCCGATCGCCTTCGGGTGAAAGATGTCGTACACTTCCTGTATGGCTTCCCTGAGCTTTTTCTCCCCGCCAAACACGATATTGTCATCCTGCATATCGGTGGAAAAACAATAGTTCATGTAATTTTCGCCGTCCGGTCCGGGATCGGTCTGGTTGCGGCGCGTCAGCCAGGCATAAAAGCTGCAGCCGATCGGGCCGTGGACCAGGTTTACAATATCACGCGTCGGACCGAGCACCACACCCTTACAGCCGGCATAGGTGCAGCCGCGCTGGGTGATTATGCCAGGAATAGTACGCACATTAGACTGAATTTCCTGATCGAGCTTGGGATCATTAACCACCATGCTCTTACTTCTCTTGCGCGCCACTTTAGGCGGGTACTTTTCCAGAATCTCCGCTTTCAGTTTTTCGGGATCGGGTATGTTTCTTTTTTCGTTCATGATAATCCTCCTGATGAATCGAGTACAGTGCCTCCGGTCGGGCCATTGGCAGACTCACCGGTTCTCACTCTGACGGCTTCCAAAACGGGCAACACAAAAATTTTTCCATCGCCGGCATTGCCCGTCTGGTTTGTTTTAATGATGGCCCCGACCGTGCGCTCCACCCAGTCGTCGGAAACCACCACGGTAATTAACCGCTTCGGCACGAGTTTCGGGCCGCCACCTAGCTGGCTGATCGCCTCCTGATAACCTTCTTCCGCGCCGTGCAGAATGCGGTAATCCACCATTCCTTTACCGCGGCCAAGCACGCGCCCGGTCGCCGTAAAAGATGTGATACCCGCTTCATTCAGAGCGCGTTTTGTATCATTAATTTTATTCATGCGGATAACCGCCAACACTTCTTTCATAATAGGTACTCCCGAATGTGCTCAAGACTCCTTAACGCCCGAGCTAATCGTGTAAACTTCTTCCACGGGACTGACGAATATCTTGCCGTCACCGAAATTTCCGGCATCACTCGTTTTGGCTGTTTCCAGCACAGCCTTGATGACAAAATCCTTATCTTTGTCATCTACGACCGTCATCAGAAGTTCTTTAGGAAGCTCATCGTAGGTGACCTCTCCCACCTTCAGGCCTCGCTGTTTGCCGCGACCGCACACCGGCACTTTAGTAACCGCAGGATAACCCGCCTCAAACAAGGCCTTCATCACCGCATCGGCCTTTTCCGGCCGGACAATTGAGCGTATTAATATTTTTGACATCATCTATTCCTTTCTCTTGATCGCTTTCTAA
>CAYXEW010000021.1:0-31201 GCA_964464115.1 uncultured Verrucomicrobiota bacterium
CCTAGCAATCTCTGCATCAAAACGATCTCAAACCCAGAGCTATGGGATGCTAGTGGTTTTCAATATAATCACTCCACTGTTGTTCTAAATGTAATGTTCGCCATTATTGAAAAAAATCAACTGCAGGTATAAATTATTTGCGGATATGTGATGCAACGCCATGATTATTTAATGTAGTGTACGGTATTAAAGACAAATATAGGTGATTTATAGCAATGACTATTTTAGTAACGGGAACAGCGGGTTTTATAGGTTTTCATTTGGCAAAAAGACTGCTTATGGAAGGGCATCGCGTCGTCGGTCTGGATAGTTTTAATGACTATTACACGGTTCAGCTCAAAGAGGATCGCAACCGGGAACTCGAAAAGATGGAGAGTTTTACGTGTGTGCGGGGTGATCTCTGTGACTACGAGCTGGTAAAAGACGTGTTCGACCGGGCATCACCTGAGCGGGTGGTGCACCTGGCAGCTCAGGCGGGCGTGCGCTATTCGATTACTCATCCCTTTGTCTATCAGCAATCCAATCTGGATGCATTTCTGAACATACTGGAAGCTTGCCGTCACCATAAAGTCCAGCGCCTTGTCTACGCTTCCAGCTCCAGCGTCTATGGCGGCAATAAAAAACTGCCGTTCAGTGAGGAGGATCCCGTTGATCAGCCCATCAGCCTGTATGCGGCGACCAAGAAAGCCAATGAGCTCATGGCCCACACGTATACACATCTCTATGGAATACAGACGGCCGGATTGCGCTTTTTCACCGTTTACGGTCCATGGGGCAGGCCCGATATGGCCATGTGGCTCTTTACTGAGGCCATGCTCAACGGCCAGCCTATTAAAGTATTTAATCACGGGAAGATGAAGCGTGATTTCACCTATATTGATGACATTGTCAGCGGCGTGCAGGGGTGTCTGTTCTCCGATAAACTCGACGACTACGAAGTGCTGAATATAGGCAATCACCGCTCTGAAAATCTGATGGACCTGATCGGCTTAATGGCCAGAGAACTGAATGTGGAGCCGATCATGGAAATGATGCCCATGCAACCGGGCGATGTCGAAGCAACCTATGCTGACATTTCGCGCATTCATAAAAAAGTGGGCTACGAACCCACCACCCCGATTGCCGTCGGTGTACCCCGGTTTATTCAATGGTATAAGCATTATCACCAACGCCGATGACACACCCATGAGTGAAGCCTTACAGCATGAATGCGGTATAGCCCTTATCCGACTGTTAAAACCGTATGAGTATTACATCAGGAATTACGGCTCTCCGCTGTATGCCATCAACAAGCTTTACCTCCTGATGGAAAAACAGCACAACCGCGGGCAGGACGGGGCCGGAGTAGCCGTCGTTAAATTGGGCATGGAGCCGGGGCAGCGGTATATAGCCAAGCAGCGGTCTTCAAAAAAAGACCCGCTGTCCGATATCTATAAAAACATACAGAATGACTTTATGGAAGCCCGCCATCAGCACCCACGATTGTACCGCGATCCGGCTTGGATCAAGGAGCATGTGTCGTTTGCCGGAGAAGTGCTCTTAGGTCACTTGCGTTACGGGACGAGAGGAAAGAACTCCAGCAAATACTGTCATCCCTTTATTCGTCAGAGCAACTGGCTTACACGCAATCTCATTATTGCCGGCAACTTTAATATGACCAATAATGCCGAACTCTTTGAGGCACTCGTTAAACTGGGTCAGCACCCGCGAGATAATACTGACACCAATCTCATGCTGGAAAAACTGGGCCACTATCTGGATGAGGAAAACCAGCATCTGTATATGAAATATATGCAGGAGGGGTGCGATGTTCTGGAGAGCTACAGACGTATTCAGGAAAATCTGAATATCGTCAAAATTTTGAAAGAGGCTACGCATCGCTTTGACGGCGGTTATGTGTTGCAGGGCATTATTGGTAACGGCGATGCCTTCGTGATGCGCGATCCTCATGGCATACGCCCTGTATACTACTACAGCGATGACGAGTTGGTGGTCGCGGCATCAGAGCGACCCGCCATTCAAACGGCTTTTGGACTTAGCATGGACGCCATTAAAGAAGTGCAGCCCGGTCACGCTGTTGTTATCAAGGCCTCCGGGTACGTGGCGGAAGAGGAAATCATACCGCCCCGCCAGCCCGCTAAATGTTCATTTGAGAGAATTTATTTTTCACGGGGCACCGATGCTGATATTTATCAGGAGCGGAAGAGACTGGGTCTCTGCCTGAGCAAGCCCATTCTCAAAGCTATCGATTACGACATTCGCAATACCGTCTTTTCCTACATCCCGAACACCTCGGAAGTAGCCTTCCTAGGTATGATGGAAGGTGTTGACCAGTGGGTGATGGAAGAGCGTGTGCGGCGTCTGAAAGAGGGCGGGGACCCTCATGAAATGGAAGCCTGGATGCAGGTGCGGCCGCGCATTGAAAAAATCATGACAAAAGATGCGAAACTGCGGACCTTCATTACAAACGACAAGGATCGCAACGATCTGGTAAGTATGGTCTACGACACCACCTATGGGGTCGTAAAACCGGGCGTTGATACACTTGTGGTGGTCGATGATTCCATTGTCCGCGGGACCACTCTGCGCACCAGCATTATCGGCATTCTGGACCGCCTCGGACCGAAAAACATTGTGGTGGCATCATCGGCTCCGCAGATACGCTATCCCGACTGCTACGGTATCGATATGTCTAAAATAAAAGACTTTGCCGCTTTCGAAGCCGTGATTGCGCTGATCCGCAGAGATGGGAAAGAAGACCTGCTCGCAGCCATTTACGACAACTGCAAGGCTGAAGTGCAAAAAGAGCTGGACCTTATTCAAAACCGTGTAAGACCGTTGTACGATCTGTACTCCGTTGAACAGATATCGGACATGATCTCCGAAATTCTCAAACCGGCCGATCTGAACGCAAATCTAAAAGTGGTTTACCAGAGCATTGAAAACCTGCACATGGCCTGCCCCAATCACCATGGAGACTGGTATTTTACGGGTCACTATCCGACACCCGGAGGAAACCGTGTAGTTAACCAGTCGTTTATCAATTTTATGGAAAATGTAGATCAGCGAGCCTATTGAGTTTAAGACTTGAATAAATGGAAGGATTCGAGAAATGAGTAAAAGTAAAGGCTGTTTTACGGGGTGTCTTAGCGGGTGTTTTATCGTATTGGTACTGTTTGCCATAGGCTTGGGCGTCGGCGCATATTTCGTCAATAATCACATCAATACCGTGCTGGAGCGATTTGAACGTACGGGTTATAAAGTGGTCAAAGGAAAAATTATTGAAGTGGATGAACGCTTACAAGAACCGACTATTTTCCTCGCTAAGCGCGTCGTTATTAATAAGGGCAGTGAGCGCGGCGTGGCATTTCTGTGCAATGAGGCTGAGATCAGGGGGCACGTTGTGGGAAATGTCCATTTCAAGGGTAAAACGCTGACCATTCACGACTGGGCTGTTTTAGATCTGGATCTCGACATTCTCGCCGCTGAACTCAACCTGTACGGTATGGTCAAGGGCGAAATAACCGGTTACTACCATTCGCTCCACCGCAAAAAAGATCCGCAGGTGTCTCCTTGACGCGCCGTCTCAATTTGCATGTGATTAGTGCTTGAACTGACCCGCATGCGATCTTATGTTAAGAACATCTTCAGGGCAGGGTGTGATTCCCGACCGGCGGTGGAAGCCCGCGAGTCTCATCAGGTGGTGGGATTGATATGGTAACTCAAGAGAGTACCCATAGCCGACAGTAAAGTCTGGATGGAAGAAGACAGTCTATTCGTATTCTATAGATAGAGTCCTGGAGTGTGCTGAAAGCACTTCAGGATTTTTTATTATGAAAAACAAGATATGTGGCAATACAGAGGCGGCTTTAAAGGCTGTGCAGCGTGGTGAAATTGTGATCGTCATTGATGATGAGAAGAGGGAAAACGAAGGAGATTTCATCGTCGCTGCGGAAAAAATATCGCCGGAGTCAGTCAATTTTTTAACGAAGTATGGCCGTGGCCTTCTCTGCGTAGCCATGGAGCGGAACGATCTTCAGCGGCTCGGCCTGTCGCGCATGAATACCGATGGCACTGGAGATGTCTACCAGACGGCCTTCATGGAGTCAGTGGATGCGCGCGAGGGAGTCACCACGGGAATCAGCGCCCACGATCGCGCACGCACCGTGAACGTACTCATTGATGCCGAAAGCAGTCCGTCTGATATCATGCGACCGGGGCACGTTTTTCCTCTGGAGGCTGTTGCACAGGGTGTCCTGCGACGTCCGGGGCATACCGAGGCCGCCGTAGATCTGGCCCGCCTGGCCGGATGTAAACCGGCGGGCGTCATATGTGAGATACTCTGTGAAGACGGGCAAATGGCCCGGCAGCAAGACCTCGAGGCCATAGCCAAAGAACACGGCCTGCAGATGATAGCGATACAGGACATCGTCGAGTACCGTAAGAGTCATGAAAAACTTGTAGTGTTGGAGAAAACAGCAAAAATGCCCACGGTTGCCGGTGTCTTCGACCTCAAAATTTACCATGCCATACCCGAGAATGAGAACCATATCGCACTCGTCATGGGCGAACCCGAAAAGCAGAAAAACCCGCTCATCCGCGTACACAGCGAATGTCTCACGGGAGATGTAATGGGATCGCTGCGCTGCGACTGCGGACTGCAGCTTAGAGCGTCCATGGAACGCATCGCCGAAGAAGGGCATGGCATAGTTCTCTATCTACGCCAGGAGGGCAGGGGAATCGGCCTCGCTCATAAGATCCATGCCTATGCCCTGCAGGATGAGGGGATGGATACCGTTGAAGCCAACGAGAGTCTCGGGTTTGATGCTGACTTGAGAGACTACTATTCTGCAGCCCAGATACTTCAAGACCTCGGCATTACGGCCTGCCGCCTGCTCACAAACAACCCCGCAAAAATCGAAGGTTTGGAAAAAATGGGTTTACGGGTCCAAAGGGAACCGTTAAAAATGGAATCGTCTGAATACAATGAGCGCTATCTCGCGACTAAAAAGTCGAAACTGGGGCATTTACTATGAAACAGGATAGTCCTGAACAAGCCGCGCTGTGGCCGCTGACGCACGGTGCTATTCGACAGGTACAGGCCTCACCGGATGGAAACGGTCTCAAGATGGGGGTAGTGGTCAGCCGGTTCAACCAACAGCTGACCTACAATCTGGTCAACGCCTGTACAAAGGCGATGGTTCACCAGGGAGTTTCTGAAAGTAATATCGATGTGTACTGGGTGCCGGGTGCCTATGAAATACCCTTTATGATTAAGAAGCTGGCAAAGACCCATCGTTTTGATGTCATCGTCGCGCTGGGCTGTGTTGTTCAGGGTGAAACACCACATGCCGACCTGATTAATCAGGCGGTAGCCGGAAGTCTGGTTGGAATTGCGGTTGAAGAAAACGTTCCTGTCATCAATGAAGTGGTCGGCGTATACAAAATGGAGCACGCCCAGGCTCGCTGTACAGACGATGAAAAAGGGCGCGGCTGGTATGCCGGATGTGCAGCCGTCGAAATGGGCGCTTTGGCGAAGGCGGTGCAGGCATGAAAAAAATACGACATGAAGCCCGCATGAAAACCGTTCAGATGCTGTTTGAACTGGATTTTAACAGCCAGAAAATAAGCGATATACTGGAGCACTTCTGGCAGCAGCAGCCGTTTTGTGAAGAGGGTCGCACGTTTGCAGAACGACTGCTTCGGGGCGTAATTGATCACCACTGCGACATTGATGACCGCTTGAAAGCATATGCTATCAACTGGGACATTCACCGTATGGGTGCTGTGGATCGCAACGTCATGCGCATGGCACTGTATGAAATGTTCTACTGCGATGATATCCCGCCGGTGGTTTCCATCAATGAAGCGGTCGATATCGCCAAAGAACTGAGCAGTATGGAGTCAGGTCGCTTTGTGAACGGCATTCTCGACCGCGCCTGTAAAGATGTGAACAGACCTGCGCGTACCGCACTGAGAAAGAGCGTGTAGAATTATGGTGACCTGGGTCAAAGCCTTAAAAAAAACGCGTAATAGCATTCAGAACAGGCTCAGGGGGCTACTGGATAAGAACGAACCGCTGGACGAGTGGTCTATGGAGGAAATGGAAGAAACACTTCTCCAGGCGGACATTCCCTTCACCCTGGTGGAAGAAATACTGGCCACCCAGGAGAAGGCGTACAAGGGGCTTAATGTGTCGCGCAAAAAAATGCTGGCCGAATCCCTGAAAAAGGAACTCGGCGATTTCGCGGAATACACATGGAAAAAAAATGACTCCCCCAGATGTGTCGTGATCCTCGGTGTCAACGGTTCCGGCAAAACGACTACCAGTGCCAAACTGGCAGCTATGGTTAAACACCGGGGGCTTACGCCCGTGCTCGGAGCGACCGATACATTCCGCGCCGCGGGATCGCAGCAATTGAAGCTGTGGGCTGACCGTATAGGTTGCCATTGTGTGACCGGTCAGCAGGGAGCGGACGCTGCCGCCGTGGCATACGATGCCTTGGATTCCGCCATTGCAAGAAACGCGGATGTCCTGTTTATCGATACGGCGGGCCGCATGCATACCAAACAGCCGCTCATGGAAGAATTGAAAAAAATAGACAGAGCCCTGAAGAAACGCATACCGGATGCGCCCCATGAAGTGTGGATGGTGCTGGATGCATCGATTGGTCAAAACGCAATCATACAGGCAAAGCAGTTTAATGAATGTATGCCCCTTACCGGTACTGTTATTGCCAAGCTTGACGGTTCATCAAAAGCCGGTTTTATATTTTCTATACAGAAGCAGTTGGCCATACCGGTGGTCTATGCAGGCCTGGGAGAGGGTGTCGAAGATTTAGTGCCGTTTGATCCTTCCTCTTTTGTGGGGGGGCTGTTGGGGTTGGAAGAAGAAAAGGCGGAGTGAGAATGCTGGTGAGTTCCTCTGAAAGTGAACCGTTGCGCTGGATGGACAGGGCTGTTGGCCTCGCCCGAAAGGGTGAAGGCCTGACGCGGCCGAATCCTCCTGTCGGATGTGTGATTGTAAAAAACGGTAACGTGATAGGGGAGGGCTTTCATCGCAGGGCCGGTGGGCCGCACGCCGAAATAGAGGCTCTCAATGCGGCAGGTTCCAAAGCGTCCGGTGCCGATGTATACGTTACACTGGAGCCCTGTTCAACGTTTGGCAGAACACCGCCCTGCACAGAGGCCCTGATCAGACACAACGTAAAAAAAGTAGTGATTGGCTGTAAAGACCCCAATCCCAATCATGCGGGTAGGGGACTCACCGTATTGCGCAAAGCGGGCATCTCAGTCGTCTGTTTTGATTATCCGGCCGCCGAACAGCTCATCCGGCCTTTTGCCAAATGGATTAACAGTGGACAGCCCTGCCTCACATTAAAAATGGCCATGACGTTTGATGGTAAAATTGCCGACAAGAGCGGTCGGTCTAAGTGGATAACCGGTCCTGCGGCACGAGAGCGCGTACAGGAAATGCGCCGGGCTGCCGATGCCATCATGGTAGGAGCGGGAACCGTAAAGGCCGATAATCCGTCACTCTTGCCCCGTCCCGCGCGGGGGCGAAAACCGTGGAGAGTCATCGTCGACGGCATGGGTCGTAGCTCTGTCGGTGCCCATGTGTATAACGATACAGCAGCCGATCGAACCATCCTGTTCACAACTGAACGGGCTCCCTCTGAAAAGATTAAGAAATGGGAAGGGAAGGGCGTTGACGTCGTATGTAGAGCCTCGAAGACGGGGAACATCACCATGCGCAGCATCATGAAAGATCTGGGGCGTCGGGGCCTGCTCCACGTCCTTTGTGAAGGCGGTGGTAATCTTGCTGCATCCCTGGTCAAAGAATCGTGTGTTGACGAATACGCATTTTTTATGGCCCCGGCCATCCTAGGGGGCATCAACGCTGTGCCACCGGTAGGGGGAAGAGGATTCAGAATAGCAGACCGGCGAGAGCTTTGCTGGGAGAAAATCGAGCGAATAGGAAATGATGTTCTGTTGCGGGCTCGTCCGCAACAAACCGTTTCCAGATGAACTGAATAAGAGAGGAGTAATGACGTTATGTTCAGTGGCATAGTGCAGAAAATGGGTGAGATTGTTGAGTTGGATTTGAAAGAAAAGTGGGGCCGGATAGCGGTCAAGACAGATGAATGGAATCCGCCGATAGAAAATGGGGAAAGCATTGCAACCAGTGGTATCTGCCTTACGACGACCGAGTACAGGAACAATACCTTCTCTTTTGACGTATTGCGGGAGACCTTTGAAAAAACGAATCTCGGCGAACGCAACGTAGGCGATAAAGTTAACCTCGAGCGTTCACTCAAGTGGGGTGATCCCATGGGAGGACACATCGTGGTGGGTCATGTAGACGGAGTGGGACAGGTCAAGACTGTTGAACAGGTCGGACGTGACTGGAAATATGAATTCACCTGCAGTCAGGAAATTCTCGATGGCATGGTGTACAAAGGATCGATCTCCATCGACGGTGTGAGCCTCACAGTCGCTGAATTGTGCGCATCATCCTTCTGGGTACACATCATTCCCTTTACATACGAAAACACTTCCTTTTGCCAGTACCGTGAAGGTACAGGCGTTAACCTCGAGGTCGATCTCCTGGCCAAATATATGCGGCGCCTCGTCGAACGCGGCAAAGGTTACAGCGGTGTCACGTGGAAAGATCTGCGCGAGACAGGTCTTATAGACGAAAATCGTATTCCTGAAGAATAGACAGTCCTGCGGAAGCGTGTCTGTTCGTAGCACACATAAACAGTTATTCTTTTCATTGACTTGACGGTGTAGGTCATTAGACTCGCACTTCAAACTTTGTGGGAGACAGCTGTGAACGAAATATTGCAAAGCCTTTTGTTGCTTCAGGATAGAGATAGAAGAATCCACGAACTAAACCAGGAAATTAAAGATATCCCACGCCGCCAGGCTGAAATTCAGACCGAAATAGATGAGGTGCGCCACGCTGTCGCATCAGCGGAAACCAGCCTTAAAGAAAATGCCCTCAAAACCAAAGAACTCGAATCCGATATTCAGGGGGTCAAGGATAAAATAATAAGGCTTCGCAAACAGCAGTTTGAAATTAAAAATAATGAAGAGTACAGGGCCCTTGAAAAGGAAATCGGGGGCCTTCTCGTTACTATATCCGGCCGAGAGGATAAAGAGATATCACTCATGGAGGAAAGCGAGAAAATCAGACATACCATTTCAGAAAAAGAAACTGAATTCAAACAGGAGTCGGCTCACCTCGAAGAGGAAAAGGATGTACTCCAGGAACGCCTCGAACATATCAGCAGGGAACTCGAAGAAGCAAAGGCCGAGCGGTCTCGTGCCGCCGAAGGTGTTGATCCTGTATGGCTGTCACGCTACGAAAGAGTTTTCCAGCGTCGCCGCGATTTCGCCATCGTCCCCATTGAGGGTGATAACTGTGGCGGATGCCACATGGCCGTTACACCACAGACTCGCCACGATGCCCGCCGTAGCGATAAAATGGTTAGCTGTACTTTTTGCGGACGATTCTTGTACTCTCTGTAAATACAGGTTATGATACTTATGAGATTGGGGTTTTCGGTCGCTTCGGTAGCCTAGTGCGTACTGGAGAGGAAAGTCCGGACTCCGCAGGGCAGGACGTCCAGGTGAAAACCTGGAGCTCTTTTGGAAAACGAAAGGGACGGAAAGTGCCGCAGAAAATAAACCGCCTGTCGCTAGTCGACAGGTAAGGGTGAAAAGGCGGTGTAAGAGACCACCGGCTGTCGTTGTAAAGCGCAGCGCAGGGTAAACCCCGTCCGGAGCAAGATCAAATAGGGAATCGAGAGTGGCCCGCTCGTGCCGTACAGGTTGTAGATTCCGGGTAGATCGCAACAGATAAATGACCGAACTGCCATAGGCAGTACAAAATCCGGCTTATAAACCTCAATCTCTTTTTTTCCGTCTATGAGTTCTAATATTGACAATATAAATGGAGACCATTCCTACGTAGCTATAGCGGTTTCTGCCGCCATTGCCGTGGTGGGCTTGGCTTGTCTTGTTTTGCTGGCAGGCGGCTTCTGGCTGCTTCGTGATATTCCTGTATTGGTGACTGTACCCAGACAGAATATCGAGCTTAAATGGAGCATACCGCCGGCCCCCGGTGATTATGCATGGAGCGCAGTCGGACGGATCAAAGGCTCGCAGCCGGCAAAGGAACCTTCTTCCGACCAGTATCGACTGGCCGGCATATTCAGTACGATGGGTCGCAACGGTTTAAAGAAAGCCATTATTGATGATCTGAAACAAGGTCAGCAATATCTGCTCTCAGAGGGAGAGGAAACCGGAGGCCTTGTGCTGGAAGAAATCTTTTCAGATCATGTAACCGTTCGGGCTGGCACGCAGAAAGTGGATTTATGGATGTCTTTTGTCAGCCGCGGTTCCCAGGAGACGGCCCAATCAGGTACTGAGCAGCCTGAAGTACTCGAGGAAAACCGGTTTGGCAAGCGCGTCGGTAAGAATCGATGGGTCATTAGTAAGGAGACTCTGAAAGAGTATTACCAAGAGATGATGGATCATCCCGACCGCGCCGCAAAATTGTTTGAATCACTGCGACCTGATTATAATGAAAACCAGAAAATACAGGGTTATATACTCGATGTTGTGGGGGAGGGCGACTTCTTTGAAGCGATCGGCCTCGAAGAGGGCGACAAGGTTCGGGAAGTGAATACCATGCGCATGAGCAGCCGCAGGCGCGCTGAATATTTCATCAGGGAATTTGCCAATGACCGCCTGGGAGCCGTCGTTTTGGATATCGAGAGAGAAGGCAACCCCGAGAGAATGGTCTACCTGTTACGGTAGTGAAAATCCACTATTCGGCAACCCGCTGACTGTGAATGAGCTGGCATTTCGCTGCGGGCCAACTGCTCTTTCTAGGATAACAGCTTATCTCCTACGGCGCTTTTTTCCGCTGTTTTTACGTACGGTTCTGTTGGCTGGCACCGTTTTTCGCGCTACGGCTTTTTTCTTAACCGGCCGCTTTTTCTTCTCTTTTTCATGCAAGACCAGATCGACCAGGCGCCGCGCTGTATCCACCTTGATGATGTCGGCTTTTATTTCCATCCCGACTCGGAATACGTGTTTTCCATGTCGGCTTCTGGCAAGATTTTTTTCAGCATCGTACTCGTAGTAATCATGAGAAATAGACGCGTACTTAATGAGGCCCTGCTGCAGATTTTCAGTCATCTCCACCACGAGTCCACGCGGTGTCAGATTGGTAATCACACATTCATAGGGACCGCTGAAGCCGTCCTGCATGCATTGCTCTAAATAGCGAACCCGCTTGACTTCAACACTTTCTCTTTCGGCGAGATCGGCTTCCATATTTTTCTGTGAGCAGTGCACCGCCAGTTCTTCCAATTCTTTGCCGTTATAGGGCGGGCTTTTCCGGTCCTCCACCGTACG
Source organism: uncultured Verrucomicrobiota bacterium (assembly GCA_964464115.1). Classification (GTDB taxonomy): domain Bacteria; phylum Verrucomicrobiota; class Kiritimatiellia; order CAYTQP01; family CAYXEW01; genus CAYXEW01. Next base: position 11,431 of record CAYXEW010000021.1, read on the forward strand.
TAGAATGCGGTGTATGAGTAGGTCGGGATACCGCCTGATCGGGGATGTAAAATGAGTATAGAGATCAAAACCGAGGCCAAAATGAACATCCTGTTCGGTCGTATAACGGGCCCGCTGCAAGTTACGCAAAATCGCCAGACGAATGGCATGTGCCAGACCCAATTTTTCAGTACGGTCCGTCAGACGGTTCAAGTCGTGCTGGTCTCCAACCATGGCATCCCTCAGACCGAGTAATTGAAGGTCTTCATACATCTGCGCCCATTGTTCCTCTGTGGGTTCGGCATGGATGCGGTATATCATCGGCACGCCTGCCTTATGCAGCTGCTCTGCCACGGCGACATTGGCGGCCAGCATGCAATCTTCCACCAACTGGTATGAGCGTTTTGCACTGCGTTTGACAATTTTGCGAATCGTACCATTTTCGTTGAGTAGGCACTTTGCTTCAGGGAGTGTGAAGCTCAGAGAGCCTTCAGCCATGCGTTTTTTACGCAAGACCTGGGTCAGTTGGTCCAAGACTAGAATGGATTTGCATAGGGCAGGGGGGATATGGTGATTATCTTTTCCATCAAACAGCATCTGCACCTGTTCATAGTTTAGCTGCGCGCTGGACTTTATTAAAGAGCGGTAGGTTACAACGCTGATTACCTCACCTTCGGAAGTGATCTCCATGTCGGCGGTATGGGTTCGTTTCGGCACACCTGGATTCAGGCTACAGACATCTGTGGTGAGATGCCCCGGAAGCATGGGAATAACACGATCGACAAGATAGACACTGGTGGCGCGTTCACAGGCCTCGCGATCCAGCGTGGATCCCTGTTGCACATAGTGTGCTACATCTGCAATATGGACCCCGAGCCGGAAATTTCCATTGTCCAGTTTTTCGATGGAGACAGCGTCATCGAGGTCTTTGGCATCAAAGGGGTCGATGGTGAAGCATTCGCGCTCCATGATATTGCGGCGCTCCGGTTCGATGGTTTCAGGATCAATGACCGTCTGGTGTTTATGTGCAGCTTTGACTACCTGCTCGGAGAAGGATGTGCGGAATTCGTGCTCACGGATGATACTCAGTACGTCCACACCGGAATCATCCGCTTTGCCAAGATCTTCTGTAATTCTGCCCGTAATCCACCCTGACCCGCTAATGTTTTCAGTGTCGAGATAGACGACGACAATATTACCTTCCTCGGGCATAGTGGACAATGCGTCATCCAACTTCACCCTGATATCCTGCTGCATTTGCGGATTGTCGGGTATGACATACGAATAACTAGTCTCGTGTTTGAGTACACCGCAGATGCATTTGGTGCCGCGGGAAAGGATCCGTTCAATACGTCCTTCACGGCGTCTCGTCTGGTCCTTGGCATCACGGCTGTCGGTGGTAATGTAAACGAGAACGTGGTCGCCGTGCATGGCGCCCTTGACTTGGCGGGGTGGAATAAAAATCATTTCCTCCGTCTCATTACTGAGCTTTACCATACCGAATCCTTTCCTGTTTTGGGAAAAGACGCCCTCATGGAGGTTTGCATTCTTTACAGGAGCCCAGCGATTTTTGCGAAGCTTGCGAATAAGGCCTCGAGCTTCGAGATCCCGCAGGACGCCTCTAAAGGTGTGCCTACTCTCGGACTCCAGCTTGAGGGCGTGCGCAATCTCATGCTGTCGCATGGGCTGGTACTTTTCATCATTAATAAGATGAATGATGGCGTTTTCGATATCGGAAATAAAAAGGGATTCGTTATTTTTCATAATCTGAGTATTGGTGTTGGGTTGTAAACAGCTTGTTAATAAATCAAAATACTATATCTGGTATAGCCTGCTCCACATTAGTAGACATAACATATATTATGCGACGTTGTATATATCTCCCGTGACCGGGTCTCTCTTTCTCACTATTCTACTTTATAAGCCCCCATCGACTACTGATTGGCCAATATACAAGAAAGGCCGGACCTACTAAACTCTTTTTTCCGATTCCCCCGAAGTATCTTCCATCCAGACTCGACAGTGTATTGTCACCCATAGGCAGATACTCGTCATTGTCTACTATAATGGCATCATCTTCACCCACGAGCCGCAGGAAATTATTAATGATAACAAATTTCATATTCTGTGCGGTGAATTGATCCGCATCTTTCACTCTAAAACGAACGCCTTCCAGCTTAATTTTCTGTTCAGGAACGATGTAGACCCTGTTATTCATATTATTATTGGTCGCTATGTAGTCAACCACATCATCGAGGTCTATATATTCGAAGACTCCGCCTATGACACCATCCGGACTGTCGAGTCTGGATGAGCTTTTGCGCCCGTCATGTATCATGCAAACAGGAAGCGGAAGCAGCTTGCGAGGCATACCATACTGCTCTTTACATTCAATCACCAGATCGGCACTGTAGAGGTCACCCTCGATATGTGCCAGATTGTCTGCCTCAATCTCGAATATATCGACGGGATGCCTTTTAATTTTTAAATCCCATTCGCGATTTGGTATCTGGTAGCCGTTGTAACCGCCGTTTGTCATCGTTACCATGCGTTTAAAGGGATAGGGTGAATCCACTTTTTTACCGTCGGCTATGAGATATGGCGGATCGATGGAAATGGATTCACCCGGCATGCCGACCAGTCGCTTGATGTAGAATGTATGGCGCCTTATTTCGGGGTGCATAACACCATCGGTTTTAAACACGATGACATCTCCACGTACCGGTTTTCTGAAATTATAGCTGACTTTGTCGACAAAGATATGATCTCCCAGCCTTTTAGCCGCCGCGGCAATGACGTCCCCCCGCTCCACCCAGTCGCCTTCCTGTTTGACAAAAGTCCAATTGGTGGAGGTTGGGAACGATTTGACGATACCATTAATCATCACACCGCTTTCAGGAACGTCCTGTATAAACTGTTGTATGCGACCGGATCCATGCGCCTTTACATATACAGGCCATTCACCCAATACGGCTGTCTTTACGAGGCGAAGCGGAAATGAATTCCAGACCGAATTCTGATCCCAACGATGATAGGTAATGCCGTATAATGTCGGCTGCATGGATCCGGTCGGAATTTTAAAAGGTTGAATATAGTAAGCTCGAAAAGCCATAGCCACAGCCAGCGCCACGACCAGTACTTCAAGATTTTCGCGCCATTTACTCATTGAGCGCGGCTTGCAAATGCTGTTCAAGCATTTCAACAGTTCTTGCTGGGCTTTCAGGAAGGCCTGGTCATCATGTTTTGAAAAGGCCTCTTTCAGTTGCTGTTCAGCCTTCATGAGATGCTCAATGTCGCCTGGATGGCTGACATCTTCTCTCATGTGACGTATATGGTGCGATTCACGTAACAGGTGTCGCATGGTTTTACGTCGGCGTCTATGTTGTAAAAATGCTATCATGGGAACACTGTTTCTCAGGCGTTGTTTTTCAATACGGCGATAAAAGCCTCCTGGGGAATGCTGACCCGCCCTACCTGCTTCATTTTCTTTTTCCCCTCTTTTTGCTTTTCCAGCAACTTCCTTTTACGGGTAATATCACCGCCATAGCATTTTGCTGTCACGTCTTTTCGGTATGCGCGAACGGTCTCACGAGCTATAATGGTTCGGTTCAGAGTCGCCTGCAGCGGGATGGAAAACTGCTGCCTGGGAATAACTTCCTTCAGTGACTGGCACATTTGCCGGCCACGACTAGTAGCCTTGGTTCGGTGGACAATACTGGAAAAGGCATCCACCACCTCCCCGTGCACCATGATGTCCATTTTGACAAGATCATCAGTCTGGTAGCCCGCATATTCGTAATCCATGGACGCATAACCTCTGCTGATGCTCTTTAAGCGATCATAAAAATCGATCAGGATTTCGTTCAACGGAAGCCCCACGCGCAACATGACACGCAAACTGTCAATTGATTCTGTGTGCTCTACCTGACCCCGTTTTTCCATAATCAATTGCAGTACATCGCCGATATGTTCATTGTTGCACAAAATGGAAGCCTTAATCATGGGTTCCTGGATGTATTCAATCGTCGTTGGGTCGGGCAGGTTAATCGGATTATCGAGTTCCAGCACCTTGCCACTTTTCAACTGAACTCTGTAGATGACGCCGGGATAGGTCATAATGATATCCAGATTGAATTCCCTTCGCAAGCGCTCCTGCGTTACCTCCATGTGTAACAGGCCGAGAAAACCACAGCGAAAACCCAATCCGAGCGCCACGGAAGATTCCGGTGAATAGGTGAAGGAACTGTCATTCAGCTTCAGTTTATCTATGCCGGCTTTCAATTTCTCGTAGTCTGATGTGTTGACCGGATAAATTCCTGCAAATACCATGGGATGAATTTCACTAAAGCCGGGCAGAGCTTCACGAGCCGGCATTTTCTGACTGGTAATGGTGTCGCCGATCATGACGTCTGAAGCATTCTTAATATTGCCGACGAGATAGCCGACCTCCCCCGCCCTTAAACACTCCACTTTTCCCGGTTTTGGGTTGAACTTGCCGACCTCTTTTACTTCATATGTCTGTCCCGCACGAAGCATCTGTATTTTTTCACCCGGCCGAATCACACCATCGACAACGCGTATGTATACGAATACTCCTCGAAATTCATCGTAAATAGAGTCGAATACCAGCGCGCGGGTGCCCTCCTCACTGGTTGAAGGTGGGGGGATTCGTTGGACTACGGCTTCCAGGACGGTGGTAATCCCCTCCCCCGTCTTCGCGCTGACCTTTAAGCATTCAGTCATTGGGATCGCCAATACATCTTCCACCTGTTTGCATACACCGTCGATATCGGCATTGGGTAAATCAATTTTGTTGAGCACCGGAATGATTGTCAGTTCTTCTTTCATGGCCAACAGTGTGTTTGCGACCGTTTGTGCTTCCACACCCTGGGCTGCGTCAATAACAAGGATAGCCCCTTCACAGGCGGCGAGGCTTCGGGATACTTCGTAGGAAAAATCAACATGGCCGGGTGTATCAATCAGATTCATCTGGTAGTGTCGACCATCGTCTGCCTTGTACTGCATGGTTACGGGATGCGCCTTAATGGTGATACCTCGCTCGCGTTCCAAATCCATATCATCAAGCAACTGTTCTCTAAGATCCCGCTGCGATACGGTATGGGTAAGCTCAATCATTCTGTCGGCAATCGTGGACTTACCGTGATCGATATGCGCGATGATGCTGAAATTGCGGATATGTGAGAGGTCGTTCATCATTTAGGAAGTCGGTTCAGAAAAAGCGCTCGATGTGCGTTCACGCATCGTAGCTATATCCTGTTGCATGTTGTCAGATTTAAAGAGAGAGGTGCCCGCAATAAAAATGTTGGCTCCGGCTTCTGCAGCCTTTTCGGCATTATCGATGTCGACACCGCCGTCTATCGAAATATCGACATATGGATAGCGCGCGCGTATCTCGCGCACTTTGTCGAGCACCTCGATCATAAATTGTTGTCCGCCGAAACCGGGATAAACAGACATAAAGAGAACTTCGTCAACGAGTTTTCGATCCATCACCTCGTAAATGGCGCGGGCAGGGGTGTCGGGGTTCAACGTGATGCCGGGGCGCACACCCATGCTGCGAATATCTTTGAGCGACTGTATGACATCACTTTCGCATTCGATATGAATTTGCAGGGTATCCGCCCCGGCCTCAATAAACGATCGCAGGTATCGATGCGGGTGCGTCATCATCAGATGCACGCTCATATGAACTTCAACGGATTCACGTACAGCTTTTACGATGTCGGGGCCCATACTCAGGTTCGGCACAAAATGAGCATCCATAATATCCACGTGCAGGCCATCTGCTCCGCACTCTACGGCAAATTGACACGCCTCTGCGAGCCTGCCCATGGGCGCCGCCAGTATTGATGGTTGTATCTGTATTTTCATATTATTATCTATCAGGTCTGTTGAAAGGGAGAAAGTAGCTCAAGCCGGACATAGCGTCAAGCGTATCAATAGCTCACCCTCCACAGAAAAAGACCATGAGGGGCGGCTGTTGGGACCACCGCTTTTCTCTTTCGCTCATTCAGAATCGCGCGAGTCTGTCCGGGTTCAACGTCTCCACTGCCGACGCGCAGCAGATAACCGGTGAGACTCCTGACCATTTTATAGAGAAAGCCGTCCCCCACTGCGCAGAGCACGATTTCACGCCCGCGGGTTTTGACCGATAGGTCAAAAAGTGTTCTAACGGTGCCATCGACCTCTCTTTTAGGGTTGGCTGAAAACGATGCAAAATCGTTTTTCCCCGTCAATAGGTCAGCGGCTTCCTGCATGGCCGAAACATTGAGTTTTTTTCGTACGTGCAGGTAGTACAGTCTTTTAAAAGGCGGCATGATGTCGGCATTCCATATAAAATAACGGTACTCCTTACGAACGGCATCAAAGCGGGCGTGAAAGTCAGATTTGACGGACGCTACCTGCTGAATGCGAACATCCTGATCCAGCAGAGAGTTGAGCGCATGCTGAAGTTTGTCAGTCAAAATTTCACGGTCCAAGTCAACGTGTGCGACCTGCGCACGTGCATGGACACCCGCATCCGTGCGCCCACTGCTGTGAAGTCGGACCTGCACTCCGCATACAGTCTCGATCGCTTTTTCGACTTCCTGTTGTATGGTGCGGTTGTTTTTCTGTACCTGCCACCCACCGTAGGCTGTACCGTCATACGACAGCACCAGTTTATACCGGACTTTTTTCATCATTCGCCAGCCTTTGTCCTTCCATCCTGATCCTTTCGTCGAAACACGACATCATCAGCAGCGGGTGACGTTTTCCAGCGCCGGTGAATCCATATCCACTGGGAAGGGTCTTTGCGAATGACATCTTCAATAATGCCGGTATATTCAGCGGTGTGCTGCGCGAGGGTTTCCACCTCTTTGTTTGCGGGTGCCCGCAGCGCTGGCATCGTGATCACCTTGTGCTTCCCTCCGGGCTTCCTGAATGCGAAAGCGGGTACGACGGGGCAGCCAGCCTGTGCTGCCATGTGAGCCAGTCCTAGCGTTGTGCATGCCGGGCGGCCAAAGAATTCTACAAATTCTCCTTCTCTTCGGATCATATTCTGATCGAGTACAAAGGCGAGCACCTCGCCTCGGCGCAACCTCCGTATACACTCGCGATAAGCGCCCTTTGCCGGTAATACGCCCATCCCGTACCGGCTCCTGATTTCCTGGAGATAACGTTGCATGCTCTTCCCTTTGACGGGTTTGGCAATAATATTCATTGGAATTCGGTTAACGTAAGGGTACAGAGAGCAGAGCAGTTCCCAGTTGCCGATGTGGGCTGTCAGAATGCAGACCCCCCTGCCCTCTTGCAGAGCATCCCGTATATGCTCAATGCCGTCCCACTCCACATGGTTTTCGAGATAAGACTGATCCATCTTTATTTGGCGCAGCATCTCCACGATGTTCATACCCAGGTTGGCATACATGGTATCCACGGCCACCTTGCGCTCTGTCTCTGAAAGATCGGGCATGGCGCGAGCCAATGAGTCCAGCGCATCGTGGCGATGGTAGCGTAAGACTGAGCCAAATATCCATCCGAGCAATCGCCCCAATGCCAAGGCCGCACGGAGAGGCAGTGCCGCAATGCAATACGAAATACCTCTATAAATGAAAATCACGACTTAACCCCAAAGACTGCAATTTTGAGATCCATGCTGCATACGTACCCACTGATGCATCCGCTCACGTATTGCCCTGTGCTTTCAGCAACTCCTGAAAACACAGCTTGCCGTCCTTCAGCACGACCTCAATTTTTTCATTCGGGTGAATACCGCCGCGCAACAATGCCTCTGCTAGAGGATCTTCGAGATTGCGCTCAACGGCTCTTCTCAGGTGGCGTGCACCGTACTGTTCGTCAAACCCCTTTTCGATAAGGAAAACCATCGCTTCAGAACTGAGATCAATCTCAATTTGCTTGTTTCTGAGTCGGCCTCTGATTTTGCTCAATTCGAGGTCGAGTATCTCCGTCACATCCTGCTTCGAGAGTTGTCTGAATACAATCAATTCATCCAGACGGTTCAGCAATTCCGGCTTGAATGCCTTTTTGGCAGCTTCCATCATCTGATCGCGTAGGCGCTCATAACCGGCTTCCTGATCACGTCCGCCAAAACCGAGATTTCCCCCTTTGCGTACCAGTTCTGCGCCCAAGTTGGACGTCATGATAAGCACCGTGTTGCGGAAGTCAACGCGTCGGCCCAGACTGTCGGTAAGACTACCTTCTTCCAAAATCTGCAGCATGAGATGCATGACGTCCGGGTGCGCTTTTTCGACCTCATCGAACAGCACGACAGAATAAGGCCGACGCCTCACTTTTTCTGTCAACTGCCCCCCCTCATCATGCCCCACATAGCCAGGAGGAGATCCGATCAGTCGTGATGTGGTAAATTTTTCCATGTATTCTGACATGTCAATTTGAATCAGAGCATCCGCATTATCAAACATATATTCAGCGAGAGCTTTGGCTAACAGTGATTTTCCGACACCGGTCGGGCCGAGGAAAATAAAGGAACCAATAGGTCTCTTGGGATCTTTTAGGTCGGCCCGCGATCGGCGCAGCGCTTTGGATATGGCATGCACAGCCGCATGCTGTCCGACAACAGTCTTCTCCAAATCATCTTCCATATTCAACAGGCGTTCGGTTTCTTTTTCTTCCATTTTGGTCAACGGGACCCCCGTCCACTTGGAGACGACCGTCATTATATCATCTTCATGAATGTCGACCACCGTTTCATCGCGCACTTTACGCCAGTCTTCCAGCATCTTCTCCATCTCATTACGAAGATCTCGTTCCTTGTCGCGAAGGCCTGCGGCTTCTTCAAAATGCTGTTCTCTGATGGCGTTTTCCTTATCAATGCGCAAGGATTCAATTTTTTTCTCAAAGTCCTTGATCTCGACCGGCCGCGTCATGGCACCGATCCGGGCTCGCGATCCGGCTTCATCCATCAGGTCGATCGCTTTATCGGGGAGGTAGCGATCTGTCAGATAGCGGGTCGACAAATCGACAGCAGCATTGATTGCAGAGGGTGTAAACTGGGCATGATGATGATCCTCATAGCGCGTTTTAAGGCCCTGCAGTATGAGTTTTGCCTCTTCAACTGTCGGCTCTTTTACCATAACGGTTTGAAAACGTCTTTCAAGTGCGGAATCTTTTTCGATAAATTTGCGGTATTCCGCCAACGTCGTTGCCCCGACACACTGCAGTTCGCCACGTGAAAGTGCGGGTTTTAAAATATTCGATGCATCCATAGCGCCTTCGGCTGAACCCGCCCCCACGATCGTATGCAATTCATCAATAAAAAGGATGATGTTGCCCTCTCTGCGGATTTCGTCCATGACCGCTTTGATGCGCTCTTCAAACTGGCCACGGTACTTGGTACCGGCCACCATCAGGGCTAGGTCCAGCGTCACCACCTGACGGTCGCGCAAGAGTTCAGGAACATCGCCGTCTGCTATGAGCTGAGCCAGCCCTTCCACAATGGCTGTCTTGCCGACACCTGCCTCTCCGAGTAACACAGGATTATTCTTCGACCGTCGGCACAAGATTTGGATCACGCGCTCAATTTCACTGGCTCGACCGATGACCGGATCGAGGGCACTTTTCGAAGCCATATCGGTCAAATTTCTGCCAAAGGTGGCCAGTGCCGGTGTTTTGCTGTCTGCGTTCATTTGCTGACCAGCCTGCTGGTCGGCTGCACCTGACAGTTTATCACCGGAGGTCTCGGGGTCATAGTTGGGATCCAGCTCTTTCATGACGGCAATACGGGCATTTCTGAGATCCACCCCTAGATTTCTCAATACGCGTGCGGCGACACCCTCCCCCTCTCTGAGCAGACCAAGCAGTATATGCTCGGTTCCCGTATAGGAGTGATTGAGCGCTCTCGCTTCACTGCTCGCCAGAGCCAGCACCTTTTTAACTCGCGGTGTATAGGGCACATTACCCATGGTGACCGTTTCGGGGCCCGAACCAACAGCCCTTTCCACCTCTATTCGGACCTGATCCAGCTCTATGTCGAGCTTCTGTAAAACGGATACAGCGACGCCCTGTTTCAGGGCGATGAGGCCCAGAAGAATGTGCTCTGTTCCAATATAACCGTGATTGAAGCCTTCGGCCTCTTTCTTAGCCAACTGCAGGACTTGCTGTGCTCTGGGTGTAAAATTATTCATATGTCTATTCTAGCTTTCTATATGTGTTAACTGATCCCTTATGATTTCAGCCCTCAATACATCGCGCTCTCGTGAACTCAAATGCCGACCCGCATAGCGCTGAAGATGAGCCGGTTGATTCATCATCAAAAAACCATCTAAAAAATCCGATCTACACTTAACTATACCCATTTCCGACCCCAATCTCAAACTCGAAAGCAGATCTAATGCTTCACGCGATGAAATCATATAGGCGTGGCTCAATATTCCCATTGCGCGCCCTACATTATCTTTCAGTGTGGCAAGACGCTGTTCTTTGAGTCGTATGCGCGCATTTTTCTCATGCTCAACGATTTCCAAAACGATCTGTTGCAGATTCTCCACAATACCCGCCTCATTCTCACCCAGTGTAATCTGGTTGGAAATCTGAAACAGGTTGCCGGCGGCCTCCGAGCCCTCACCCCACAGCCCGCGCACCACCAGCCCTATTTTGCTGACACCCTTTATGACCGCCCCGATATCGTCCATCATCGTCAGCCCAGGCAGGTGCATCATAACACCGGCCCTGAGCCCCGTACCCACGTTGGACGGACAAGCCGTCACATAGCCGTATTGGGAAAAAAAGGCATATTCCAACAGCTTTTCAATTTGGTCATCCAGCGAATCCAGCCGCTTCCAGAGGCCCTCCAGACACTGTCCAGGACCGAAGACCTGCATGCGCATATGATCTTCTTCGTTGATCATGACGGCAAGGCTTTCATCTGCGGTCATGAGCAGACCGCTCCCCTCCCCTTTATCAGTGTGCTCCCTGCTGATCAAGTGTCGTTCAAAGAGAAGCATTTTGTCCAGCGGACTAATGTCTTCCATATTCAACTGAATGATGTCATCCTCCTCAAAGCAGGAGTGTAGGGCCTCAGCGATGTGCTTCCGCAATGCCGTATTCTGTTTTTCGTCCGATCTGTCAGGAAACGTGTACCCGCGCACATTGCGGGCCAGGCGGATGCGACTACTGAAAACGATGCGCGGATTGACAGCATCACTCATCCAGCTGACGGGGCGTTCTATCAGGTGATCAAGAAAATAGTTACCCTGCTTCATGACACCTGATCTTTTCCCTGCAGATCCGAATGCGATCGCGCAGTGACGCAGCATCTTCGAAACGTTCTTCAGCAACTGTCTGTTTCAACTGTTCTTCCAGCTCGGCGAGTTCGGACGACCATTTAATGGCGTTGCTCATACGGGAAGGTACTTTGCCGCGGTGCCGTGAACAGTGATGCATGGCTTTTACCAGCGGAGCCAACTCTGCTCCGAAGGTTTCATAGCAGTCCGGGCAGCCCAGGCGTCCGCGTTTCTTGAATTCACTGAACATTAACTCACATGAAGGGCAGTTTTTTTCCATTGTATGATCTTCTGACGAAGGAGTCAGGTCTTCCTCTTTAAGTCCCATGAGCACATCCGTAATCGAAAGGGCTTCATCCACATCAAAGCCACCTTCATGGGCGCATTCCTCACAAAGGTGAAGCTTTTTAACGTTTCCGTCGACCACTTGGGTTAAATGGATGACGGCATCCTGGTTTTGACAATGTTCGCACAACATAACGCACTCAATAATACTTCATTTTCACATGCACCGCCATCATTACTGATGACGACTATGCAATCGACGGTTCACCTTCACGCGATCGGGGTTCCATGACTCGCCGTTCTTTTTCTGTACTCCTCACACAGTGATTGCGTTACAGGACCCGGTTTTCCCTTTCCAATGACGCGCTTGTCGATGTCGACTACCCCTATAATTTCGGCGGCCGTTCCCGTCAGAAAAACTTCGTCTGCAGTGTAGAGTTCGTAACGGGTCAGCACATCGCGTCTGACTGTATACCCCATTTCTTTCGCCATCGCTATCACAAATTCCTGCGTGATGCCCTCCAGGGAGCCACACCACGAAGGAGGAGTGATCAGCTCGCCACCTTTAACCACGAAGATATTGTCACCGGATGCCTCCGCTACAAAACCGAGATGATTCAACATAATGCATTCCATGACGCCGGCATTGATCGCTTCGATTTTAGCCATGATATTGTTTAAATAGTTAAGGCTTTTGATGCGCGGATTGACCGCTTCCGCCTGGTTTCGGTGCGTACCGACCGTAACGATGTTGAGACCGTTTTCGTACAGCTCTTTCGGATAAAGCTGAATTTTTGCGGCGATGATAATGTACTCAGAGCGTTTGCACAGATAAGGATTCAATCCGAGCGTACCCGTACCGCGTGTGCAGACAATGCGAATATAGCCATTACGGATCTTATTGGCTTTGCAGGTGCGCAGCGTCTGTTGAATCATTTCCTCGGGCGTGACAGAAAGCTTGAGGCAAATGGCCTTGGCCGAATCGTACAGCCGTTCAATGTGTTCTTCGAGGAGAAAGACCTTGCCGTTATAGGCGCGAATTCCTTCAAAGACGCCGTCGCCATAGAGAAGACCGTGGTCAAAGACCGAAACAGTTGCATCCTTCTTAGCGACCAGTTTACCGCTTATATTTACCTTCATAACACATCCTCGCACATTTTTTTCCGGCCCGTATTCTGCCACGACTCGGGAGCGTTGACAGTACTTATTCTGAAAAATGTAGACCGATAGTAGGTGTGCCGGGCGCTGCTGTCAATCGCGGGTAACAGAAGCTTCCGCCCGATTCAGCGAAGCAATCCGTCCTGAATGGTGAGCTGCCGCATACAGCGGGCGGACAGAGCTTCGTTATGAGTCACTACGACGAGCGTGCGATTCTCACTACTGCAGAGATGAAAAAGATAGTCCAGCACCCCTTCACCCGTTTTGCTGTCCAGATTCCCTGTGGGTTCATCCGCCAGTATGATATCGGGTTCATTCATCAGTGAACGGGCAATGGCAGCGCGCTGTTGTTCACCACCCGACAATTCACTGGGACGATGCGGCAGGCGATCTTTCAACCCCACCTGTTCAATGAGTGCGGTGGCCCGCTTCTCCGCTTCATTCCGGCCGAGCCGCCGCACAGCCATGGATGGAAGTACGATATTTTCCAGCAGTGTAAGCTCGGGGAGTAGCTGGTAAGACTGAAATATAAAGCCGACTTTCAAGCCCCTGATGGAGGCCCGCCGCTGTGCATTCATGGAGTAGAAATCAACACCTTCGATGCTGACTTTTCCGCTGTCGGGGCGGTCCAGTCCTCCCAGCACATGCAGGAGCGTGCTTTTACCCGCTCCGCTGGCACCAATCATACTGATGCTCTCGCCCTGCTGAATGGAAAGATCGATACCGCGCAGCACATGCAGTCTATTTGCTCCTATGCTGTAGGATTTGTGAACGCCTTCTGCTTGAATAATGAAGTCATGCATATAGGGATTCATCCTTTCATTCCGACCGCAGAGCTTTTGCCGGATCAAGCTGAGCTGCCCGCCACGCGGGCACGATACCTGCCAGTGTACATATAACCATGACCGTCAACACGACAACCCCAATATCCTGAAGTTGAATCACTGCCGGAATTTCTTCGAGACGGTAGAGTTCCTTTGGAAACAGCTCCAAGTGAAACTGCCGTGAGATCCAGTGCATCAGCACATTCCGGTAATGCAGCACCGTCAGACCGAGAGCCGTTCCTGTCATAATCCCAATCAAACCCGATATCCAACCCTGCCAGAAGAAAACACCCATGACATGACCGGACGAAAAACCGAGGGCCTTTAACAGACCTATTTCATGCGTCTTCTGCACGGTCACGGTGATCAGCGTGTTCATAATACTGAAGGCCGCTACGATCGTAATAAAGATTAGCAGAAAAAACATCATATTCTTTTCTACACGCAATGCCGAGAATAGCTGGCGGTTCATTTCCATCCATGTGCGCACATCATAAAGTCCCCCCAGCTTTTCACGGATCCGTTCTGCTGTCAGACCAGCGCGATAGGGATCGCTCGTCATTACCTGTAAGCCCTGAACGCCGCGCTCCATATTCGCAAGGTTGCGGGCTGTCTCCAGTGAGCAGAGAATATACCCCATATCGTAGTCCCACATACCGACTTCGTAAATACCGCCGATCACCAGTTCTTCAGGGAGGGCAAATTCATTTTGTTTAACAAACTGCTGCGGGGAGTAGATGAGTAGTTCATCACCCAGCTGAACCCCCAGCCGCAACGCCAGGTCACTGCCGATCATCACCGTTTCATCATCGACAAAAAAGGAACCCTCTTTTACAAACGACGGAATTTCACTGACGGACGCCTCCTTTAACGGGTCCATACCTTTTACGAGCGGCGTGTGCACATTGTCCCCGTGCTGTACAAACCCCATATTGAGAATAAACGGTGCCACACCCGTCACGCCTTCCACGTCTTCGATAATGCTGCTGATATCTTCTGCATTGTCCACATGCCCGTACGAGGAAACGGTTATATGCGCATTAAACCCGAGAATTTTATCTTTCCACAGCTCGTCAAAACCGCTCATGACCGACAGCACGATGACCAGGACAGCAACCCCCAGCGAGACACCGAGAATAGAGATGACGGTGACCACCGAGAGAATGGTCCGCTTAGGTCGCAGATATTTTAACGCCAGAAATATGGAAAATGGCAGTTTCATGGCCCTATTTATTCTTCAACTGCGGGAAGAGAATGACATCTCTGATAGACTCTTCACCAGACAGCAGCATAAAGAGGCGGTCCACACCTATGCCCATACCGCCGGCGGGTGGCATGCCGTATTCGAGGGCTGTTAAAAAGTCATTGTCAATCTTTTCACTATCACCAGCAGCCTGTTCTTCAAGACGCTGCCGCTGTATAATGGGATCGTTCAACTCGGAATATCCAGGTGCTATTTCCCGTCCCCCAATGATCAGTTCAAATACATCCACCTTGGACGCATCATCAGAACAGGCCTTGGCCAGTGGAACAATTCTGGATGGCAGGCGCGTCACAAAGGTAGGATTGATCAGCGTTTTTTCGATCAGCTTTTCAAATATTTCCTGGGACAGGTCAACCGCATCCCATGCGGGGTCGACGTCACAACCGAGTGCTGCAGCTCGCTTCTTGGCATCGTCGAGACTTAGATCGAACCAGTCTTCACCGGCACACTCCTTGATTAAATCATCGTATTCACGCTCCGTCCACGCCTCCGGCGAAAGGTCGACGGGCTGGTCCTCTGAGCCTGCGCGGGTCGTCCCGAACACCTTTTCAGCGAGGTGAATCAGTAGCCCCTTGACCAGCACTTTCATCGTGTTGACATCGCCGTAAGCCTGATACATTTCAACCATTGTAAATTCGGGATTATGGGAGCGGTCCAGGCCCTCGTTGCGAAAGTTTCGGTTCAGTTCAAACACCTTGTCGAACCCCCCCACCAACAGGCGTTTCAGGTAGAGTTCCGGTGCGATACGCATGTACATATCCTGTCCGAGTGCCTGGTAAAAGGTCTTGAACGGATTGGCAGCAGCTCCTCCGGCCAACGCCTGCAGCATCGGGGTTTCTACTTCATAATAACCCCGATCCGTTAGAAAAGAACGAATTTCACTGATCATAGTTGTGCGTTTTTTAAAGAGCGAAAAGACCTCTTCGTTGGCTATCAGGTCCAGATAGCGCCTGCGATAACGAGTTTCCACATCCTGCAGTCCGTGCCATTTTTCGGGCAACGGTAACAGTGATTTAGCCAACAGGTTCCAGCCCGTCACCTTGATGGTGGGCTCCCCTTTATGCGTGACAAAGGTCTCCCCTTCTATACCGATAATATCGCCAATATCCAGCACGCGGAAAGCAGAAAAGGCTTCTTCGGACAGAAGGTCTTTTTTAATGTAGACCTGAAATTTAACTCCCAGTTCCTGAATGTGGGCAAAAATGCTCTTACCCATTTCCCGTCTCGAAACCAGTCGTCCGGCCACCTGCACCTTGCGACCCTCCTCAAACTGATTCTTTAAATCCGGAAGGCTGCCTGTTGTCTGAAAAGACCGGCCAAAGGCCTCGTATCCCATGCCCACCAGCTTCTGCATATTTTCTATACGCTGCTGCTTTATCTCACTGTCACTCTTAACTTCATCCATAATAGTATCTCCGGGTTGCAAACCATAGGGGTGTTGCAAGGGGTAGTCAAGTACAGCCGATCGTTCACTTTACTGCAGGCTTTAAAAAATTCATTAATATAAAGTCGTTACAAACAAACTATTAAATCTAATAAACAGTAATTAACAGTAAAATAGTTATTTTATGTTTGATTTAGTAACTATATAAGTTATTTTAGATTACATGATTTGCAGGCGAGTTAATGGCTTATGAATACAATGAATCAGAAAGAACGGGATATTATGACCCTTCAGGAAATGGCGGAATTCCTGAAACTGGGGGATAAAACTGTATTGAAGCTGGTGAATTCCGGCGAGATTCCCGCCGCACGAGTCGGCAATCAGTGGAGATTTTCTCGGATCATAATCGAAGACTGGCTGTCCAGGCGAATGCAGCAGGCTTCTCTGGATGATGCGACCAGAGTGCTGAGTTCTGCAAAAAAGATTATACCGTTATCCTCAATGGTACCTCCTGAACTGATTATTATGGACATGAAGGCTGAAACCAGAGAGGAAGCTTTAAAAGAGCTGTTGCTCCCTGCTGTAGAGAACGGTCTATTCCAAAATGAACGCGATATATACCACCTGTTGCTCAGGCGCGAAGAGATGATGTCGACAGGAATTGTACCGGGTATAGCCTTTCCCCATCCAAGGGATCCGGGCGCATGGAATGGGGCCGAACCCCGCATCATTATCGGCCGCTCAATGAAAGGCGTGGCATTCCTTGCACCGGACGGTTCTCCTACTAATCTATTCTTCATGCTGTTTTCCGGCAATGATGTGTCCCATCTGCGTATCATGGCAAAACTGAGCCTGCTTTCTAAAAATCAGAATAAGATTCAGCAAATCCTGGCAGTCAGGGAGGCTGAACAAATACGGGATGTACTGAAAACAACCGATTGTGAAATAGCGATGTATTTATAGAAAGGGAGTTGTAAATGAACATAGCCGATAGCATACGAGTAGAAGATGTACATATTGTTGACCGACCGGTTTCGAAAGATGATTGTCTGCATTTTATTGCTGAGTGCGCGGCTCAAGCTCCCGCCACAAACGCGATAGCTGCCGAAGATCTCTTTAACGCTCTTCAAGAGCGGGAGAAGCTGGGTTCTACGGGCTTCGGCAACGGGATTGCCATTCCGCATTGTCATCTGTCGGGTATTGACCATTTTACGCTGGGCATTGTCAGTGTCCCTCAAGGCGTTGATTTTGATTCTCTGGATGGGCAGAAGACCTTCATTCTGGCTTACATTGTGGCACCCGCCCAGCGGAGATCTGATCATATCCGCATATTGTCCGGAGTATCACGGGCACTGTCTCTGCCAAATGTCATTGAGGAAATGACCGCAGCCAAAACTCGGGAAGCGTTGTTTGAATCATTCATTCGACATACTACAGACACCGTCAAACCGGCCGGGAAAGAACGGGTGTCTATTCAGATCATCATTCAGGAAGAAAAATTTTTTCAACCTGTTCTGCAAATATTCAGCAGTAATGACGCCATGTCAGCCATCGTAGTGGATGGCAAGAATATGCGGCAATATCTGCAGCGCTTACCGGTTTTCTCAAACTTCTGGACTGACAGTCCTTCCTCTTTTTGCAAAATAATTATGGCCATCGTTCATAAGAAACTGATGAACGAAACTATCCGCCAGATAGAAGCTGTAACGGGAGGGCTGGATAAAGCCACCGGCATAACCATCACAGCTCAGGAAGTCCTGTACAGTGCCGGTCAACTCGACGTCTAAGGAGCTTCACCTGATGATTCATTTTCTTCAACATCAACCACTGGCTCTTTTCGGCTTTGTTTCGCTGGCAGGATATTATGCGGGAAAAGGGGCCCGCAAGCTACACCTTCCATCGTTGATTGGCTTTATGTTACTCGGGCTTATAATGGGCCCTTCCCTGTTAAACATTTTTACGGAGGAAGGTGTAAAATCCTACTCGTTTATAACGGAAACCGCCCTGGGGTTTGTTGCATTCGGCATAGGTTCTGAACTCAGCATCAAGAGCTTAAAAAGCCTTGGTTCCGGTATTGTATCTATCATATTGGCCGAATCATTTTGCGCATTTTTCTTGGTTACAGGTATTGTCTTTCTACTAACACGTAGCTGGCCCGTGGCGTTGATATTCGGAGCCGTCGCACCGGCCAGTGCACCTGCGGGAACCGTTGCTGTCATTCAGGAATACAAGGCAAAAGGCTCCCTTACAAAAGCGCTTTATGCCGTTGTGGGATTCGATGACGGGCTGGCCATCATTATCTTCGGGTTTGCGGCCGCATTGGCCAAGGTTTTGCTGATCAATCAGCTGCATATTGAAGGGATGTCTGCCCATTTCGTTGAATCTATCATGGTGCCTGTGAAGGAAATATTTTTCAGTCTACTGGTCGGAACAGCCCTCGGGTTTGTGTTCGGGTTTATAATTCGCAGACTGGATTCCTCGCGTGATAGTATCATCCTGACCATTGGCACCGTACTGCTAGCCTCCGGTATAGCACTACAATTCCACTTATCTTTAATACTCACCAATATGATTATTGGTTTTATCCTTGTAAACACCAGGGATGAACAGCGCGTACACAAAGTGACCGAACCATTGCAGAATATCATGCAATTACTGTTTGTATTCTTCTTCTGCCTGGCCGGCGCACACCTAAAACTAGGTGAGCTTCCAAGCCTTGGTTTTCTTGGGATTGTTTACATTCTGGCCAGATCAGGCGGCCTTATTGGCGGCGCATGGATAGGTGCGCAATTCGGTCATGTTGAAGAGAAAATTAAAAAATATATAGGGCTGGGCATTCTTTCTCAGGCCGGCGTGGCGATCGGTCTGTCCCTCATCATCAACCATGAATTCCAGGAACTTCATCACAATAGCCAAATAGCGAATGCCGTAAGAGCATTTGCTGAAACACATCCGGATTTGTCCCGCCTGGCCTATGATCCAGCCTATATCGGGGCGGCTCTGATTACCACGGTTACAGCCACCTGTATCATTTTTGAAATTATTGGGCCAATTCTGGCTAAGATAGCACTGGAAAAAGCGGGCGAAATTAATAAGGCATAAAATCTTTGAGTTTATATCCGGCATTTCAACCCGAATACGGGTGGGCGCTTTTACCGAACCTTATTTATTGGGTCTTCCGCAGAATCTGTGGGTAAAAAGAGACTTGGCGGATTGCAGGATGTCTTGTGCTTTGCTGGAAATGTTGGAAAATTGCGGATCGAAGGGTCGAAAATATCTCGTAGCGATATTTTCTGGGCATGGATAGGGAGAGATTGGGGGTGTAAGAGTAGGTGTACCAGTACGGGATTCGATGATGAGATCACAGTTCGACCATGAAGACCTGAGGGTGTGCCGAGGGGTAATCGGATTCGTGGCGTGGGGACGAAGTTTGGAGGAACAATAACGGGTCAGGATCGCAAATAACGTACTCTTACACCTACTCTTACACACATATCTCCCTTGCACGATCAAGGGCACAGGCGCATCTCATGACTCACAGATTCTGCGGAAGACCCTATTTCCGATGCGGGCGCATTCCCTGAAACATGATCTTCCTTAAAAAGGTGATCAT
>CAYXEW010000022.1:0-31084 GCA_964464115.1 uncultured Verrucomicrobiota bacterium
TATATGTCCATTAACGGCCCCCTTCTGACTCTCTTTTATTAACCGTATATGAACGTATATGGACGTATATGTTCAGAACCCCATTCCTGCGCAGAACCCCATTAACGTCCATATATGTCCATATACGATTCCTTCATCTCTCTGTTATCTCTGTTTCCTCCTTGTTCAAAAAAAGGCTTTATATATGTCCATTAACGGCCCCCTTCTGACTCTCTTTTCTTAACCGTATATGAACGTATATACACGTATATAAATGGTTATTGGTATCCGTTATGAGTTGTCCGGTCCCCAAGATGAGACCCTGTAGGCGTGATAAAACCAAAGATGGATACAGATATGTTGATTGGTAAGTGCTGCTTTGTGCCTGGTGCCACGCCTGTGTCGTGGTAAACTTGGTGCTCGGAGCCCTCACCACCGATAACCCTTAACTCATCGCTCATCACTCATAACTGACAACAATTATCCGACCTCCTCTGTTCACTCTGTTACCTCTTTGTTCATTTTTCTTGTGTCGTTTTGTGCTTTTCGTGGCTACCCTCTCTTGCCTCTGTTACCCCTTTATTCAATTCTTCTTTTACAAGGAGGAAACGGAGATAACGGAGGGTTGAAACAGAGTAATTGATGATTGTTGATTGTTTATTGATGGGGTTGGAATAGCCACAAAAATCACAGCCGACCAACGGGAGACGGGCCCCGAAGCTTCGGGGCAATGACTGAAAGGAATGGCAACATTTCACGAAAAAAAAGCAGTTTAGCTTTATGAAAATTTGGCGGCACAAACCCGTTTGTGATCGTTTATTTTTATGCAAGCCTCAAGCCTGCCTGCAGGCTGTATTTTCCACAGGAAAAATACTGCTTATAACCGTCAACCCTCTTATTAACGTCAATATACGTTCATATACGGTTCAAAATTCTTCTGCCTCTTATTTGCGCCCATTTGCGTTAATTGAACCGTTCCCTGTCGGGCACTATTTTACTTTATAAAATCATCTATCGCTTCGCTTTCGGGCGGTTAAATATCTTCCTCTTTTACTCTTCTCTTCTACCGCCTCTGCCTGCTTGTTCAAAATTCTTCGGTCTTTTATTTGCGGTTACAAACCCTTCTCTTCAAAACCTCTGGCACCTGCTTTGCCATCCTTACCGCCCGGGCCGCCTGACCCGTTAGCGGGCGGCACGTTTCCGGCAGATTAACCTTTCGAAAATCCTCCAATAGAGAACTGCGGTCCATCCACTCCTGTTGCACAAAAAAGGTATAATGGTGCTGCAGCGCATTGCGCACCAGCACATTGAATTTCCCATGATCGGGCACCCACTGCCCCCAGGCCGGCTCCTCATCATCCGGGATACCACCCAGCTCCTGCCAGTGCCGGTAATCGTACAACAGGCAGTTAATACTGAAGCGCTCCGCAAACTTGACAAATGGATCGGCCCCGTCCGCCACGCATTGCTCAACCCTGCGATTGGCTTCCTCTATATCCAGAAATTTCCGAATGATCCATTCAGCCATAGACGGATTATTCCATACCGGGCCGTCACAGCGGGACGTTTTTTCGGCATCAAACAGTGTGCCGTATTCATTTGATAAATCCGGGAACATCTGCAGCAGATGGTAAAAGCCCATGGCATTGTTGGGAATCAGTGAAGTAACCAGGGCCAGGCGATCATCCCCGCAGTATCGTTCATAGGCGGCCAGCATCTTTGTATGCCAGTTCTTTGACACAAAAACGTCTTCATCTATTTTAAAGTACAGGGATCCCGGATAACGCCGGACGGTCTCATTTTGCAGATTGGCCACAAACGCCCCCTTCCCGCGCGGACCGGCCACCGTATCCCACTGAATTTCAGGATGCCCGGACATCAGATCATCGACATACTGCCGGTGTTTACCCACCACACCGTTAAGCATCAGCACCACCCGGTCAAAATCCGGCAAACTGCCTGACGCAAACAGAAAATCCATCGTCAGCTTAAAACAGTCCAGCCGGTGACTGGTGAGGAGCATGAGAATTTTCGGTTTATTAACCGAAATTTCTGTTCTTTGTTCGTCGTTCTTAGTGCTTTGTTTTAACATTGAATAACGTCCCATATATTATTTGCAGTTTTTCAAATAGTGGATAAACCCGCCAATTTTTGAGTGTGCAGATGAAGCCAGTTTATAGAGGTCCTGAAACTCCTGATTACTTATATAGTTTCTGTCAAGAGCACGATATAGCTGGCTTTTCACCTCTGAGCATGATCGCTGCGCATAGGATAAGAACTTTGCAAATTCTGCTCTACCACCACCGTCAAATCCCTCCGCAATATTGTCCATAACAGACCCGGATGCTCGATCTATCTGATCCTTCAATGAATAGTTTCGCGAAAACTCACCAATCGAAATAACAGAATTCACTTTCTGACATAGTTCACGAGCCAACTGCCATGCTTCAATATCCTCAAATCGCTCGATCTTCATTAAGTCCTCCAACTAAACACATAAACCGCAGCATTCTTCTTTAAATTTCCAACCGGCACAACAAACCAAGCACTAAGGACAAAATTCATCATATTGCTTCCCTCCAACAAAGAACAAAGCACAACGAACCAGGAACCTGATCAGCCGCGTGGCTGATCAGTCATTCCTTCTCCCATTCACCCAACCCGGACGGTGCAGGGTCGATTCGGCTTCGGGGCCAGCATCTCGGAGCAGTCGGCCGGCACATTCCCAGCCCTGCATAAAGCTGTGATCTTGGTTGGCCACTTCATACTTCCATGCTCCGAATCGCCCCCGACTGAAGATTTCATACTTTTCTAAAGCCTCGCGTAACGTATCCACGGTTTTATCGCGGTTGAGGAATGGCGTCGGATAGCCCTGTGGAAAATGACGATGAACTGTCGACACGACCTCATCCGGATTTGTGATCAAACCATCCTCCACCAGCGCATGAACCGTGTCTGTAATTAATGTTTTATGGTTCACCGGCTTAGCTGTGCTCTCAGACGTCTCGGTCATCAATGACCATTGCCGGCCCGGTTGCGGTACATTATTTGGACTATAGTTGCTGAAGACCGTCACTCGGTAATAGGGACTGTCATCCTCTGGAAAATACATCCAGCACTTCGTTTTCAGATGCTCAGGCGGCTGGCCCGACAGTCCCACTCCGACTACATTTGTCGCCGAGAAACGAAGCCCTTCGCCGCCGGAAATTGGTTGTTCGACACAACTAAGTAATTTATCCAGCGGCATGGTGGAAATCAGCCTGCCATATGAAATTTTTGAACCGTCTGCGAGCTCAGCCCGCCGGGTGCGGCCGTCAATCGAAATGACTGCGCAGCCCAGCCGAACAAGGTCTTCCGGCAACTGCCGCCCCAACGAGTTCCAGATGGCACCGGTCCCGCCATACCGGGGAAACCGAAACAGATTATTCGGCCCCCAAGAAACAGCATCCTCTTCAAGACAAACAGAACGAATAACTGCTTTGATATCAGGCACTGAAACCCGTTCTCCGATCCAGTTGTAATCCATTTCAGCCGGAGGAAGCGCCCAGACTTTAAAGTTGTATGGCAGCATGAACAGCTCGGCTATACCGGTTCCGAATGTGGCGTAAATCCAGTCTTCGAAGGTGGACGGTTTTGCAGGTTCTTTGTTCTTTGTTCTTTGTTCGTCGTTTCCTGACTTCCGGCCTCCGACTTCCGACATCCGACCCTCAACATTCAACTTGGACCTTTCAACTGCGTCAGCGGCTTGAATCAGCCCTTCCACGCATTTCCAGCGATCTTCGGGCGGGAGCCGATGGAGATTATTCTGAAAAGGATACGGCACAAACCGCTTTTTTATCCAGACCCAGCTTTCTCGCTCATGTTCCAACCAACCATCGGCGCCCAGGGCCTGCTCCATGAACCGGTCAAACGTTTTGTAATGGGAAAACTGCACATGCCCGCCAATATCCCAAAGAAAACCCTGCTCATCCTTAAAAGTGGATGCAAGGCCGCCAAATTCAGAGGAACTGTCCACCAGCAGCCAGTCGGCACCTGCCTGTTCAAGACGAAGCGCTGCACCGATTCCAGTGGGACCGCCTCCAATAATTAAGTATTCAGTATTTTTCATTTATAACCTACGGATGAATTATTGAATAAAGAGGTACAAGAGTAATCAGCGAAGAGTGATGGGTCATGTGTAAGGGGTGATGAGTGAAATCTGCCCTCCGACTTCTGATATCTGCCTGCCCGCCGTAGCTTCAGCGAAGGAGGGACCTCCGACCTCCGCCTTCCGGCCCCCGCTTTCTCCATTCATCACCGTTTACATGCCTGCATAACCGCTGCAGCGAATGCTCGCAGTGCAACCATGCGCATCCGTCCATACCTGCAGGCTTCCCATGAACATTGGAGAGCCCTCTTTGGATAACCATGAGACCGCCAGAATATGGCATTATGAATACAGGATTTAACGAGTCGGTCTCTAATATCGCTCTGCGTATATACTCCATGCCAAAGAGCCGGTTGATCCAGGAGCCATCGATAAAACGGCTGCGTTTCCGGTATATATTTCCAGTATTTTGCCGTAATCTGATCAGCGCTCTTACGATACAGGGTCAACGGTTCATCTATAAATCCAAATGCCGTGATACGCTGAGCACGCATAAAATACTCATAGTCTTCACTCAGCACAGGCAGTGCTTCATTAAACATGCCCATGTGATTAAATATCTTTTTTTGAATCATCACCGAACTCATAGTTAAAAAACAATGCTCCAACAGCGCATTATAACATGAACCGCTTCCAGGAATACCACCCTCGTGTCTGATAACGCCAGGCGCAGACTGCTCATCCATCAAGCGGCAATATGTATGACTAAGCAGATACTGCTCATGTGCTGCCATGAACTGCACCTGTTTTTCAAGCTTCTCCGGCAACCAGGTATCATCATGATCAAGGAAAGCTATGTATTTCCCGCGTGCTTCATGAATGCACATATTACGCGTGAACTGACAGCGCCCTGAATTTGTTGATCGCTGCAGCAGAGTGATTGAATCACCGTAAGACTTAAGGATTTCCACCGTTTTATCCGTAGAAGCATCGTCAGCAATAATCACTTCGTAATCCTGAAAGGTCTGGTCAAAAACACTGTCCAAGGCCTCCCTAACATAACGCTCCTGGTTATAGGTTCCCATTACAACAGATACGAGTGGGCCACTCATCCAGACCATCTCCTTTTCGCATTATCCCAGACAGCGGGAAGTTCGTTTTCAAGGTTTCTAAATGTAAAACCAGTATAGCCCTGTAAAATTTTCGATGAGTCGAGAACAATAGATGAGTTATCAGAAGCTCTTTTGGGCCGAACGTGATATTCAAATGGTATATCAATAGTTTGCTTGAAAACGTCAAGCATCTGCATAATGGAAACACCGCGTCCGGTACCAAGATTATATATGCCAGCGCCATCAGTAGACAATGAATGCAGCATCAGAACCGCAACATCCGCCGCATGAATATAGTCTCTTTTTACAGAGTCATCGCCATACACAAAGAGCGGTTGACTATTTAAAATACGATGCATCCAAACCCCGATCACACCCAACCCTGCCCCCACCGGCTGCCGGGGACCATAGGCATTAGCAATACGATAAATATCGTACTTCAGTTCATATTTTTCTGCGGCATATTGAAGAAACAGCTCCACACACAACTTTCCGATACCATACGGGCTGGAGGGATGAACCGGTGCCGTTTCCGAAACGGGATTACAGGCAGGACCATACACCGTACCTCCAGATGACGGGAACACTATTTTTTCAACACCGCACTGGCCGGCCATCTCCAGTAGTCGCAGTGCCGGAGCTATATTCCCTTCCAGTTCAATGAAAGGATCCGCCCAGCTAGAAGAGGGGTTCGACGCACATGCAAAATTAAAAACGAGTTGCTTTCCTTCCATACTGCGTTCCAAGTCAGTCGAGTTTTTATAGTCACCACTGACCAGTTCAATACGATTACGAACACCGCTCAGGTTTTTTATTTTCCCACAAGGAAACCGATCTAATACGGTTACTCGACAGTCACTCAGCTCTGACAGCTGCTCAACCAAGTATGAGCCTAGGAAACCATCTCCTCCGATCACCAGTATATTTTTATATCCACAATTTATCATGTGCTATATGCAGGCTGTGACATATTAGTTATAAGATCGGAAATCGGAAATCGGAGGTCTGTGGTCGGCGGTCGGACATCCGAGGTCAGACATCAGAAGTCGGAGGTCTGTAATCAGAGTTTCTCACTTATTCATTAATCGTAAACGGTTTTTTTATTATAGATCCAAGTAGCGATCCAGATGTAGATCAAGACTTCTACTGCCCATCCGATGGTCGCAGATTAAAAAGCAGTAATGACCCTATGGTTGCACCTGTTGAATCTTCCAGTTTTTTCTGTGTGACAGGATACTCAGCTAAGGGATGGTCAGTGGGAGGATATTCCTCCATGCGCTGAGGGGTAATCAGCAATGCAGCTATATCCGCGCCGCCCTGAAGATAAAGACGCAGTTCATCTGAACCCAGGCTTTCAAATGGAATGGCCCAGCCTCGGCGTTTGGCATAGTAAAGTATGCGTGGATCACTCCAGCCAGTGCTGCGACCCAGCGTCACAGACAGAATCAATGCATCGTCAGACGTTTGTTGTCGGATCAGCTGACCTGCGGCCAGTCGTTGTTCATCAATCTTGAAGTAGACCGTCTCCAGCCGGTAGACTCCTGCAGTCGTAAACAGGCACCCCAGCGCAACCACACCCCATATCAGTATTTTTCTCGAACTGATCCGCGAGTATTCGAAGATCCCCACACCCATCAGTACCGCGGCAAACGGAACGTATACTAACGAGTAATAATCATGTGTTCCGGCGATAATCCGAAATACCAGCAGGGTATAAATAACCAGCCCCGCCAACCAACTGATGATATATATGCCCATGCGCCATGACGAGCGCCAGCACAGCAGCACACATGAAAGCAGGGCCAGCACAACCCCCGGCGGCGTCAACACATCATACCACAGCCGGCGCAATACAATCATCCAGCGAGACACATCCAGTCTCTCACGGACCGTTCCAAAGAACTGCTGCTGATTTAATTCCGGGGTCCATTTCATGGGGTACAGCAGAGACTCCATAAATCCTGCTTCCGTGGCAACGCGATAGTCGTTGAACCACCACGCCACCGTAAACGGCAACACAAAGACAGCTCCCAGCGTCAGCCACACCTTTATATTTTTCTGGCGCGCAATAAAAAAAGCGTATGCTGCCAATGGCAGCCCCAAATAGAAGCAGTAAGGGGCTTTCATCGCAAACGCTATGGTCGCCGCGATAATACTGAATAGATAATGCCGCCAGTACGCATCTCGATAAAATCGCTGACCATAATATAGAAAAGCGTGTGATGCCGCGATAATGGAGAAGTCCACATGCACAGCCCGGGAATAAAACAGCCCCAGAGGCGACCAACAATATATCACCATCACCAGCCAGGCTGCCCCCGCGCCCCAGACCATGCGCACAATCAGAAAAAGATACAGAGCCGAAACCGCAAACATGGTTAAGGTGACCAGCCGTGCCGCCGTCAGCGATTCCCGCCCCATCACCTTATACACATAAGACGTAATCAACGGCTGAAACGGCATTTCCGCGAGATGTACATCATTCGCCCCGCGGTAGGGCACCTTGGATGCAAAGAACTCAGGAGGCGATTCCTGAGACATGCGCCATGTCATGTAAGCAGTTTCGGCCTGCCTCCAGTCATTCGGATTATCAATCGGCCCGGTGATATGTGCCAGACGATAAACCACCGCCAGTATGATTAAAACCCAGCAGGTGTATTTAACAATCGCCGAGTGCGATTGTGTTCTTCGTTTCAAAAAGTTCATCGTTCTTGGTTAATTGAATGTTATGAGTTGTTTTCAGCTTCCGACTGCCGGCCTCAGACCTCCGTCTTCCGACATCCGCATTCCGCTTGCCCGCCGTAGCCTTGGCGAAGGAGGGACCTCTGCCCTCCGACCTCCGACCTCTGATATCTGCCCAGCCGCCGTAGCTTCAGCGAAGGAGGGACCTCCCTCTTCTCCTCTTTACCGTATATAAACGTATATAGACGTATATATTAGACAGTTGCCAATTAATGAATGATCTTGTGAAGGGGATTGGAATAGCCACAAGAAACACAACAATTCACGAAAACTATAAGCAGTTGTGCTTTATGAAAATTTGGCGGCACAAACCCGTTTGTGACTCCACTTTTTTATCAAAGCCATCCAGTCAGCCCGCTGACTGTATTTGCCATGGGCAACACTGCTTATCCGAAATTTATATACGTTCATATATGTTCATATACGGTTCCCCGATTTTTCTCTCTTACCTGTGTTACCTCTTTGTTCAAATCTTTTTTTTCTGAACAAGGAGAGAACGGAGAATCTTAACCCCAAATTCTTCCCTTCGCGCCCCTTGGCGTCCTTCTGTTTTCACATCCCATCAATCACCCTTCACCCAATAACCAATAACCAATCACTCACTTAAACTCTGAATACAGAGTTTTGAACGGCTCAACCCGCTTTTTCCATTCAAAGGTTTCTGCCCAGACTCTGACCGCGGGCCGCAGTGCTGTCAACTGCTGCCGGTTTTCGGATAAATCCATCAGGCGATCCACCCATTCATCCACGCTCTTATCTTCCATTATAATATTACAGTCATCGGCAATGTATTCCGACACGCCTCCAACGCGGTTGGTCATCACCGGTGTACCGCAAGCCATGGACTCAAGAAAGACATTGTTGGCGGTGCAGTCCAGCATGGGCATCAACAGAAGGTCTGACACTTGATATAGCTTAAGCAACTCCTCATCACTCATAAAAGGCAGAATTTCAACTTGTGAATATTGTCTATAACCAGGCACCCAATGTTTGAACGTCTTAACGTACAATCTAATACTGTTGGGCGGCAGTTTTTTTAACACCTTGTACATAAATTCGTGATCCCGCTCTGTCTCTCCCAGAAGAAAACAATTAAGCTTGCGGTCATGACCTGCCGGTCGATTTTCAAGAGGCTTAAAGTATTCTGTATCAACACCGTGCAGGTAAACCCTGATTCGATCGTCAGGAACACCGAGACCATTAAAATAGGCCCGTTGCGTTTCAGACATCAGCGTAATAACATCATAGGAATGAACGGGGCGCGAACCTGTGATCACTCTTGGCAGCCTTCGCTCACTGCAATGAAAGGTCCCTAGTATACCCCGGCTTTTTTTCCTGAAAACAGCACTCCATGCAGGTGAGGCAAATTCCCCCCACAAAAAGTGAAGAAGCGGATTATCATAATTTTTAATTATCCTCAAAAACTTCAGCTCATCCATCCAGGGAACCAGTGCATTCCAATCACTTTGATAGTAATGGCGCCCCCAGCGCTGCAGTATATGCCCAAAACGCCAGGAATACTTCATATACCGACGCCAGGTTTCCCGATAACGCACGATAGAGCTGCCGGTGTACTCCGCTACCGGGCGCATACCTGACCGGGCGCTGAAGCCAGGTGGTTCATGAAGAAAACACAGTACGTTCTTTTTCATTTCATCATATACGTCAACCATTTTTGCGGGCACAGGCCAGCAGATAAATGGGGGGCTTTTTATTCGTGTTGATTCGCTCCCTAAAGGACAGGCGCCAATATTTCCAGACAGATTCAAAATAGCGATACTGAAAACCACCGTGAACTCCGGCTGCAAAATCTTCAATATTCTTACGCTGTTGCAACAAAGGCTTTATCTTGATACTCTCAAATCCTGCATGACGCAGCTTCTCGTTTAGTATTTCGGCTGTATAATAGCGATGTACCGCATATTTTTCCTTATGAAAGGCGATGGTCTCAGGCTGTTCAATTCCCTGTAAGGCGTCGACCGAGAGCAGCAGTTTTCCTCCGGGCTTGAGTACTCTGTACGCTTCGCGCAGTGCAGAATCATCATCCGCAATGTGCTCCAGAACACAAATGGATACAACCTTGTCAAACTGGGCATCGTTAAAACCGGCCTGTTCAATGGAGGTCTGAACAAAGGTGCTGTCTATGCGGTTCTCAACCAGGTACTTCTCTGAATTCGCGCGGTCAATATCATTCTTCGATATATCAATACCGGTGATTGAGGCCGCATGACGCCCTATAATATTGGTCTGCAGGCCAGAACCACATCCAATATCGAGCAGATGATCGCATCGCTCAACAGCAACCATCTTCAACATATTGTTTAACTCATATGTCTTGAATGGATTTCTGAAAAAGCAGATGTGGGGATAGATGGGGGAATGGTATAGTATATTAACAATATTCATGGTGTTCGCTCTCTCTCGTCGCTTTCATGTATGAGGCTGCAGATCTTATCCAGCACATCCTTCACTCTGATCGATGCCATACAGTTCTCTTTTTCAGTACAGGTTGCCAATGGATGCCACGGCATGCACCGGGCGCACGATGTCCCTGACTGTAGAACCCATGATCGCCGGTTCTTCGGTACCCATTGACTCGGGGGGGTAGGCCCAAACATGGCAACAAACGGCTTGTCGAACGCAACGGCTACATGCAGGGGAGCACTGTCATTACAAAGCAGACCATCTGAATGCCTGATAATCGAAGCGGCCTGACCAAAGCTGGTTTCACCGGCCAAATCTATACAGCGATCAGACAGATCAGCCTTTAATGCACACGTTAGGTGTTTGTCGGCTTGAGAACCTATGAAGATGATAAGCACATGCTTATAGTTCGCATGGATCGTCTTCAGACACGATGAAAAATGCTCAAGGGGCCAGTTTTTGCCGGGCCATCCAGAACCCGGGGCCACCGTCAGCACATAACCATGATCTGGTCGATTCTGCTCAATAATTGTTAAAGCGAAGACCTCATCGTGTTGAGCTGGTTCAAGTCGCAAGTGCGGATTCTGGTCGACAATCCCAAGCGGCTGCAGCAGTCGCAACACTCGTTCTGCCTCATACACGTCATCGTTATACCTGCTTTCCCAGGTGGTTGCCGGAAGGGGATACCAAGACCGATTCGGCGCTACACCCATCCAGCGGGACGGTGCGGAGGCTGCCGACATTACCCACTCAAGCAAACCCGATGTAGAGCTTGATATGAACCAACTGTAACGCTGCCTCCGCAGTTTCCACAGCTCCATATATTCTTGCCGCATCGTCGTCGATGCCTTTAAGCCCGTTCGGCAAAATTGAATGAGTCGCGGATTATAATACGTAATCGCGGCACAGCGCTCTATCGTGGGAGCTAACGAAGCACACCAGGGTCCCATTATGAAATGAATTTCGGCTTTTGGATAGGTTTTACGCAGGGCTTCAAGTGCGGGGATACCGTGCATGACATCACCCAGATTCCCCATGCGAAGGATGGCTATTTTGGGGCGAGCCTCTTCCTCTTCATTCGCGGGTTTTTTAAAAAGATTAAGTGTGCTGAACAGTTCAAGAAAAAACCAATAACATAAAATCGTTTTAAAGGGCTCCAGGCTGTACAGTTCACCCCAGGTGCTTCTGACAGGACCCCAACCTGTTATAAAATATCTTTTCCAGCGGCTGAACCATAGTCTTATACTATGTTTCTGAATCTGATTTCTGTTTATACAGGATAAACAAGTGGCAACGGCAATATATAGAGCAAAAAAAGGGAAAACGCACATGGCTATTATACGTTCAACTCTTTTTCTATGGGCTATTGAATGGGCAATCATAAACAATTTTTATCTCTAACCTGATCTATTCATAAAAATGGATGGGAATGATGGTACCTCTTGGGTATGGGATGGATATGGATTTTTGATCAAGGATTTTATTCTCATCCATTTTTACAAAAGG
Source organism: uncultured Verrucomicrobiota bacterium (assembly GCA_964464115.1). Taxonomy (GTDB): domain Bacteria; phylum Verrucomicrobiota; class Kiritimatiellia; order CAYTQP01; family CAYXEW01; genus CAYXEW01. Next base: position 11,851 of record CAYXEW010000022.1, read on the forward strand.
CGCAACGATTTCGGCGCACCTGCTTCGTTACAAAAGGCTCGCAGTAGGTCACTACAGCGGCACCCTTGCGGCCTCGCAGCCCTGTCTGGCTTGTGCGGGATACAGCATGTTGAACGAGTGAATAATAAAGGCTAAGCTTTAACGTGTGCCAGGCGCTCAAGTAAACGATTGGCAATACTCTTCCAGCACCAGTGTTTCAGCAAGGCAAAATGCGCCTTTTCTGCGTTCTCTGTCAGGCGCGGTGAAACTCTGGACGCCGGGTCGATCGAGTTTTCAATACATTCTATCATTTCACCCCTATCGACAATTTCGACCCAGTGAGATAAATCTTCAAAACCCCTCATCCCTTTTGGCGTTGCTATCAAAGGCAGTTTGTGAGCAATGAAATCGGCTGCTTTAAGGCTGGATCCGCCGCCGAGCTCAAGGGGACATATAGCCATATTGGCAAGGGCCATAATGGTTTCTTTAGCCAGCTCTGAAACTTTTCCGGTCAGGAGTAGATTGTCGGCCAGAGTGTTCCTGTATGCTTTTTTTCCCAGCCCTATGTGTACGAACTGAATGTGGGGCAATGCTGGTGCCAGTCGCTGGTTTATGAAATCCAGGGCCTCCACGTTAGGCTTGTATTCGGGCCCCATAAACAAGATGGTGGGCGTGAACCACTCCACCCGCTCCCGCAACATCCTTTTTTGATCACCGTTAAAAGCTATACATTCATCCGCTCTGACGCCGTTGGGAATCAGGCAATACTCCACGCGTTCCGCATCATACAAATGGGTCAAACGGTTGGCATCATTTTGGGTCACAGGGATATAAAAAGTACATGTCTGAAGCATCCGCTCTTCCCGCTGCCTGCTGGCGCTCAACAAGCGCCCGCGTGATTCTGCCTCCTCAGGCAACAGCATATCCATGTGGTCTACAGCCACATCGTGCACGTCATATATAATGGTCCTGCCGGACGGCAGCTTTTCAGCTAGGGAAACAAGCCAGGGTGCTGTAAATATAAATACGCTGGTCTCGTCACGGAAGTAATCCATTACGAGCCTTAAAGATTTCAACCCCTCTGAATGTTCTGCAACGGTGGCGATATGCGCGGCGGGCCCTGTCTCATTGCTTGATTCAAGTACTCTTTTCTGAATATCGGGCTCCATTGGAACACGGATTATATCGACATCCGGATACACCTCTTTTGATTCTGTTTCCAGACCGCCTATTGTTATGACTTTAACATTATACGCAGCGGATAATCCCCGCGCCAATTGTAAAATTCGCTGGGCTCCCCCACTCACTCCCCTGTATATATCATAGGGAACAATATACATCAAATTCGGTTTAACCCCCCGTTTTACAGCAGGGATAACCTCGAGCAATTTGCGCAACCGATTCTCTCTGCGAAGGGCGGGACCAAGCAGCTTTGTGACGGCCTGGGGCAGTATATAATACGGATCATTCTCCAACTCTTCCAGCAGGCGCTCTCGTATGTATCTCTGGCGAACGCAAGGGGGGCTCAACGCTTTTATTAATGGTGTCGAACGATTCACCGCCCGGCTAAAATGATGAGAATCGTTATCAAATGACGGCTTGTACATTATTTTAAACATCTACTTTTATCAGGTTGTTAAATCCCCGGCGTTTGTCTTTTTGAAAAACATAAAGCTTAACCCTTCATTTTTAGGAAACAGGCGGTCTAACAGCCGCGTTACCGGCAAAATCGCAGCCAGTATCAGATACAGTATGAAATGCACACCCTCTCCATCCACTTCCTGACGACGTTTCCATTTTAATATGATTTTATTGGCTGTTTTTTCAGACCAGAAGTCTTCGATTCGCTTTACCCCCGTTAAATGAAAACCATGTTCTTTCATTTGTGCCTCATAAAAGGCAATGGGACGTCTCATGTAGGTTGGCCAGCCCTTTTCTCTCGGTGCTGTGTCTTCGACGAGAATAACGCTGTCCCTGCTGACCCTGCATAGGTCAGAAATTAACGATGCTAGCAGCGCTGCATCTGAATTATGCTGTAAAACCGTGACTGTGTAGACGATGTCAAACTCAGCGTTATCAAAGGGGACATTATCGCCATCTGAGAGCTTGAGCTGGGCATCAATATTTTTTTCTTTTAAAAAGCGGCGGGCGGTCTCGATCATTTTTGGGGATATATCGCAACCGCAAAGCCTGGCGGGACCCGCTTTATAAGCTTTTTCGAGATTACCGCCCGGTCCACACCCCACTTCAAGAACCAGCTTGCCACGCAGAGGCAACTTGCCAAAATGTTTTATAAACTGCCTTCTTTTCCATCGAAAAAATGGAGAATCCCGACCGGCACAATCCTGATGAGATTTTCTTTTTGTTATCTTTTCGGCTAACGCATCAAAATGACTTCGTGGATCATATGGGCTCATGTATTCATCCTTTTCAGAGAGATTAAGCTCTATATAGTTGATATTCAGTACGGTTTTTCACCAGGGTCCATAATGCCGATACACATCCACAAAGCGATAGATGCACGGCATTCCATGGGAGTGGAGAAAATGCGCCCCCAACAACAAAAACCAATCCCTGCATACACAGAACCCAGCCAAGATCCCCCATTTCGGGCCACTGCTTAAGGCCATAAAGGCTTTTTAATCCGTATAAAACCAATAGAACCAGAAAACCTGCATACATCAGCATTCCCGGTATGCCCATTTGCCGCCCCGCGGCCAGAATTTCATTGTGTACCTGACCTGAAGCAAAGGGAAATTCACCCGTATATAAATCGGGGTTGGCGTTAATGCCCACCCCGAAGAGAGGATATCGTTTTACCAACTTCCATGTATCGCGATTTTTTAATCGTCGCTCCTGTGCACTTTGCTCGTCTTGGGAAAGCTCTCCCCGCTCTTTAACCTCGCCAGACAGAAACGTCTGGATGGCCGGACCAATCGTCTTGAACCGCTCCATATTTCCGCCGCTTATCAAACTAAGAATAAACAGTACCCCGATAACTGAACCAATAAAGCCCGTTTTGCTCTTACTGTATAGTTTTGGTGTCATGAATACCCCGAGGCAAAGTATGACGAGAAAACCCGTTCGGCTGCCTGTTTCAAAAACAATATAAACAGATGACAGAGCAAGCAGAAGAAACAGTATTCGCGTATACCAGACTTTTGAATGAAAAAAGAAATAGGCAAAAACGGGCACCATAGAGCTCAACAAGTAGGCATACGTATTAGGGTTCTCTATTAACGATACCGCGGCACCCATCAGGCGGTCACCCGAATGTGTCGCTCCCGCCTGAGCCAGGCGTATACCGGCTTTCACCCACCACAGGGATGCTAACATGATCGTTCCCATGACAGCCCACACCCGCTGCCAGTTAAAAGCCATCGCCTCCACCATAATCATGACTAAAGCATTTTTGACCAGAATATCAATCCAGGGGTTCCAGCGTGAACTCGTGTTGAGCGGACCGGCATAAAGAGAAAAGAGCCCCATGATGATTAGGATAAGCCCCATTTTTGTAGCTATACCAAACCGTATGATTGGCCGCCCCTCCTGACTCGCCGATATAAAGTGCAGTCCCAGCGAGCCAATCACGCAAATATCCGCTATGTGCAGCGGATGCAGAATGGGAAACCGGTTCTGCGGCTGCACCAGCAGAATGACGATGTAGAAGAGGAGGAATCTGAAAGCTAGGAGGGACATTTGGGTGCTTGGTACTTGGGGCTTAGTGCTTAGTGCTTTTCAGATACTTTATAAAGGCGCCCACTTTTTGCTTTGTCATTTTGCCTGCTCATAAATACGCTGAAATTCTTCGTCTGTAATGTAAGCTTGATCAATGGCCACATATAGCTGACTCTAAACTTCTGAACAGGATCTCTGAGAATATCCTAGGAATTTTGCAAATTCAGCATGGCTTCCACCATCAAATCCTTCCGCAATATTATGCATTGATGAACCGGCAGCAGCTCTGATCTGATCGCGCAACTCAAAATCTTTTGCGAACGCTGTATTTTTAGTGGCGGCGTATACAATTTTTGTCAGTTCACGCGCCAATTGCCACGCCTCTATATCTTCTAATCTTTCAATAATCATACCTTCTCCCAACCTGATTCAGCACATAAAACCAAGCACGAGGCACAAGCCTGCCTTTTCTTGCCACAGCAAAAAAAGGCAGGCTTCGCCCCCGTCAAGTCCCGGCGGGATTCGACTGCATCTTTTCAGTTATAGCCTTCCAGCTCATCGCTTAAGGCAGACTGCTCTCATCGCAGTCTTTTCTAGGCCCGGCTGGTCTTGCGAACCATCTGCCGAACCAGTTTGTTACTGACGACCCCTTCAATACGGGTGCGGTATGTATCCGCCTGATCGAGGCGTTTCCTGAGAAATTCACAGTCGGCGCCCTCATGGCCAGACTCCTCCAGCAGAGCACGACTGATATCGATTTGTACTTTTGCCGAGTTTAGCTTTTTTTCAATGGATGATAGAATTCCGTTTTCCAGAATATGACCAAAATCTGTCTCCGCCCGGTAATAGTGCCGGCGATCCCCCTGCTTCCAGACATCGTGTACCGCCCCCCAGCTCTGCAACTGCCGGCAGGCAATGCTGACACTCGCCTTACTGACCCCCAGTTTTTCCATGATATCATCGAGACTCAACGGATCGGGATTCATATAAAGTAGCATGTAGATCTGGCCCAGCAGGCGGTTCAAACCAAAGGTATGCGCCGTGCGGCCGCCCGCCTCGATCATTTCCAGTTCGGCTGGATGTAAGTCATTCATTACAAAACCTGTGCCCATACTCGATTTCATGTTATGAACGCCTTTAATACAAACAAATCTATAGCTTTTAGTAAATTTTAAAAGTTAGAAAAGTTTTAAACAGGCGGCTGGTTTTTGGCGGAAACGGTAAACGGCTTTTGCCGGGTGGTTGGTGCTTGGTGAATGGTTGTTTAAGGGCAGAATAATGGATGGCGGAATTATGTTGGTAGTGGTATTGAACCGTATATCCATGCGTCGCATGAAGCTATGCAGGACTGGTGAACGTATATAAACATATATGAATGCCTGGAAAAGCAGGATTCACCCTGGCCAATAAACAGTAACTAGCCCTGCGCCCGAGCTGTTGTAGCATCGGGCCTTCGGCAAGAAAAGCCTGGCTGGAACAAGGACCTGTTTTTCAGGCCTAACGCTTATAGTGACCGGCAGGGAACAGCTCAATGAATGCAAATGTTTGACTGAAGAATTTTGAACAAGGAGTATCTGACAGTACTCCGCTGCCAACCGACCCTGCGGGGCCGGTGGAGAGCAGTTGACACCGCTTACAAAGCCATTTCCAAACGAAATCAAAAGTCGTCCTACAGCCCGTAATCTAACAAAATACTATGACGATCGTCATAGTGTTTTGTTAGATTTTAGGCTGTTGGTGATGGATGTTTATATATACATGACTTGATATAATCTTGGAATTGCCGATGAATGTTCAGCATCCATCGACCTTTATATGTGGGCGGATATAGATCGAAGGGCAGCAGGGGGTCAAAATCCATGATGGTACGGTAAATAGAGGTTTCATCCCTGAGAGCTTGAAAAAGATCGTTTACAGACAGTTTATCCAACGCGGTCGATCCCATTATGTCTTCGTAATGAAGACAGAAATGAACCTGACTGTCTATTAGACGGTTGAAATTCCATGCTCGGTGGGCGAGGACCTTATCTTGCATTCCCAATACTGTACGGGACTCCATTAAACAAACATAGGGCTCGGTAGAAGCGGCCTTTTGGAGGTCCTGATAGACGGGTCTGATATCAAAGGGCGTTATCCATACACTTTTTTGCAGCATTCCCATTCTCATATTTTTTAAAAAAAGCCGTAGTTTATTCCGGTAAGTTCGCTCCCGTTCCGGTATGTCAAACATGATGACATACCATCGCCCCCGCCATTTATGATTCCACCTTTTCTCAGGAAAGAGTGAATCATTCAGCTGTTTTTTCCCTTTATGGGTAATGCGCAATTCCGGCTGTCTGTAAATCGTGCGCAGATTTTCAACAATGAGTCCCTGTTTTTTCAGGCGGTATTTTGCGGCATAAAATGCGCTTTTTGATGGATAAAGGCGTGACCACAGAAGAGAGCGTCCCTGTGAGGCTACAGCCATACCCGCTCCGGTCAGGAGTTCTAGCAACTCCTCTCCGGCCTTTCGTGCAACAATGGGCAGTGAAATATCTGGATGATGTATATCCATAGATCTTATATATCTAACAAAATACTATGACGATCGTCATAGTATTTTGTTAGATATTTTGGTTATGAACCTTTTACTGGAAGTGCCGATCTGCGTTTAGATGCGATTGATCCACTATTCTGCAGTTGCCGCATTTGCCGCGCGAAAATGACTGAAATCTGAACTCACATAGCCAAAAAGATTTTTTCGGACTGGTTGTAGCTATATTGAAATATAGATGATGGGTATGGCAGAAAAAAGTGATCCGGAAGTACGGGATGGAGACGCTCTCGAAAATCACCTATTCAAACTGTTACGGGCAGCTATACACGGAGAGAAGTTCTATTCAGCGTACTATCATGGAAGCATTCAAGCTGGCTCTGTCGGCATAGCTACACTTCCTCGAAAATTCAGGTTAATAAGAAAAAGTTCTAACCCGAAAAGGTCGCGGTGGAACTCGACCCTCCACATAACGGCCGGGGTCGTCTCCTGGCCGGAACTGGAGAGCGAAGCTCCCGCTGAGCTTATTTCAGGTTAATGGGGAAAAAACGTTGCCCCGCAGCGTCCTCAGCCGGATTTTTTCCGACCAGGAAACGTATCGGGATGAATACTGATAACTGAGCGCCGAGTTTACGTTTGCGGCATATCCATCAGGTATGCGAGTTCTTCGTAGCTGATGTTTTTGAGCAGTGCGTTATGGTCGCCGATGATGCTTGCGGTGAGTTCTTTTTTTCGGCTCTGCAGTTCCAGTATTTTACTCTCTACGGTGTTTTCAGCAATTAAGCGATAGGCTATTACTTTTTTGGTTTGCCCTATGCGGTGCGTTCGGTCAATGGCCTGTGCTTCCACAGCCGGGTTCCACCATGGATCCATAATAAAAACGTATTCTGCAGCCGTCAGATTTAGTCCCACGCCTCCCGCTTTTAAGCTGATCAAGAACAGGGTGCACTCGGGATCATGCTGAAAGCGGTCCACCTTTTCATCCCGTTTACGCGTTTTCCCATCCAGGTATTCGTAAACTATATTCCTTTTTTTCAGCTCGTTCTTAAGCAGGGTTAAATAGGATGTAAACTGTGAAAAAATCAGGGCTTTATTATTTTCTTCCCGCAGTTCGTCCAGCATGGGCAGGAGCGTTTCAAATTTGGCGGTCGGGGTGCCAATATTGCGTTTGTCGAGAAGGCCCGGATGACAGGCGGCCTGACGCATTCGCAGCAGGGCCTCAATAATCATGATCTTCGATTTGTTCAGGCCTTTTTTCTTTACGGTTGTCATCATGTTTTGTCTGTAATACTTTTGCATCTCCTCGTATATTTTTTTCTGGGCAGATGTCATTTCACAAAACAGGGTTTCTTCCTGCCGCTCGGGTAGCTCTCCAGCCACCTGGTTTTTAGTTCTCCTTAAAATAAAAGGGCGCACGGCCTGCGAGAGCATGGAGCGCTGTTCGGCATTGTCATTTTTGACCCACCGCCTGTTAAAGTTGTCTTTCCTTCCCAGAAACCCGGGATTCAGAAACTCAAACAGACTCCACAATTCGCCGAGATGATTTTCAATCGGCGTTCCGCTGAGAGCCAGCCGCTGGTCGCCCCGGAGCAGACAGGCCGCTTTGAAGGTCTGTGCGGCAGCATTTTTAATCATCTGCGATTCATCCAGAATGATGTAATCAAATTGAATAGTCTTCAACAGGCCGATATCCTGCCGCATGGTCGCATACGTAGTGACAACTAAATGAAAGCCCGCGATGTGTCGCGCATCTTTTTTGCGTTGCGGGCCGGTGTAATTCAATATTCGAATGCCGGGGGTGAACTGCTCTGCCTCGCGTATCCAGTTAAAAATCAGTGACTTCGGCGCTACCACCAGGGATGGACGCCGATCTTTTTTTGGTTTTCTTCCAATACTGTTCATCCGCTTCCGCAGCATGGCCAGCGCCTGAATCGTTTTCCCCAGCCCCATATCATCGGCCAGGCATCCCCCCATCTGTATACCGCTGAGATACTGGAGCCAACCCAACCCGTCTTGCTGATAATCTCTGAGCGTCCCCTTAAAGCCGGACGGCTCCGCGAGCGGCTTCACTTCGTCTGCTTTCTTTAGCCGGCTGCGCAACCGGTTAAACTGTTTATCTGTATCCACATTGGGCAAATCCTGCAGCCAGATATCCAGCAATGCCGCCTGATTGTTCCGAAAGCGGAGATGGTCGTCTTCCACGCTGCCCAGTGAAAGCACCGCTTCGTATTTTTTCAACCAGTCGATCGGCAGCATTCCGATGGAGCCATCTTTCAATTCAATCCAGTTCTGTTTTTCCTGAAAGGCTTTCAGCAGTTGCGGGAGACCAACCGATTGATCGCCATAATTGCACTGTACCTGAACATCAAACCAGTCTATCCCCGATCTGACCGAGGTGGACAAACCACCCGTATGGCGATAGGGCTTGTTTTTTATGAGCACACGCCATCCCGCCTTTAAAGCAGTCTCAATTAAGGGCGTGAAATTTTTTGATGGGACGCTGCAATTGCCCGGGAACCAGGACGATATTCTGCCCGCACCCAGCTCGCGCATCATGGTCCAGCATTGCTGCTCCAGAGCGTCATCTCTGGACCACATCCGGTCCGCAGTGGCGTCCATCACAAATGGCTTCTTTTCAAGTCCATCTACTTCGTGACCGTCATAATCAAAACACAATTGCGCAAAGAAGGACCGATCGCCGCCGCTCGGAACTCTCTCCATTTTTAATACCGGTGTCGGCTTAACGGTGAGGGATTTCGCGGGGAAGTCATCGGGAAAGCTGATGGCTGGTAACCGCTCCGTTTTATTAATCATAATCAGAAAAGAGGCCGCCTGTTCTTTAGAAAACTCCACCCTGTCCTGATTGACGGCGTAACTAATCCAGCCGTAATCGGCCGGGCGCTGAAGGCGCGAAAGACGATCTTCCCAAACGAGCAGACCGCTCTCATTTATGTCCAGCAAGTCTTCCGGGCTGACCCATTCGCCATCGCGTTCAAGCCGGGGGTTTAAACAATAATGTCCGTCTCTTTCGGCGTGATCGATGTTCAGCTTCACACTCCATGCGTTATCGCCATCCCATTTGACCGGGCCAAACCGGCGCTGGCCGCAAGAAACAAATAATCGGCCGGTATCACAAAGTTCAGGCAATATATTATAAAGAGCCGTGGTGGACTCGTGATTGTTGTACCCATAGGAATGGTAGTTTTCCGACATCCGCTGCAGACTGGAAACCCGCAGAAAGTCACCCCTGCTCATACCCGCCACGGGCCGCTTGGCGGGCACCGCCTTCCAGCCCCCCCACTCCCCGTTTTTTTTTATTTCACGAAACTCGGAGGTTGCATGAATACGGGCGTACATGGATGGGTTGAGCTGCAATTCATAGCGCACTTCAATAGGGCGGGGTTCCTCGGGAAACACAACTGGATTATCGTGCTCGGCAGGGGAATACATCTTTACAAAATCGTTCAACTCCGTGACGGCTTTCTGGAGGGTCTGTTCAGGTGTTGCTGTTTTTTCCTGTTTATCATCGCATGCTGACGCTGCATATTTGATCAAGCCACTATTGAAATCACCGAGTCTTTTGCGCTCCAGCTCAACAGTCGAATTGTCGTCCGGAATTTTACAGTATTCCCGGTCATCGCACAGAGCCATACAAGACCAGATATGTTTACAGAGAAAGCCGCTTTCATAATATGGACAGGTACAAGAAACCTTGAGCGTATGGCGATGATCGTTACTGTCTACAGAAAGTGTTACTTCATATTCATTACGGCCTTCTACAAACCCCAAAAAATCGTGATCATCTCCAAACAGCACATCAATTTTGCCATCCATATAATAGTTCGTGCCCTTTAAACGGACTCTGCGGGGAAACTTTTCGGCAAATTGGCTGGTCAGTCCTAAAGTCATATCGAATTGGTATCCATTCATTCGCTCACTACAATACATAGTTTGGCTAATTCTGCAGCGGGTTCTGACGCTCTTTCTCAACCCGGCTTATTTTAACCGATTTTCTCTAACACAATGTCCGGGAGTTTTCGAGGCTCCACTTTCTGTATATATGGCCTATTGAAATTTATCGTGTTCGCGCGGTAGCTTGGGGCCTGAAGCCAACACCGTCCCGGCAGTTTTTCATGGCATTGGCTTCATCAAGCACGCGCATGGAGACATGCCTGGCTGAATGATTGACGCGTGAAAACGTCTCACCCGGGCGGCCTTGATGGTACGACGGATGTCACATCGTACCTTTGCGACTGGCTACCCATTTTTTCATGGCATCTTTTACGGGCTTCCAAGACGGTGGACTCTGCCGCTTTTCCACAAAACTGCCGTATAGCCCGTAAAACATTTCCTGAAACTGGTTCAAGGTCATCATGCGGTCCTGAAAGCGGCTGATAGCATCCAACCCATCTTCCGGGTCCGGAAGCACCAGGGAAGAAAAGGTAAACTCGTCGGCATCCAGGGAAAACCGCCAGACCGCTTCACCCAGGACAAACGAAATGCGGGCCTTGCGCAACTTCTTACCGCTTTGAAGGCAGGTCCCGGCCTCTGTACTGGTGGAGGGACTGCCTTTTTTCAAAACCGTCTCATGCGCTCCGCCACCCTCGTGGATAAAGGTAAGCGGACCCTCTATCAAGAGGCCCACCTGGTGATCTCCTATTGAAACCGTACCGTCGCCCTGCTCGGAACAGAACCAGAGCCAGGTGAGAAAATCGCGACCGGGGCCCGGCTCTATGGCTTCATCCGGCAGTCTGTCGGTAAAGCTGCACGGCATCCAGTCCCGCGGATCTGACTGCTTACAGTCCTGCGCAGCACTTTCAGGCGTCAGGGGCATCATCTGGTATCCCACGGCCTGTACAAACCGCGTAACGAGTAAGTCGGACTGTTTGACCGAAAGGGCGCCGGCGTAAAGCAGGGTGTCCGCCGGATGGCAGACAACCGGAATACCCTTCAGGGAGGCCGGCATCTGCGGCAACAGCCGCTCCTGCACCATCTTTTTTATTTCGCTGCGCTGCTTGCGATCCACAAAGGGTTTTCCCTCCGCCGCCATGACAGCCATTTCCTCCATCGTACACTCCGCTTTGAGCAGTGAGGCCGGCACCTTTTTTTCGGCGAGCCGAAGGTTCAGCCGAAGAAAACCTCCATAGAGGGCCGATTCTTCGGTAATGTTACGATCCAGCAAGTGACGCCCCGTCACCCAGCCGGCGGACTCCCCCTCCTTCAGCGAATCGTGTGGAACCGCCGCATGGTGGCTAAAACGGTCAACCGCATCATCGGGCAATTTACGGGGTAAACGATATATACGAAAACTGATACTGCCGCTCTCAAAAGACATACATACTCCTTTATTTCACCAATTAGATTTCAGTTTGGCCATTTCTTTCATCCGCTCTATGATGGGCAGATGCTGTGTACACTTATCTTCACATTCTCCGCACTCAGTACAGGCCGCCGCCGTTTCGGGCTTCAGCCACCAGTGCCAGTGCATACGGTTAATTACCTGCTGTTCATCATGGTACAGCATCATATGATTGTAACCATCCATCAGTTGGGGAATCATCAGACCCGCCGGACAGGGCATGCAGTACTGACAACCCGTACATAACCCGTCGAATGCATCTTCAATTTCCTGCTCCATTCTCTTCACTTCCTCACCGCCATAGGGCTCAAACTGATCGAGGGCTTTGAGCGCGGCATCGACTTCCTCTCTGTTTTTAAAACCGACCAGGCAGCTCGTAATCTCAGCATGTGAAAGATTAAACCGGAGTGCTGCCTGGACGATCGTGTCGGCCGGGTCTTTTTTGATAAACTGAAATTTTTCCTCAAACTGCGGAATGAGCCCCCCGCCGAGCGGATTCATCGTTACGACCCCGAGGCCGGCTGCAGCCGCACCTTGCAGGCCCCGTTTGCGCAGCGGAAAATTGATGGCGTTATACCCCAGCGTCACCCCTTCCATGACATGCTCTTCAAAGACTGACAGCATCTCTTCACCCGGCATATGGGTCGAAAAAACGACGTGCTCAACCAGGCCCTCTTCTCTGGCTTTCAGGGCCGCCGCCACCGCGCCGCCCCGCTTGCGCTGTTCCCAGGCCTCGAGGGACAGAACGCCCCAGATATGAAAGAAATCTATTTTTTCGATTCCCATTCGTTCCAGCGATTTCTCCAGGTCCCTACGCAACGCATCCCCTTGCGGCGCACCGCTTTTCGTGGAAACAAAAAAAGAATCCCGGTCCATATCCCGAAAGGCCTCACCCATCAATGATTCGCTCAAATCATTACAGTAAGCCGGGGCGGTATCGAAGTAATTGACGCCCCGTTCATAGGCATAATGCACCAGCTCCACAGCCTGTTTCGTGTCTTTGGGGTCTTCAAAGCGCATGCCCCCAAATCCAATCACTGAAACCTGCTTGCCGGTTTGTCCGTATGTTCTGTACTGCACCCGTTTCCTCCATTTTCTCTAAAGCTCGATAATGTCGCACTTGTATTCTTTATTTGTGTCGATTATTGTGCCATAAAGTTCCTTCTATGAAAACTATTATCCGATTACTCTTCTGTTTGATCGCTCCGCTCACGCTCGTGATGTCCGGTTGCCAGACGGCTGCCCCGGGACCGGCGACAGCGCTCACCTCGACGCTTCGAAAACAAATCACTGAAAAAGGACGGGATCCCCGCACCTATTGGATTACCGTTTATCCTCGGGAGGATGGAACCTGGTATTTTGCCGGCGCCAACCGCCTGCACCCCAACCAGCAAATTCAATATGAAATCGCCAATGTGAAAGAAACCGAATTGCCGCTTATTGCACTCGGTAAAAAGGCTTTCTGGATGGTAGACACATCCTCCGCAGATAGTTGGCTCAACTATGATCTCGCTGACTTTTTCAATACGAAACCACTCGGAAACCCCGTTTTTGAAACGCGCCCGCGGCATGTGGCAGACGATTTTACGGGATATCTGTGCGTCATTCCACAACTCACTTTGGACAGTTTGTACATCGAGTCTGCGCTGGCTTATCTACGTGGAGCCCGGGGTTCTTTCTGGCCTCTTTCAAGGGACCGCAGTGCCCACTATGTCCACTTTATTATGGGCGCTAACATCCTTCAGCAATTTTCGGTTATTCATGTCAACATGACGGACGGCATCATCACATTGAGCTCAACGGGAAGTTATGAGCCCGTCGAAGAACAGCTGATCGCGGCGGCCCCCGTGGAATGGGGCGTCCACGGGCTGACCGTAAAGGGTTCTGTAAACGGCCACCCCGAAACGTTTATCATTGATACAGCCGGGGCGTACAGTTGCGCCCTGAGTGAACCGGATACAGCGGTTATTCGCCATATTAATGTCGGCGAGATGGTATTCAGAAATACGCCCGTCGTGGATGCCAGAGATCTCGGCATGAGCACGATCGATATGCCAAGACTCGGCCTCCATTTGCTGGACGGCATCAATCTGGTTATCAATAATGATAATAAAAAAATCTACTTTGAAAGACATCTCAATGAAAAAGAACTGCAGAAAGTGATGTATGGCGAATAGCGTTTTCCAGCGCTGTATTCAACGAATCATACTGCCGGTTCTCTCAGTTGTACTGTTTTCAGGTTGCCAAACGCCGAGTCCCGTCAGTGATCAGCCGGCGACTCATACCCTGATACAGCGCGCCAGACCCGCAGACGTCCTGGGCGTCGAACTGGAAAAACAGCAGGATGGGTACCGTATCCGCATACCGCGCGATCCGAACAGCGCCGTTCCGCAATCCGATGTGATACCTTTTGAATCACGGTTGCTGTCACGCACGTCGCTGCCCATTATCAGCGTCAGACTGAACGGTCACCTGGTGTCGGCTTATATCGATACCGGGGCCGCCGGAAGTCTAATCGATTATCATGAAGCCATCCGGTCCGGCATTTTCACGATTGAAAACCCCGACCGCACGCCTGGAGCATACCCCATCCTCAGAGGAAAGGCATACGGTTTCGGCGGCTCGGCTGAACGTTACCCGGGCATCATAACGCGAATGGAAGCGGGCACCGTTCAACTGGGAAGAGTCCCTGTAAGCATTCTGGACAAACAACACGCTATGTTTCGGCAAGGGTGGTTGAAGCAAAACAGAGTTGGCATGTTGATCGGGCAGGATATTCTACGACAATTTTCGCAGGTTACGTTTCGCTTTAAAGAACGGGAAGTAGCCCTGCGGACGGCATCTCTCACACCATCCGTTTTCAAGCATCCGTTTATATCCCTGCCGCTTTCAAAAGGAGGCCCCATGGCCGTCATTGAAGCCCTTCTGCCGGGGCACGGGGATGTGATGCTGGCACTCGACACCGGTGCCGATGCCGGCCTTATTATTCCGTTTCACCTTGCCGACGAGCTCAACTTTCGTGAACACCACCTTTTGGACAGGATCCTCCAGGTGCAGGGTATTGCCGGTACCACTTCGATACAGGATGCCGGCAGCCGCACATTAAAACTGTCACCGGGGATCTCCATTAAACTGCCCGTATATATCGATCTCATCCGCGATAAAATGGGCAAGCGCCCTTTTGCGCTGCTGGGTCTGAAAGGTCTGAAAAAGTTTAACGTAACGCTGGATTACATTGCGGGCCGCGTCTATTTGGAGCAGACAAAAAAAAGGCGCTTTTAATCAAAAGCGCCTCTTTTCTTGTGATGATCAACCACCCATCAGCCACCGATCTGGTATCGGGTAAAGCGTTTGATACTGATCGTATCTCCCACCTCTTTACCGGTCTTTTCCATAAGCTGCGAAATGGAAACATCGGGGTCTTTCACAAAGCCCTGGTCGAGCAGACAGATCTGTGAAAAATACTTATTGATTTTACCCTTGAGGATATTTTCGAGGATGTTTTCCGGTTTGCCTTCCATCTGTTTTCGATAGATGTCTTTTTCGGCTTCGATCACATCGTCCGGCACCTCGTCAGACGTCAGATACTGCGGATTGGATGCAGCTATATGCAGTGTGATGTCTTTGGCCATTTCCCCGAAAGCGGGGCTTTCAAGCGTGGCGGGCTTCTCAAATGCCAGCTCAAGCAATACGCCGCATTTGCCGCCGAGGTGGATATAGCAGAACACCGCCCCCGTGCCCTCGACCACGTATCGCACGTTGCGGGCCACCTTCATATTCTCGCCAATTTCAGCAATTTTGGCCGTCATTTCCTCTTTGACAGATTCGGCGAGCTGATTCTCTTCACACGCGTGTGACTTTTTGAGGAGATCGGCTACAAAGGCCTGAAAGTTTTCATTGCGGGCCACAAAATCTGTTTCGCAATTGACCTCAATCATCGAACCGCTTTTACCACCATCCAGCACTTCGGCACTGATGAGTCCCTGATTTGCTTCACGCGATGCCTTTTTATGGGCGATGGCCAGGCCGCGCTCGCGTAGAATTTTGACGGCTTCATCTTTGTCGCCATTGGTCTCGACCAAGGCTTTCTTACATTCCATCATGCCCACATTCGTTGCTTCGCGCAACTCCTTTACCATTGCTGCTGTAATATCAGCCATTCTTAAGCTCCTTTCTAAATCTCGCTCAAATTACTCACTCTTTTTTTCTTCTTCGGAAGGGATCTCTTCTTCAACCTTTTCGGCCTTTACTTCAACCGGGGCATCTTTTTCCTCAACCGACGCGGCCTTTTCTTCAGCCGGGGCTGCCTTTTCTTCGGGGACCGGAGCCTCTTTGGTTTCCGGCGCAGCAGCCTTCTCTTCCACTGGGGCCTCTTTGGTTTCAGCTTTTGGGGCGGCCGCCTCGGCGGCCGCTTTCTCACTCGCTGCGGGCTTGCTAACCTCTTCCTCTTTTTTCTTTGCTTTGGCTTTGGCTATAGCGGCCTTGCGCGCTTTCTTTTTCTCTTCGTCGCGACGCTTGCGCTCCTCTTCGGCCGCCTTGCGTTTGGCCTGCTCTTCCGCCTCTTTTTCAGCCCTGATCCGGGCCTCTTCAGCCGCTACCTTTTCATACGATTCCGAGCCTTCTTTAATGCTGTGACCCAAGGCCTCCACAACGAGCTGTATCGCGCGCATGGCGTCATCATTGCCGGGAATGACATAGTCGATAGGATCCGGGTCGCAATTCGTATCCACCAGCGCCACAATGGGTATATGGAGGAGGCCAGCCTCTTTAACAGCCAGTGACTCGCGATTAATGTCGGTAATAAAGATGGCGCCCGGGAGTTGCTCCATGTCCGCCACACCGCTCAGATTATGCTCAATCTTGTTAAGTTCGCGGCGCAGACGCGCGACTTCTTTCTTGTTCATGGAGTCAAACGTGCCGTCCTCACCCATTTTCTGAAGTTCGCGCATGCGCTGAACGCTTTTACGCACGGTGCGGGCGTTCGTCAGCATCCCCCCCAGCCAGCGGTTTGTCACATAGGGCTGACCCAAACGTTCAGCCATTTGCTTCATGGGTTCCTGCGCCTGCTTTTTAGTTCCCACAAACAATACTTTGCGCCCGCGCAGCGATATCTCATAGAGAAAGCTCTGAGCTTCTTTGAGCTTTTCCAGGGATTTGAGTAAGTCAATGATGTATATCCCGTTGCGCGCACCAAAAATATAGCGCTTCATTTTGGGATTCCAGCGTTTAGTTTGATGGCCGAAATGCAGACTTGAATCCAATAATTCCTGCACACCCAGACCCGAAGTGCCTGTTTCTGTAGACATGATGTCCTCTTCTTTCTATCCTCTATATCACTGTTAGGAAATCCGCTTTGGCTTACGCAGAGGTGTCGCAAGTACTCGCTTCCATCTTCACTCGGTGAAGACTGACGGCGAAACTATCACATGAATAGGCAGCCGCAAGCAAAAATGCGTAAAAAATGCGTCGTCTGGGGCGTTATTTAATTTTTAACCTCTATCATAATGAGCAACCTTGTGCAAAATGACCTTAAGTTAGTGCCATTCTCAATTGACCCTGACGTCACCAGTCATCTGTCCGGAAGGGTAAAGCAGGCAGACCCGCTTTGTTGTACAGCAGGTCGGGCCCCGGGCTGTCCGCCCAGGCATAGCGCACTGCTACCGGGTCTTTGACTTCATCACAGCTCAGCACGACGGCCCGGTCACCTTCAATCCTTGCATCGGCCCAGTAAAATATGCGGTCGCGGCCCGCGACGGCAAACGCTTTTAGATGTCCCGTTGGCGCAGCCAGTTCCGACCCCCGCACATCAAAGGTCAGGCGTACGGTCCCGGCACCCGTTCGAATCGCCTCAAAAACGGGGCCGCTGTCTACCCGCCCGCGATCGTAAATGCGGTTCAGTGCAGGCAGGGCCAGCCTGAGCCCGACATCCTGTTTGTTTTTCGGATGAATGTCCTGCTCTTCCCCAATATCAATCGTCACCGCCATCGCTGTGTTTTCAACGGAAAGCGTCTTTCGCTGGGCATCGCGCAAGGCCGCCCAGTTGCTGTCTGCCGGTTTTTCGCGGCGATCCATATAATTGGACAGTTGTACAAAATAGAATGGAAAGACCCCTTGCCCCCAGGCTTTCCGCCAGCTATCAATCAGCGCCGGAAATAGTTTTTCATAACGGTCTGCTTCATGGGTGTTCGCCTCTCCCTGATACCAGATGACGCCGCGAATTCCGTAAGGAATGAGCGGGTGAATCATGGCATTGTACAGCACCGTGGCATTCCTGGTGGCGGTCAGGTCGCGGGGAGCCTCGGGAAGTTCCTGCAATCCTTTAACCGTGGCGGCGTCAGCGCCCACCCTGTATCTCCACGCGAGGTCGCTCATTGTGAAATGGGCCTGCTCGGGGTAGTCATTGGGAAATAGCATGGGAACGGCGCCCCATTGATCACCGACACCGATACCACCCTTCTCCCCGATATTGGTAACGCGCAGGCATATGACACAGCCAGACGATGACCAGGCATCCGCGGGAATCACATACCAGCGATTGATACGCTCCGGCTCATCCGCCTCAACACCGGTGCCGGCCACCTTGCGGCCATTGACATAGACTTCATCGTAATTGTGTATTGTGCCCGTCATCAAGGTGAGATCGTGCCCCTCCCATTCAGACGGCAAGTCGAGTGTTAGGCGATGCCACACCGTTCCCGTAAAGGTCTCCATCCCCGGCTGTTCGTTCCAGCCGCCTATGGTCGGCATTTCACGCCAGTCGCTGTCATCCATATCCGGGTCCGCCCAGCCCTCTTTCAGTCCTCGATCGGCCTCATCCAGTAGCCGACGCCACTCGCTGATGGCCGGCAGATAGGCCGCCCTGACCTCTTCGTAGTTGTCAAATCCACGCAACTCCCACTCACATCCCGGAATCGGCGTCACCGCTTCTGCCGACATCCACGACTGTATTCGCGTGCCACCGACAGAGGAGTTGATGAGTCCGACAGGAACTCCGAGCTCTTTATGAAGGTTCCTGCCGAAAAAATATAAAACCGCACTGAAAGGCCTCGCATGTTCGGGCGTGCACGGGTTCCAGGGCCCGCCTTGAACGTCTTCCAGCGGTTGCGCCGAAGCCTTGGTGGGAACATTAAAAAGGCGAATATGCGGATAGTCGGCAGAAGCCACCTCCGCCTCTGCATTTGTGATGCTGTCGAGCGACCACTCCATATTGGACTGCCCGGAACCTATCCAAACCTCTCCCACCAGAATATCTTTCAACAGTAGTTGCTCACCGCCGGCCTCTACCAGCAACTCGTGCGGGCCGCCCGCCTGCAAAGATTCCAACGACACTTTCCAGCGGCCGTTTTCATCGGCCCTGGTCGCCGCCTCGCGCTTTGCAAGCCTGACGTGAACATCACTGCCGGCAGGCGCCTGACCCCATATCGTGACGGGCATTTGCCGCTGCACGACCATATGGTCTGTAAACATGGGAGCTATACTCAGGGATTCACCCTTCACATTCAAACACATCAGACAAACTCCAATAATTATCCATTTATGTGCGTACACAACACACTCTCCCGGTCCGATCGGCATTTCATCTTTCGGAATACCGGCAGGCCTAATCCTAAATTCGGCAGTTGCTACGTTTGCTGTAGCTGCAAGACTTGAGGGCTTTGGCTATAGTACCTATGCCAAAGCCCTTG
>CAYXEW010000023.1:0-30249 GCA_964464115.1 uncultured Verrucomicrobiota bacterium
TCCGCAGAATCTGGTGCGCCAAGAGATGCGCCTGTGCCCTTGATCGTGCAAGGGAGATAGGTGTGTACGAGTAGGTGTACGAGTACGTTATTTGCGATCCTGACCTGTTATCGTTCCTCCAAACTTCGTTCCCATGCCACGAGCATTCGCACGACATCGGCGATGACACTCTTGCCCTCATTAGACGTCGTCTAACTGTGATCTCCCCGTACTCGTGCACCTATTCGTACACCCCCAATCGCTCCCTATCCATGCCCAGAAAATCTCGCTACTAAATATTTCCGACCCTTCGATCCGCCATTTTCCAACATTTCCAGCAAAGTACAAGACATCCTGCAATCCTCCCAATCTCTTTTTACCCGCAGATTCTGCGGCAGACCCAACAAAGAGTGCAACCAATACAGAATAAACAAGAGTCCCCTTCACTTAACTCTTTACTAAAACCTCTCATTTTAATAGATTGGTTTAAATTTTATTGCAACACGGAGATAAACAGGAATGAAAATAAATATACCTTTAATGACCGCCTGCGCTTTAGCTGTATTGGTTACGGGCACGGCTATGGCCGGAAACATTCTGTATGTTTCGCCTGAAGGTTCGGAAACGCCCCCGTACGACAACCCTGAAAAGGGCTTTAAGACGCTTCAAAAAGCAGTCGATGCCGCCGAAGCTGGCGACACCGTACTGGTAGACAAAGGCACCTACAGCGAGGGCGGCGCTCTGACGGGCGGTCTGCTGGTCAGCCGCATTGCCATCGACAAACCTGTCAAAGTACAATCTATTTACGGACCGGAGCAAACGATTATTGAGGGCAACGGGCCGAATGGAAAGCAGGCCATACGCTGCGCTTATGTTGGGAGCGGGGCCGAACTGAAAGGCTTTACACTAAAGGGCGGACATACCCGCGAAGATGGTGATCTTTTTCTCGACCAGTCCGGCGGCGGCGTCTGGGCCGAAGAAGACGGTAAGGTTACCCACTGTATTATTCGCGAGTGCGGAGCCTACAATGCGGGCGGTGGAAGCCACCAGGGTATCCTCGAAAACTGCATCATAACAGAAAACTCGGCTTTTGCCGGAGGCGGCGCTCACCGCGGAAAGCTCATTCACTGCACCTTGCTCTATAATACCGCCCGCAATGGCGGCGGCACCTGTTTCAGCGATATGCTGAATACGATCAGCTATTTCAATAAATCGCAGAATGAATACATGAATTACCGTGACGGGGTAATCGAATACAGCTGCACAACACCTTTGCCCGCAGGAAACGGCAACTTCACCAATGATCCACTCATGGTGGATCCGCTGGAGGGGAACTACTACCTGGAGCCTGTCTCCCCCTGCATTGATGCCGGCACGGAAACGGAGGTCGGTACCGACCTGGCCCGTACACACCGTCCGCTGGACGGCAATGCAGACGGCGCCATTATGTTCGATGTCGGCGCTTATGAATTTGCCCGCAATGATGTGGACACCGATAACGACGGCCTTGCAGATGGCGATGAAATTGCCAAATTCAAGACGAATCCCGCCCGGGCCGATTCCGACGGTGACGGACTCAATGATAAAAAGGAGCTGGAGGAGACCAAAACCAACCCCACACTGAGTGATACCGACAATGACGGTCTTTCAGATGGCGATGAAGTCCTCCGCCACAAAACAGACCCACTGAAAAATGATACTGACGGTGATACGCTCTCAGATGGCGATGAAGTCAACACACACAAGACCAGTCCCCTCTCCTCTGATACTGACGAAGATGGTTTGCCGGATTCCTGGGAAGTGTTTTACGGTCTGAATCCGATTTTAGCTGATGCAGACACCGATGCGGATAGTGATCGCCTCTCAAATAAGAGCGAATTTGACAACGGAACGGATCCCTCCAACAGTGACAGTGATAATGACGGCGTCGGTGACTATGAAGAACTGGTAACATACAAGACCAGCCCTACCCTTCCGGACACCGACGAGGATGGCCTGAGCGATGGTCTCGAGCTGTTGACGCACAAAACGAATCCTCTGAAAAAAGATTCAGATAGTGATACGCTCTTGGATGGCGATGAAATCAATGTACACAAGACAAACCCCAACAAGGCAGACTCAGACGGTGACGGACAAAATGATCAGTACGAACTGGCCAGCGGTGCTGACCCCAATGATCCAACTCTTTTCGCTGCTCCCGTCAAGGGATCTGTCAAGGATACCGCAGGACTCACTGGGCCCATACTCATCTGGGCCAGCAAAACAGCAATGATGAATCCCGATTTCACGACAGAGGTCACGGCTGAGGGTATATATGAATTTGAGGGTTTGCTGACCAAGAGTGCTTACTGGTTGTATGCCTTCATCGATGTCAACAGCAACCAAAGCTGGGACGCTCTGGAAACGATTGGCGCTTATGCCGGAAACCCTGTGACGATTACGCGGAACACTGACAACATCGGTCTAACGCTCGTCTATGGAGATTTCGACCAGGACGGGTTCAGCGATATTAATGAACTCAATGTTGGAACGGATCCCTCAAACCGTTTTGATCCCCTGCAAGTGGACGATGATGCCAGAGGTGATCCCGGGCCCGGAGACCCGGCGCAGAGCAACCCCGAAGAAAACGGCTCACTGGAATTCCCGTTTGACAGCATACAGGAGGCGATTGATGTCGCCGGTGAGGGCACCACCATCATCGTGCATGACGGCATTTATTCCGGCAAAGGAAATCGGAATATCACGATCGAAAACAAAGCGCTGCGACTAGTTTCAAAAAATGGTTACGCATCGACGATCATTGACACCGCGGCCGCCGGTGGCGGCTTCATTCTGCGGGAAACCGGGGATAAGGAAGTGAGCATTGAGGGGTTCACCATTCACACATGGAGTGAATTCGGAGGGACAGACGGCATTGTCTGTGATAATGCCAGCGCCTTGATCAATCGCTGCCGTGTTTTTGATTCCTCTCCGGGCCTGCGATGCATCAATGGCGGCATACCACTCATTATGAACAGCATTTTTGAGAATAACCGCGGCGGTATTATTTGCGACAATACCTCGCCCATGCTGGATGCCTGTATGGTGTTATCAAACAGGCACAATCTGGGCGGCGGCATACTGCTCCAGGAAAACAGTTCACCAACCATTCAAAACACCTTCATCGTTGGCAATCGCAGTATGGGATCCGGTGGCGGCATCCACATCGGAGAGAATTGCCGACCCTCCATTGTAAACAGCACGATTGCCGACAATCGCGCTTATGGCGAGGGCGGCGCCATCTCATCAGCAGGGACCGCCATTATTCGCAACACCATCATCTGGGGGAACAAGGGCAACCCGACGCGTTCGGTCATTCACCGGTTTAATGGTTCTCTTGATATCCAGCACTGTAACCTGCAGCAGTTCTATCCCGGGCGCGGTAATATCAATGCCGACCCCCTGTTTGCCGGAGCTGGCTCATACGCGATCACGGCAGGCTCACCCTGTATTGATCGGGGAACCAAAGTGGGAGCCCCGGCTAAAGATTTCCACTCCAATAACCGCCCCCTCGACGGAACCGGAAACGGCATCGCTCGAATGGATATCGGTGCAGTGGAATACAATCCGAAAGTTCGCAACCGCTGACCCATTGCGACATAAAGGCGCCCGCCGGGCGCCTTTGTGGTAACCGCATATTGACGGCGACGAAAAATGCGCACACACTGAAAGCCAGAAAGGAATATGCTGTATGAGTGTCAATACCACTATTGAAAAGTTTATGAATGCATTCCCGCATACGGGCATGACGTTTGATGACGTTTCACTGGAGACTCAATACAGTGATTTTCTGCCCGACGAAGCGCAGACCACGACGCGTCTTACCCGTAATCTGACGATGAATGTTCCCTTCATCTCCGCCGCCATGGACACCGTAACAGAATCGTCTATGGCCATCTCTATGGCTATGATGGGTGGCATTGGGGTCATTCATAAAAACATGTCCAGCGACGAACAGGCCGCCATGGTACGGGAGGTCAAGCATTACTTAAACGGACTCATCAGCGAACCCATTACGTTCCAATCAAACGAAACCGTTGAAACAGTGCAACAAAAGCGAATGCAACGGGGGTATAATTTCAGTGGCTTTCCCATTGTCAATGAAGATGGCCTGCTGGTGGGAATTTTGACATCGAGAGATCTTAAATTCTGCAATCATTTAAGGGCTCCTATCAGTGATATCATGACACATGAGCTGGTGACAGCCCCATCCGGCACCACCCTCGAACAGGCATATGAAATTATGCGAAAACACAGGATCGGCAAACTGCCACTGGTAGACCCACACAACAAATTGACCGGATTATACAGCTATACGGATGTGAGCGCCCTTGTTGAAAACATGAATCCAACCTATAACCGTGATGAAAATCACTGCCTCCGCATCGCCGCTGCCATCGGGCCCGGCAATGAAGAACGCGTGGAAAAACTGGTCGCAAATGATGTCGACATACTCGTCGTCGACACGGCTCACGGACACAGCAAAGGCGTTATGGATATTACCCGCTGGATAAAAAAGCAGTATGCCCACGTCGAGGTCATCGCCGGAAACATCGCCACGGCGGAAGCCGCACTGGCCCTGCGCGATGCCGGGGCTGATGCCGTCAAGGTGGGCATAGGGCCCGGATCCATCTGCACAACGAGAGTCGTGGCCGGCGTAGGTGTTCCACAAATTACAGCTATTTATGACTGCAGCCAGGCACTCGACAATACGATCCCCGTTATTTCAGATGGCGGCATCCGACACTCAGGCGATGTCGTCAAAGCCATTGTGGCCGGCGCCGATTCTGTGATGATGGGCTCTGTATTTGCGGGTACCGATGAGAGCCCCGGCGAAAAGATTATATATGAGGGCCGCCAATACGTAGTCTATCGCGGTATGGGGAGTATAGATGCCATGAAAGCCCGTGAAGGCAGCCGCGAACGGTACGGGCAAAAGGACGCCGATCAGGATGAACTGGTGCCGCAGGGCATTGAAGGAATGGTCCCCTTTGCAGGCTCTGTCGAAAAAGTGATGAAGCAGTACATCGGGGGTCTCAAAGCCGGCATGGGCTATTGCGGTTGCAGATCGATAACAGCTCTGCGTGAAAAAGGCACGTTTATTAAAATAACGGGAGCCGGCGTACGCGAAGCTCATCCACACGATATCCGCATAACCAAGGAAGCACCCAACTATCGGAGCTGACCTTCGGCCGGACTCGAATCCCAAAATATGGCTGATCGCCTCTGGATCAGGAACTTGTGAAGCCGCCAGCACCCGCCTCGCCCCTGCTTCGATTGACGCCCTTGATCTTGTTGCGGATCTGCCTGTCGTCATGTTTTTCGGCCAACCGGGCCGGAGAGCTGTTTGATGATCAGCGCACTTGTGATCTGAGTTCGCAGCGTTCTTCCTGCGGCCAGTCATGGCTCAGGTCGCACACCTCGATATGCAATTTGCAAGGCCTCTGGTAAACGGTCAGATCTTCCACATCCATATCTGTCTTGCCAGCACTCATACTATGTGAGATCCGGGGTTGCACCCACCGGCACCGCTGGCGTAGCCATCTACTCCAAGCATCTCGAAAAAAAGCAGATGTGGTAAAATAGGCAACCCGTATTCGGGTTAAAAGGCCCCGAAAAATATACTGGTGAACGTCGTAATGGGCGAGGTTTCCCTGAAATCGTCGACGGCCGCCCTGATTTCCACAATGAGAGTTTTCACTTCATTGTAGAGTGTATCCTCATTCAACAATTTACCCAGGGTACCTTTGTTGCTGTTCAGCGTGGCGGCCGCTTCACTCAGTGAGGTAATCGTCTCGTGCAGTTGACTGTCGAGCTCGTTGTCATCCGACAGAAGCTGCCCCAGCACCCCTTCACCGTTTGCCAGACGTTCCGACACGTGGTTCAAGTTGCTGACGGCTTGCCTGATATCCCGATAAACGGTCTCATCGGGGGAAAGGAGACGTCCCACCGTTCCTTCGCCCCTTTTCAAACGATCACTCACGTCACGAATATCAGCTACTATAATAGCGAGATTTTCATATATATCGTCTTCCATAAAAAGACGTCCGAATGTACCCTTGCCCTCTTTTACCCGATGCGCCATGTATTGTACGTCACTCATAGTCTTTATCAGATTCGTCAGGATACCCCCCTCGTTCAACGCGTCTTTCAACGAGTTAAAGGTATCGGTTGCCTCCTTAGTCAGTTCGAGTGGCTCCTGACCGTACAGCGGTTGTTTTTGATTTATCAGGGGCCTATTGGCTGAGCCCTCATCAATCAGGAGATAGCGCCCACCCAGAACAGAAGAAGGCAGTATTTCGACTTTATAATCTTCGTGTATTTTAAGAGGAATTTCCAGACTGACAACAAGACTGACGCCTTCATTCACAATTTGCATACGTTTTATTTTACCGACATCCAGCCCCCTGACAAATACGTTGTCGCCCTCACGCAGGCCACTCACATTTTGGAAAATGACCTCTTTTTCGTAGTTTCGCGTAAAAAAGCTCTCGCGGCTTAAAACTATGGTAAAAACACCCAGCACCAGCAGCACCATAAACATAAATGCACCCACTGTTACTTCTATCGACATCTCGCGTATGCGGTCCTTCTTCATGATTGGCTGTACCTTTCCCATTCACCTGTCTTGGTGATATATTGCGATTCAAGAAAACTGCAAACTTTCTCATTTTTAGACTGAATAAACGCCTCCGGGCTCGCAATTTCGGCAATCATACCCTGATCCAGCATGGCTATTTTATTGCCGATGGATAAAGCGCTGTGCAGATCATGCGTCACGACCACACTCGTAACGCCCAGTTCGTCTGACATCTTGCGAATCAGGGCATCTATGGTTCGGGAGGTTACCGGATCCAAGCCGGAGGTGGGTTCATCATACAGCACCACTTCCGGGTTCATAATGACAGCCCTCGCCAGTGCGACTCGTTTGCGCATACCGCCCGACAGGTCGGATGGATATTTATCCAGGGCTTCCTCGAGACCGACAAGGGCAAGTTTTTCTCTCACCGTCTTTTCCATCTCTTCTTCCGACATATCCGTGTGTTCCCGCAGTGGCAGGGCCACATTGTTTTGGACATTCATCCACTGCATCAGAGCGCCGCTCTGAAAGAGAACACCAAAACGGCCCCGAATACGTGCGAGATCACGCCCCGCCGCTTCGCTGACGAGATCTTTTCCAACCCATATACGACCTGAATCGGGTGTCAACAGTTTCACCATATGCTTCAATGTCACACTTTTGCCGGCCCCGGAAGTTCCGACAATGAAAAAGACTTCTCCTTTTTCCACTTCCAGGCTGACTCCTTTAAGGACCGGAAATCCTCCCAGCATCTTGGTAACTTTTTCAAAACGAATCATAAGTAAAACAATCTTGTGATGATATAGCCCAGAACCAGTATTGTCAGAAAAGAGATAATAACGGTTTTGCGGGTGGCCAGGCCCACGCCGACAGCTCCTCCGCGGGTATTAAAACCTTGGTGGCAGGCCACCGTAGCAATTACAATACCAAATATAACAGCTTTAAACAATCCCACGTATAAATCCTTATTGCTGGCAAAGCGGGTCGCATTGTCAAAATAGGCAAAAAAACTGACATCGAGTTGAGTTGCCCCTACAATAGCCCCCCCCACAATACCGATGATATTCGTATACACCGTTAGAATCGGCATCATCGTAAGAAGAGCGACAAGCCGCGGCATAACGAGAAAACGCACCGGGTTAATGGACATTACTTCCAAGGCCGCAATTTCTTCTGAAACCGTCATCGTCCCTATTTGAGCGGCAATTGCCGAGCCGACACTGGCCGCGATGATAAGGCCGGTCATAAAAGGCCCCATTTCCCGGATCATCACCACTGTGACAGCCGTTCCAATATTGACTTCCTGCCCAAAACGCCTCAATTCCAGCCCCGTCTGCAGGGCCAGAATCATACCGGTAAAAAGCGCCACAACAGTGATGACACCCAAACTTTTGATGCCCGCGACATACATTTGGTAAAAGGTTTCAAAGCGGTAGCGCTTCACCCATACATACCGGCACATAGCAAAGGCTTCCGCCAGCATAATCAGCGCTCTACCCACCTCTCTCACGATGAGCATCAGCATGCGCCCTAACCGCCCAAACATATTGAGGGGCGGATCATAATAATCTGGTTCTCTAGTTATAATGAGTCTGCGTTCCTATCGTTTACTGTAAAAAAATACAACCATCTCCAAGTGGTCATTCCAGGCTCTTTTTTTCGACTCAACAGCCCTTTCAACAGCGACCACTTTTTAACCTCATTCACCCCTCCACTGCAAGCCCGATTATAAAAAGGAAAAAAAGAAAAATAGGATCTATCCTCTTCTTTTTCGTGCCGTATCAACCCCCACAGAATCTCCAACTCTGATTGAGTCGCGGTCTTTCTGTGCGTGAAGAATGTCCAGAAGGGGGCATAATTCCGCTCAATCGGCCCCGTATACCGGAGCGGCCACAGTTCCAGCAGACGCGTTCTCGCCACACCGTCACGCTTTTCAAATGAGAACAGCGGCCATACCTTCATATAACGGTCCAGCTGCTCGCCACCGGCATCAGCCCGCGATCCGGCATAATGCCAGAAGGGCAGCACTTTATGCTCGACAACAGAGCGGTCGCCTCTATCCGTGTGGCGACTCCATACCAAAGGCCAGAGAAAAAATGACGAGTGAACACCCTCTATTTTTTTCTGCCCCCAGAGCGGCCAAATATACCGTTTTTCCATATCACCCGAGATCATCTGGATGAAGGGCCACGGTGCATGAAGCATATCCATTTTTTCACCTTTGGTGTAGCGAATAAAAGGAGGCAGCAGCATCCATGTCTCCTGATCTGTCAAGCGGGTGTGTCCCCACAAAGGAAACAGAACCGTACCGGACCCATGTATCTTTTCACCCGTGTATCGCGCTGACGTATAGAATGGCCACAGAACAAATTTCTTCCGGAATTGATCCTTTTTTTCATGCACACCATAAAAGGGAAACAGGCGGAATTTTTTTGTGTCATCACCCTCTGTTATCGAATAAACCGGCCACAGCCATGTTCGCGTTTTCATTTCATTTATGCGGCTGGAAGACTTCAGAGGGAAAAGGGTAAACGATACGCGGTCACGACCGAATATTTCATGAATCCGCCCCCCCAGCGGAAAAAGAGCGACATAGGAGGTGCCCGTCGCGTCACGCCCCTGAAAATAGAGCGGCAGCGACCAGAGACGATAACGTGAATGGTCATCGTAGATATCGAAATCCTGATAATAAGTATTCAGCACTCGCCACGATCGCTCATCTTTATATTTTTTAGATGAGGCCACCGGCCAAAGATATTCTCGCGACGTCCTGTCGCCTTCAGCATTGCTAAACTTCGACACAAACGGTCGAAAAGCTGTCATACGCCGTCCATCAGCAAAGTCGATGTGTTCGTAAAATGGACCCAGCACCCGGCTATGCCTGTTCCCTGCGGCATCTGTCCATGTATCCCCAAGCAAACCGAAATCGCGTTCACCCCGGGCAGCTTTCATTCCGGCCGTCGTACAGCCTGTGTTGAGCAACATGGCCGAAACAGTTACCAGCAAACCTGTTTTAAATGTAGACAACACATATCTCATCACGCATATTCAAGTCAGTAACTGTTCAACAATAACAGCGATATCTTTCACAATTTTTTCCGTTATTTCATGGCTGGGACCTTCTGCCATCACCCTGCACATAGGCTGTGTCCCCGAATATCTCACCAGCACCCGCCCTTCTCCAGCGAGTTGTTCTTCGGCCTGCTTGATGGCTTCCTGCAGCTCCTGCACCTCGGCGATGGGCGGTTTGCGCGATACAGTGATATTCTGTAATACCTGCGGACTCATGGTGACAATCCCGGCCAGTGCTGACATCTGTTTTCCACTGCTCAGCATGGCTGCGAGCAACTGGAGTGCAGAAACTATACCATCTCCAGTTGTATGATGGTTGGTGAAAATCATATGGCCCGACGATTCACCGCCGATGACCGCTTTTTTCTTTTTCATCATTTCCAGCACATACCGGTCACCCACCGGCGCCACATCATACTCTATCCCAAGGGTCTCAAACGCCTTAAAGAGGCCAAAATTAGCCATTACCGTTGTTATGGCGAGGTTATTCTCCAGCATACCCATGTCTTTATACATCTTGCTGCATATAGCAATGATATGATCTCCGTTCAGCTCATTTCCCTTCTCATCAATGGCGATCATACGGTCGCCGTCACCGTCAAAAGCAAGGCCTATATCAGCGCGAAGCTCCAATACTTTTTCTTTCAGATCATTCGTATGCTGTGATCCACACTGTTCATTGATGTTCAAACCGTCGGGTTCGTTGTGTATAGCCGTCACATCAGCACCCAGCTCGCGAAAAATGATGGGCGCCACTTTATAGGTCGCACCGTTGGAGCAGTCGAGCACTATACGCGTCCCCTCCAGCGAGAGGTGATTCGGAAACGTGTTTTTACAGAATACAATATACCGGCCGATCGCATCATCGATCCGCCGGGCCCTCCCCAGACCGTCTTTTGTGGTTCGATGTTCTTTTATTTCGCCTGACAATACCAGCTCCTCTATTTCACTTTCAACCGAATCGGGCAGCTTGTAGCCATCCCGGGAAAATATTTTAATTCCGTTGTCCTGATACGGATTATGTGATGCTGAGATAACCAGACCGGCATCGGCTCTCATACTCTGCGTCAAAAAGGCGATACCCGGTGTCGGCATGGGCCCCACCAATAGCACGTTGACCCCCATGGAACATATGCCGGCAGTCAACGCATTTTCGAGCATATACCCACTCACACGGGTGTCTTTGCCTATCAGTATGGTATGCTGATGATTTCGATCGGTCTGTTTTTTGCAGACAAAAGCAATTGCACGGCCAATCTCCAGTACTCTTTCGGCCGTCATCGGCTCGATATTGGCCACTCCCCTGATACCATCGGTTCCAAATAGTTTTCCCATCACTCATTCTCCTCGAATAATAAACCTTCGCATTGTTTCACACCATCCACCACTCGCTGCAGCATCGCCCGCCCAAGACGTTTACCTTCTTCAGATAACTGTTGTATGCGTTCAACACAGGAGCCGCTGCCGCTCGCTGACCAGAGCTCCATGAATGAATCGATATCGGCACCCTCCATGGCGGTGTCCTGATGCTGCCGGATGTAATCTACCGCCCGAGACCGGTTGTTCAGCAACTGTTGCTGACTGCAGTACGGTTCTGATGTCGTGTCTTTTCCGCAAGAGCGGGCTATATCTAGCGACGGCCCCATGTTCTCCGCCAGTTGATCCAGTCGTTTGATGCGCTCATCCAATATCATATTCAGGCGCGTACAGGCGCCTTCCCGGCAGGCCACAGAAAAAGGTTCGGTCATGATCGGTTTTCGTACCAGTTCATACCAGCGCAACAGCGCCACTATATTACCTATATACTCCAATTGCCGCCTCACTATACGCCTTACATTTTTATAAGCGCCCTGTCTGTACGCAATAGATCCGGCGGTTCCGGGCAGTGCTGAGGGTCTCAGGAGCAACCCTTCCTCATTCACATCCTTTCGCCAAACGGTTCCGGCCGGTATGACTGTACCATAGTCGATACGAACCGGGCCTACGAGCCCCCCCTGCCCTCCCAGAAAAATCGGATCCCGATCGAGCATCACACCGCGCGGAACATCACCCATCATGGACGCCGTCGCCTTGTCCCCATGGGGTGTAAAATTGAAATGTATGTACGATGAACCCACTTCGCTGTGATGCGTGCGGCTGGTGCCGCCGGCCATCAGGCAGTCACAAAAATTGATCATACTGCCCAACGTTACAAAAGGCAGTAAAACGGTCTGCTTCAGACCCACGGCATGCGCCCCGCCGGCCTCTTCCTCAATCAATGTTCCCGGTCGAATATGAGCGGCACTACCCATAGAGGCTTTTGACAGAAAAGTGCTCTCTGCATAATAACCTCCTTTGAGGTGTACACCCGAACCGAGCTGACAGTTCTCCAGTGTAACGGGGGCCTCCCGCCCCAATTCGCAGCCAGGCCCAAGCGAGGTCTGTGCACCAGTGATACGGCATCCCGGATAGATCGTTGCACCCTCGTGTATCCGCTCCGGCCTTACAGATTCAGCAATATATACACTGGCAGGATGAATAATCTTTACCCCGCGATTCAGTAGCACATCAATCATAAACCATGTCCTTATTCATACCCAATGATGCTAGTTTTGCTGCCCTGTAAAGTAAAGTTGAATCATCTAAATAGCTTGGTGTGGCCAATGGTGCAGTGACGTTTCGCGGCGAGTTGTGGTTCATGCAATGTAGGTGATGCCGATCCATATAGTAAAAAAATGAGAGAGCTGAAATCCCTCCGCGCCGTTTCTCATATTCCTGTTTCAGCTCACTGGGAGCTTTGCCCTAGAAGTGATAAACTCGTTCCTGCGAGATGGTTGCAAGAACGTGCTCACCTCACAGCGGCGGATATACGTCAATGCCCGGCATTCTTCATTACCAGTTTCGGCAACTAGCTGGCAGCCTATTTAGTAGCACTCTCTTTTTTATTTAATTCTTCCAGGATGACCTCTGTTATATCGTAGTCTTTGTCTACGTAGAGCACGGCTTCCAGAGCGTTCATCGTCTGGCCGGATGAATCTAAAACAGCCGTATAATCATTGAATTTTGCATGTTCGAATATGACTTGGCGAATATCCGCAACAATACCTTCACGCATTCGCAATCCCTGATCATCAAGCTGTTTTTTCCGCAGTTGTTCAAAACGTCTGATTTTGCTCTCTTCAGACCGAATGTTCATAAGTAATTCTTCCGCCTCGCTCCGCTTAGCCGCCCGGGCATCTTCACTCAACGCCTGGTCCAGCGCCGCCTCACGCACATCGTTGAAATCGTCTTTGAGTGATTCGACCGTTTCCATCATCGTTTTGCGCTCATCATTGAAGTCATCCGCCTGCCGTTTAAGCTGCTCTTCCGCTATCGCCGTGCGGTAATACCCCTCAAAAACAGCTTCCATATCGATAAAAGCCATCTTTACTTCAGCATGTGCCACCGACATCAGCAAGAAAGCCGCACCCATTGCATAGTTCAATATTTTCATAGTTTTCTCCGTTTTCTAGTATGAATAGCCAATTCTGAAATTAAACTGACCGCCGGTATCATTGTGCTCATCTGCTTCTATGGGCCAAGCATAGTCAAACCGCAAAGGCATCATCGGTATGTCAAGCCTTATACCAATCCCGTAATCACTGTTTAAGTCCTCATCCACATAGTACGCGTCTTCCCATACCATTCCGACATCGTAAAATGCCGCAAAACGTATTTTTTCGACGATGGGTATACTGTACTCCACCGTCGCATCAGCCCTAGTCCGACCTCCCACAGCATCATTATTCTCGTCGACCGGTCCGACTGACCTGTAATCAAAACCACGGAGATTATAGGCACCGCCCAGAAAAAAACGTTCAAATAATGGAACCTGTTCCATGTCTCCATGCGTATCTACCACCCCAACTCTGCCCCTGATGTTCAACGTGTGGTCAAATAAAACGGGCCAGTGCTGTGAGGTTCTTAACTCCATAGAATAGATGTCGGTATCCCCGCTGAGAGGACCGCCCGCATACGTCAGCGTCAGGGATGTGCGGTTCCCGCGTGTGGGTAAAAAATAACTGTCGCGTGAGTCATGGCTGATACCGAGCGTGAGATAGCTTTTCAGCCTTGCGCCTTCCTCTGAGGCAATGAGTTCTGAAGCATTGCTGCTGACACTATAGATATCGATATTCTCCAGACCATACGACAGGCTTACCCGCTTGCCGTACATCATCCGGCTCAATCCGATGCGACCGCCCTGGTTCTTCTGATTGTAATCATCACTCAGGTATTCTTTTTCATTACTGAACAGACTCGCATCCAGCGCCAGCTTTCGGTTGAACAGCCACGGCTCGGTAAACGAAAGGCGAAAAGACTGACTTTCACTTCCGAGTGTCGTACGCAAACTCACTTTCTGCCCGCCCCCCACCGGAGGCCACGACGCTATATCAAAATTACCCTGCGAGATCTCAAAATAGCCCGTAAATTTTTCAACACTGGAAAAACCAGCGCCAAGACCCATTTGGCCCGTCCGCTGCTCTTCCAGAATAATATCCAGATCACTGTAGTCAGGGTCTTCCGTCGGAACGGGAATAGGAACCACTTTTGAAAAATATCCCAGATTCATCAAACGGTTCCGACTGCGCCTGATGTTCACACTGTTGTATAAGTCACCGGGGTAAACAATCAGCTCTCGGCGAATTACTTTATCTTTCGTCACGAGGTTGCCCCGAATATTAATATTGCGAAGGTACGTCTGACGCCCTTCTCTAATATCAAAGGTTATTCCGATGACGCCACGTTTCGGGTCGGGATCATACGTCCGGTCGACGCGTGTCCTGATGTAGCCCCTGCTGCCATAGTAATCTTCCAGTGCCTGAGCGGCCGCCTGTATGGCAGAAGCGGATGCTGTCTCCCCCTCTTTCAGATTTACGAGGGATAGCAGTTCGGCCCGATCAAACAGTTGAACCCCCTCGATCGCAATATCGGCTATCTCATACTGCGGCCCTTCGTCAACAGAATACGTCAGGTGGAGATGTTTTTTCGTGTCCACATAGGAAATAACGGGTTCGGTAACTTTTACATCCAGGTACCCCATATCCTTGTACATCATTTCAACAACTGCATTATCGACCCGCAGCTTGTCGCGATCCAGACGCCCCCTGCCGGTCAGCCAGTGCAGGGGATTCAGCGGGTGAAACACTTTCTGTCTCATTTTCCTGCGAAGAAGACCGTCATCAATTGCGTTGTTTCCTTGAATTTCAATGGCGCGTATTCGGGATCGAGATCCTTCGTCTACTGCGATGGTCACCTCCACCGTCCCGGCGCTCTCGTCGACGATCGTATCCACGGCAAACTGAACATCAGTATAAAACTTCTTACGATATGCCCGCTCGACACGTTTGAGGCGCGCCTGGATGACCGCTTTGTCCAACGGGTCTCCCAGTTCAAAACCGAGCAGCTCCTTAATCTTTTCCTGACTGAATTTATCGCATCCCTCGATAACCAATAGCTGTAGTCGTGGGCGGGTCTTTACTTCATAGACGACCGTCACGCCGTCCGCCCCGTTCTCAGCATTCACCTGCACATAGGAAAAGCGCCCTGTTTCATGCAGGCTCTTTACATCTTTATTGATAGCGGCACGATCAAACTCGTCACCGGCCTGTGTGCTGATAAAGGCCATAACCGACGCGGCATCAAACGGCCCCTCGTTGACAGAACGCACCTCGATATCTTTAATGTACTCAGCCCCTGCCACCATGATGAACGAGGACCACAGGAAAAGAAATAACAACGATTTGCTTACACTCAAAATTCACCCCCCCGCACAGGTGCCGGCGCTTCTTCTATTTCCACACGATCTTCAAACCGGGTGTAGGTTTCTTCGAAATTTAAATGCACTTCGCCCGTTGCTCCATTTCGATGCTTGGCGATATCGAGAATAGCGAGCGTTCTATCTTCGGCCTGTTCGTCGGAGGGATAGCGGCACGGACGTCGCAGCAGAATCACTACATCAGCATCCTGTTCGATGGAGCCCGAATCCCTCAAATCAGAGAGACGGGGTTTGGCGCTTTTGTCGCGTGACTCGGGGTTACGGCTTAATTGGCTCAATATGAGCACCGGAATTTTAAGTTCTTTGGCTATCGCTTTAACCGTATTGGAAATCTTCGCCACTTCCTGCTGGCGGCCATCGCGACTGGCACCGGGATGATTCATCATCTGCAGGTAATCAACGACCAGCAACTTAATCCCGAAACGGGATTGCATTCGCCGGGCCCTCGATCGCAGCTCCAGTGCCGAAAGACCCGCTGAATCGTCAATATATATTTGGGCCTTCCGCAGACTGTCGGCCGCTTGGATCAGTCGGCCATGGCTATTATTGGACATAAAAGCTGACCTGAGAACCGAGGACTCAACTCTCGCCCTGGTACAAAGCATCCTGCGCACGAGTGCTTCGGAAGACATTTCAAGACTGAATATGCCCACGGGAAAAACCTCTTCGCTGCCCTCCCGCCCCATCGCAACGCGCTCTGCTATATTTAATGCGAGAGCCGTTTTCCCCATCGACGGCCGGGCGGCCAGAACAATCATATCCGACGGCTGTAAACCCTGCAGTATTTTGTCAATGTTGGCATAACCCGTCGGCAAGCCCGTGACACTTTTTCGCTGGTCTACAATCATGTTGATATCATTAACTGCGTCATTCAGGAGGTCTTCCCACTTCGCGACCTGCTCCTTCTTGTTTTCACTGATCTGATAAATGGACTCCTCGGCCTTGTTGAGAATATTTTCAGCTTCATCTTCAGATGTGTAGCATTTCTCAATGGATTCCTCTGCGTGGCGAATCAGCCTGCGCAGCAGATGTTTGTCGTAAACGATCTTGATGTAGTATTCGGCATGGGCAGCAGTGGGAGTACTGTCCACCAGTTCATCCAGATAACCGGCGCCGCCCGCTTCTTCGAGCACCCCCCGTTGTTTAAGCCATTCTCCCACTGTCAGCACATCAATTGCCGCATTTTTCTGCGACATATCATGCAGCGCTTCGAAAATGTGCCGGTGAGTCTGAGTATAGAATGAATCCGTTTCGAGCTGGCGCTCTATACATAGATCCACAACGCGGGACGGATCGAGGAGTGCCGATCCCAGCACGCCGCGCTCCGCTTCTTCACTGTAAGGAGGCTTACGACTGCTCACGGGAAGCCCGGAAGCTGCTCTGGAGCGTACCATAGTCTACTCCTCAACAACCCATACTTTAACAGACGAGGAAACCTCCGGGTGCAATTTAACGTCGATGTTGAAAACACCTGTTTCGCGGATGGTTTCATCCAGTGCGACCTGTTTCTTGCTCAGTTTAAAACCCTGCTCGTTTATGGTGTCGAGAATATGAGCCACCGTAACCGAGCCAAACATGCGTCCATCCTCACCGGTCTTGACGGGAATGGTGCAGGACACCTGCTCCAATTTTTGTGCGAGCTTGCGTGCATCCTGCAATTCAGACCCCTCCCTCGCCAGACGGTCCGCTTTCAGCTTTTCCATGCGATTCTTAGTGACTTCAGTCACCTGAGCAGCCATTTTCTGAGGTAACAAATAATTCCGGGCATAGCCCTCGGCCACCTCCACTACGTCACCCTCTGCCCCGAGACCCGGCACATTATTTAATAATATCAGTTCTTTAGCCATCTTGAAAACCTCCGGCAATTGTTTACGGTAACAGGCCCATAACGCGCGCACGGCGAATGGCTCTGGTCACACAACGCTGCTGCTTGGCTGTCGCTCCGGTCAGACGACGCGGCATAATCTTCCCGCGATCTGTCATGCAGCGTTTGAGCAACTCGTAGTCTTTGTAGTCTATATCTTTAATACCTTCGAGCACGTTTGTCTCTTTTTTAAAACTCTTTAAAGCCATTATTGAACTCCTAACTGTGTTATTATCTACTGTTTAAAATGGAATATCATCGGGATCTGATTCGGGCGCTGCAGTATTCGCTTGCTCCGGACTGCTGACTGAATCTGCCGTGTCAGCCATCTCAGAGCGACGCGGACTGTCTAAAAACTGTACGTTATCGGCACGAATACGCAATTTTGAGCGCTTATTTCCATCCTTTGTCTCCCACTCATCCATCTGCAATCGGCCTTCTATAAAGACGTTCGACCCCTTCGACAGATATTCCGCAGCAGTCTCTGCCTGACGAGCCCATATCGCTACGTCGACAAAGGTAACGATTTCTTTTAATTCGTTTGTTTTCTTATCGCGGTAACGCTCATTCAGGGCCACCCCCAGATCGGCTACGGCTGTACCGCTGGGAATATAGCGCAACTCGGGGTCACGTGTAAGCCTTCCCATTATAATCACTTTATTTAAGCCTGCCATTTATGCCTCCTCTTCGGATTCGGGCGAAACTATTTTCGGTGCTTTAACGAGCTGAGCCCTGAACACATTATCACTGAGTTTGTTACGGCTCTGTAAATCATCAATCTTGTCGCCGTCCAGACTGAAGGTAAATACGACATAGTGACCTTCGCTCTGCTTTTTCATCTCGCGCGAAAAAGAACGTTTACCCATGCGGGCAAAGTTTTCAATCGTCCCGCCCAGTTTTTCAATATCCTCGCGCACACCCTTTACGGCGTTATCCAGACCTTCATCATTCAATGATGCAGGAAAAATATACATACCTTCGTAACTGTTCAATGCTCTACTCCTCACTTATCTCAATTATTGTACAAATTCATTGTCTTTTCCGCCCCATCCCGGAGCCAGCTCTCGACGGCATCAACAGATACCGCAATCTGCTCATCCATCAACTGCTCTTCTTCCTCTGTGAAAGGAGAGAGCACATAGTCTATCATCGATGCCCCCGAATCGGCAGCACCTACACCAAATCGAAGACGGCTGAACGCCTTTGATTCCAGTGCGTCAATGACAGACTGCAAACCATTGTGCCCACCGGCGCTGCCCTGAGCCCTCAACCGAATCTTTCCAAACGGCAACGCCACATCATCATAAATAATCAGCACATCGTCCAGCGAAACTCTGTATTTATCCTTCAAACGCCCAATAACCGTACCACTGCGGTTCATATAGGTCATGGGCTTCACAACCATAACCGGCTCATCTGTTACCGCGATGCGGCTGTAATCCATACTCATCAACCACGCCGAGCGAAAGCGTTTCCCCGCATCAGCCACCAACTTCTCTACAATACGGAATCCAATAGTGTGCCGCGTCAGCCGGTATTTTTTACCGGGATTCCCAAGACCGGCAATAAGCTTCATGAACGCAATCCCATCAATACCAGCTAGGCATCTTCATCCGGTTTCTTTTCTTTTATCACTTCCGGTTCAGCAGGTGTTGAACCATCAGTCACTTCTTCCTCTTCGCTCTCTTCAGTCTCCGTTCTCGGCGCCGCCACCGCTGCAATGGCCAGATCGGGATCAGAAAGCACTGTCATTTTCGCGCGATCCACCGGTATATCCTTTACGAGGAGGCTCTCGCCCATTTCAAGAGCTGAAATATCAACCTCCAATTCCTCCAACATATCATTGGGAAGACATTCGACTTCAATTTCACGCAACAGGTGCTCCAGCACACCGCCGCTATTCTTGACGCCATTGGCTTCACCCGTCAACACCAGAGGCAGTTCGACATGTATTTTATCTTTCAGGGATATTTCCTGAAAATCGATGTGGATAATAGCACCGGTTACATTGTTATGCTGCACATCTTTCAACAGTACATGAAGAATATCTTCCCCGTCAACGCTGAGCTCCATAAGCAGATGCTCACTGGCATGATGACGCAGTAACTGTTCAAATGCATGGGTCTGAATCTGAATACTCTTTGCCTCTCGGCCACCACCGTAGACGACAGCAGGTGTTTTGCCGTCAACTCTCAGTGAACGCGCAGCCCCTTTACCGCGCCCCGGTCTCGTCTCAGCCTCTATTCTAATTGTATCACTCATTGCTGTTCCTCGTTTCCTGTTCTCAAACCTTAAACAGAGATGATATCGACTGATTATTATGGATGCGCATAATGGATTCCCCCATCAATTCCGCAATGGAAAGTACCCGGATGGGGAAATCCCACTGTTTTTGCGGCACCGTATCTGTCGTTATCAATTCTTCAATCGATGAATTCTTCAGTCGTTCAATACTTTTAGGCAGGAGCAGACTGTGGCTCACAGCCGCCCGTATGGTGCGCGCTCCCCCTTCTTTCAGAAGCTTTGCAGCAGCACAAAGCGTGCCCGCTGTCGATGTTAAATCATCGACCAGCAGTGCGTCACACCCCTCGACATCGCCGACCAGGTTCATCGCATCGACTTCGTAGGCCGTTTTACGCTGTTTTGCCACAATCGCCAGGCCGGATGAAAGCATCGTTGAGTAGGCGTAGGCCATTTTAAGACCGCCCGGATCCGGCGAGACCACCACCGGTTTTTCCAGTTTCAATTCCCTCAGGTATTTAACAATCACCGGAGCCGCATAGAGATGATCGACGGGTATATCGAAAAAGCCCTGTATCTGCTGGGCGTGCAGATCCAGCGTAAGGATCCGGTTGGTGCCGGCCGCTATCAGCAGGTTGGCCACGAGTTTGGCCGTGATCGGGACGCGGGGCTGGTCTTTGCGATCCTGTCTTGCATACCCGTAATAGGGAAGTACGGCCGTGATACGGGAGGCGGATGCACGGCGGGCCGCATCCATCATGATCAGCAATTCCATCAGAGCTTCACCGGGGTTGCCGCAGATGGGTTGCACCATAAAAACATCTTTTCCCCTGATGTTATCGACGATTTTAACAAAAATCTCGCCATCCGGAAAACGGCTGATCAACACTTCCCCGAGAGGCTGACCGATATATTCTGCAATACGTTCAGCTAGTTCTCTGTGTGCTGTACCTGTGAATATTTTCAAATTCGTATCCATTATCTTCACTTATGGTTGCCCGACAAGGATTCGAACCTTGACTCTGGCCTCCAAAGGGCCGTGTGCTACCATTACACCATCGGGCAGACTCCGCCCCCAAAAGCTCCACACGCACTGTGTATAACGCCCTCTTTTCACGTTGGCGAAAGCGTATGACAGTAAAAACCACAGTGCGTGAAGTCAAGCCTGACTCTACATTTCTTTTTACATCAACCGGAGGCCGAATCCCGCAGTGCCGCCGTCAACCCCGCCAACCGGCGAAGTTCTTCTTTCAGGCTTTCGTGACGGAGCCGGGTACCCTCCACCACTTCTGCCGGTGCTTTCTTGATATACTGCTCATTACTGAGCTTTTTGACGATACGCCCCAGTTCCTCTTTCAATTTGGAAGCTTGACCTTCCAGTCTGGTCAGCTCCTCCTCCACATCGATGACACCCTCAACCGGCATGAACACACTGCCCATAGAACAGACCGCGCTGGGCATGGCCCTGTCCGGCTCATAGGAGGGCTTTATGTCCAGCCGTTCAGCTCTTATCAGGGCTACCACTGAAGGCATATCTTCCTCCAGCCTATCCTTAAGCTCCAGGTCATCCGGTTTGATAATAAAGGTTATGTTGAATTTGGGTACAATCGAGTAATCCGCCATTAAGGTTCGGGCGGTACGGATCAATTCATGCTTGGATTCAACGTAATGCACATCTTCGTCTGTGACACCCCATTGCCGTAGTTGATCGGCACAGTCAGCCGGCCATGGCGCCGTCATGATACTCTCGGAAAGCCCCGTATACCCCAACCCATGCCAGAGCTCCTCGGTGAGAAAAGGCATAAACGGGTGCAACAGCCGCAGGATATTGGAAAAGACGTAATGCATGATTTCGAGCACTTGGTCGCGGCGTTGTGCTTCATCGCCGTTGAGCGCGTGTTTGGCATACTCAATGTACCAGTCACAGTACTGATGCCACGTGAACTCGTACAACACTTGTGCCGCATCGTTAAACCGGAAGCGCTCCAAATGTTGGCCGCATTCTTCTGCGGCTTTATTCATGGTTGCCAGGAGGTGCTTGTCATCGGGCGTCAGCAGCGCGGCATCCAGAGCGGGCTTTGAAACATCGCCCCGGTATTGCGCAGAGTGCATTTGCATAAAACGGGCTGCATTCCAGATTTTAGTTCCGAAATTACGGCCAATTTCAAACTTGTCATCGGAGAGAAAGACATCCTGACCGGTCGCCGTAATCATCATCAGACTGAAACGAAGTGCATCGGCGCTGTATTGGTCAATAATCGTGAGTGGATCGATGGAGTTTCCGAGGCTCTTGCTCATCTTGCGCCCCTGCTCATCACGCACCGTCCCGTGAATATAGACTTCACTGAATGGAATATCTCCCATGAACTCGATACCCGACATAATCATGCGCGCCACCCAGAAAAAAATGATTTCTGAAGCCGTCACCAGTGTCTGGGTGGGATAGTAAAAATGTAGATCCTCATTTTGATTCGGCCATCCATACACACTGAAAGGCCATAACCACGAAGAAAACCAGGTATCCAACACATCCTTATCCTGATATAGTTCATCAGAACCACAGGCGGCACATGATGCAGGACGCCCCTTTACGGCCCATTCGTGACCACACGCCTTACAGTAGAATACGGGAATGCGGTGCCCCCACCAGATTTGCCGTGAGATACACCAGTCGCGTATGTTTTCCATCCATTGCATATACGTATTCGTCCACCGATCGGGGACAAACCTAATGCGGCCATCTTTCACAGCCTCAATGGCCGGTTCCGCGAGGGGTTTCATCCTGACGAACCATTGCGGGGAAAGGCGCGGCTCCACGATGGTATCACACCGGTAGCAGTGCCCGACTGCATGGCTGTGCTCTTCTGTTTTCTCTACCAGACCCTGCTCTTCCAGATCGGCCATTAGTTTTTTACGACAGTCAAAGCGATCCATCCCCTGATACGGGCCGGACATCTCGTTCATCGTGCCGTCGTGGTGCATCACATTGATCGGCTCCAGCTCATGCCGCAGGCCGATTTCAAAGTCATTGGGATCGTGCGCCGGAGTCACCTTGACCGCCCCCGTACCAAACGCAGGATCGACAAACTCATCGGCTACCACCGGTATCTCCCGCTGCAAAACGGGCAGCACCAGGGATTGGCCAACCCACTCACTATAGCGTGGATCCTCAGGATTGACGGCAACCGCCACATCCCCGAGCATCGTTTCTGGACGGGTCGTCGCCACTGTAATAAAGGAGGAAGAGTCTTTCAGCGGATACTTCAGATAATACAGCCTTCCCTGTGTATCCTGATGTTCACTTTCTTCATCGGAGAGCGCTGTATGACAGCGGGGGCACCAGTTAATGATGTAGTTCCCTTTATAAATGAGTCCCTTTTCATAAAGCCGTATGAAGACTTCTTCTACCGCATCGCTCAGGCCCTCATCCATGGTGAAACGTTCGCGCTCCCAGTCACAGGCCGCCCCCAGCTTTTTAAGCTGGTTGATAATCGTGCCGCCATACTCTTCCCGCCATTCCCATACGCGATCAATGAAGGCCTCGCGGCCCAGATCATCGCGGGTCTTTCCCTCTTTTTTGAGATGCCTCTCAACCACATTCTGCGTTGCAATCCCAGCATGGTCGGTGCCGGGTACCCAAACAACATTGCGACCCTGCATCTTATGCCAGCGAACGAGTATGTCCTGGATGGTGTTATTCAGGGCGTGCCCCATGTGCAGTATGCCGGTCACATTCGGGGGTGGGATGACAATACAGTAGGGCTCCCCCCCCTCCCGGGAATCACCGTGAAACAGCCCCTTTTCCATCCACCACTCGTACCACTTGTTTTCAACAACAGCGGGATCATAATGCTTGGGAAGCTCACTCATGACGCGCCTTCCTTTTTTTCATCCATAAAGAGTTTGTATTCAACACTGTCGACCAGCGCTTCCCATGAGGCCTCGATAATATTGTGTGATACGCCGACCGTATTCCATGTTTCCTCACCGTCCGTCGACTCGATCATAACGCGGGTTTTGGCGGCCGTATGTTCCTCCGGATCAAGAATGCGAACGCGATAGTCCGTCAGCGCAACCTTTTCAATGGCCGGGAAGAAGTGGATGAGCGCCTTGCGCAATGCGTCGTTGAGCGCATCGACCGGTCCATCACCTTCACCCACCGTCAATTGCCTGTTCTCACCGACACTGACTTTGACAGTGGCTTCTGATATACATGGTGTTTCGGGGCTGCGCTTCTCCACAATCACGCGGAAGCCCTCCAAATTAAAAAACGGCTGGTGTGACTCGATCACCTTTTTGACCAGCATCTTAAAAGAGGCCTCGGCGGCCTCGTATTCATAACCTTCTTTTTCCAGGCGCTCGAGCTCTTTGAGAACTTCTCTCACTTCCGGAGAAGATTTGTCAACGTTGAGTCCCATTTCAACAGCCTTTAAGAAGACATTGCTCGCCCCCGAGAGCTCCGATATCAAAATACGGCGATTGTTTCCGACTAACTCGGGATCAATGTGTTCAAAACTGCGACTGACTTTGCGGACGCCGTCCACATGCATGCCGGCCTTGTGTGCAAAAGCGCTCTCACCTACATAGGCAGCCTTTTTATTCGGCCGCATATTGGCCAGTTCATTCACAAATGCCGACACCTGCTTCAATTGCTGCAGCGATTGATCATGCAGACACTCCAAGCCCATTTTCAGCTTCAGTGCAGGCACAATGGAACACAGGTTGGCATTGCCACAGCGTTCTCCGAAGCCGTTGATAGTTCCCTGGACATGAAGGGCCCCGGCTTGGATGGCTGCCAATGTGTTGGCTACACCGAGTTCAGCATCATTGTGCGTATGGATACCCAGTGGAGTGCTGAGTTGCTGCGACAGATGGCTGACGATCTCGCTCACTTCACCTGGCAGTGCCCCCCCATTCGTATCGCAGAGAACGAGCATATCCGCCCCGCCCCGTTCAGCAGCCTGCAAGGTCTGCAGCGCGTACGCAGCATCATCCTTGTATCCATCAAAAAAATGCTCGGCGTCATAAATGACTTCCTTGCCGTTCTCTTTTAAATAGCGGACCGTATCCTCGATCATGTTCAGATTTTCGTCAACGGTAGTCTTGAGCACCTTCTCTACATGAAGGCGCCAGCTCTTGCCGAAAATAGTGCAAACCTGCGTATCCGCTTCAAGCAGCGCCGCTGTCCCTTTATCCTCGGCCACCGGAACATTGGCCCTGCGCGTGCTGCCGAAGGCGCAGATTTTGGCATGCTTCAGTTTTTCTTTTTTGATATCGTGAAAGAATGCCATGTCCTTCGGATTGGATGCGGCGAATCCGCCCTCGATGTAATCCACTCCAAATTCATCCAGTCGTTTGGCAATCCTGATTTTTCCAGGGCCGGAAAATGAGACCCCTTCGCCCTGTGCACCGTCGCGCAACGTCGTATCATATATGGCTATTCTTTTCATTTTTTCATCTCTTTCATCAAATCATCATGGTGAAAATATCTGTATCCATCTGTGGTTCTATCGACAGGCGCTTAACCCGCCAGTTCAAAGGCATCGTGCAGTACGCGCACCGCCTCATCAGCGAATTCTTCTTTGATAACAACTGACACTTTTATTTCGGATGTCGATATCATCTCCAAGTTGATGTTGCGCTCTGCCAGGAAAGAAAACATCTTATAGGCGATACCGGAATGAGATTTCATCCCCACCCCCACTATGCTCACCTTGGCAATATTCTCGTCATAGGTAACTTCTTTACAGTCGACCTGTTTTACAAGCTCGTTCATGGTCTTGCGGGTCACATCCAGATCCATTATCGGAACCGTAAAGGAAATATCCGTATATCCGGCATGGCTCGTATTCTGCACAATCATATCCACATTAATATTGGCGGCAGCCAGCTCTCGAAACACCTGGCACGCCACGCCGGGCTCATCCACTACACTGATTAAGGTCACTTTAGCCTGGCCTTTGTCTGCTGCCACACCTC
This sequence comes from uncultured Verrucomicrobiota bacterium, assembly GCA_964464115.1. Lineage (GTDB taxonomy): Bacteria > Verrucomicrobiota > Kiritimatiellia > CAYTQP01 > CAYXEW01 > CAYXEW01. Next base: position 25,549 of record CAYXEW010000023.1, read on the forward strand.
TTACGACTACTTCTTCCATATCATGCACCTCGCTCTTTACAACGGTTCCAGGATTCTGGTTAAAACTGGATAACACTTCCAGTTGGACATTATATTTTTTAGCAAATTCAACCGAACGCGATTGCAGCACTTTCGCCCCCAAACTGGCTAGCTCCAGCATCTCGTCATACGCTATCTCATCGAGTTTTCGAGCTTCAGGAACAATGCGTGGATCTGTTGTATAGACGCCGTCCACATCCGTAAAAATCTGACAGCGGTCCGCCTTTAATGCCGCCGCCAGCGCCACTGCGGAGGTGTCGGACCCCCCGCGACCCAACGTGGCAATATCAGCCGACGGCGACAGCCCCTGGAACCCGGCGACGATTACGATGCGACCAGCCTTCACTGATTCAAAAATCCGCTGTGGGCGGATATCCAGAATCTTAGCCTTCGCATGTGAGTGATCCGTGAAAATACCTGCCTGGGGGCCCGTCATTGACACCGCATCGGCCCCCAGAGCGTGTAAGGCCATAGCCAGCACGGCTACCGATATCTGTTCACCGGTAGACAAGAGCATATCCATCTCGCGATCAACGGGCGATGCATGGACCGCCTTGGCTAGCTGGATGAGATTATCCGTCGTTTTGCCCATCGCGCTCACCACTACGACGACATCATTCCCTTCCTTCCGGGATGCATAAACGCGCTCGGCCACCCGCTTCATACATTCGACATCGGCTACAGAGCTCCCACCGTATTTTTGAACTAATAGAGCCATTGATTACACCTCGCAGGATTCGATACGAATGCGCACCAGTTCCTCGCCGACCACATCCAACGCTGCAATCTCTTTCAGAGCCTTCTCGAACGATCGCTCTTCTGCCATCTGCGTGAGGATAACGGCCGGCAGAAACACGCCGGATTCCGTGGATTCATTTTGTATCAGGGACGCAATGCTGATTCCATTGGAACCGAGCAGTTCGGCGACTTTCGCCAACACACCGGTTTCATTTTTCAACGTCATTCGAATATAATAACGCACCCGCATATCGGCAGGGTCACAACATTTTTCATAATGATCGTGCGGCACGAAAGCCGGAATCCGGTACGCGCTGTCGGTCACCACATTTCGTGCAGCCTCCGCGATATCGGCCACGACGGCACTGGCGGTGGGCCCGCGGCCCGCACCGCGGCCGTAACAGAGCGTGTCCCCGACAATATCTCCCTGAATGAGCACCGCGTTAAAAACTCCTTTGACCGAGGAAAGCATATGTTCTTCGGGAACCAGCGCCGGCCCCACGCTGACCTCGACAGCCCCCCCTCTTCGCTTGATGATCGCGAGTAACTTTATGCTGTACCCCAGCTTGCGCGCAAAAGCGATATCATGCCGGCGGATGGCCCTAATGCCCTCCGTTTTTATATCCTCCATCTTAACGGGAAAACCGTAAGCGAGCGAAGCGAGAATGGCCGCTTTGTGAGCGGTGTCCAAACCATCGATGTCCAGACCGGGATCCGCCTCTGCGTACCCCTGCTTCTGAGCCTCATCCAGGACTTGATCAAAAGGCAGGCCCTCCTCTTCCATACGCGTCAGAATATAATTGCAGGTACCGTTCAAAATACCGTAAACCGCTTCAATATGGTTACTGATCAACCCTTCCCGAAGAGAGCGTATGACAGGTATACCGCCGCCGACGCTGGCCTCGTAAAAAAGGTCCGCCCGGTGGCGAGAAACGGCTGCGTAAATTTCCTCTCCGCACTCCGCCAAAAGGGCCTTGTTTGCGGTAACAACTGACTTCCCCAGCGAGAGAGCTTGCAGCGTGATTTCCTTGGCAAACCCCACACCCCCGACCAACTCGACAATGACCTGAATATCCGGGTCAGCAACAACGCTCATAGCATCCGTTGTCAGCAAGCCCTCCGGCACCTTAAAACCACGATCGCTCTCAATATCCAAATCAGCCACTTTTTTCAGATTCAGATGAATCCCCAGTCTGTCTGAAATAAGCGCGCCATTCGTCAGAAGCGTCTCCACAACGCCGGCACCCACCGTACCAAAACCTATCACTCCGACATGTACCACTTTCATATCAACATCTACACCTCTGCAATAAAAAACCCCGCTTAAAGCGGGGCGGTCGAATCGAAGCTAACCAGCTTAGAAACCCGCCATTCTTTTAATTGTCACTGTTTGAATGCTTATCATCACTAAACCTATAGTGCAGAAAATCTACCTTAAATGATAAAATCCACAAGAATAAACCTGCATTCATTATGCGCTGGACTGTTTCAGAACTCGCTACAAAAAAGCACTCATATGTTCAGCATCGCGGATTCACGCAAAAAAACCTTGGTTTAACGATGTATCATAATTATGTTCTCTACCTTGTGGAGGGATGGCTGAGCGGACGATAGCACCGGTCTTGAAAACCGGCGTGCCGAAAGGCACCGGGGGTTCGAATCCCTCTCCCTCCGCCAATTTGAAGACTGAATCCCCGTCGAACACATCACTCTGGATCACTGGGAGCGCCCGCAGCCTCGCGGGCCGTTACAAGCGGTGTCCCTGTAATGCAGCTATTCGTCTGCGGGCAACACGTCTTCCCGCCAACCCGAATACCACGCCAAAAGCAGACCCCAGGGCCCAGCCTATGAAGATGTCGGTAGGATAATGATTGCGATTATACAGAGAAGACCACATCACGCCGCTGGCGCTTGGAATCGTCAAAACAGCCGCGGGCGGATATGCGACCGCCAGTGCCACCGCACTGGCAAAGGAAGCCGTAGTGTGCCCGGACGGAAAACTCTGCCGCTCGTATTCAAACGTTGGGCCGTAAAAGCGGTCCTTAATCTGGAAAAGGGGTCAGCCTGTGATGTGTGTAGTTGTGGTCTTACTTTTCACACTACACAGGATCATAACCTTACACTCTCACAACTCCTGTCAACTCATTTATCGATTATCGAGACGTGAGACGTGACTCCTTTTACATATGCAAAAGCATTCAAGTTATTTCTGCATACATCACAGGCTGACCCTTTTTGCGGTATTGAGTGCTTTACTGACAGGAGCTCCCCCAACAGTTCGCGCCGCCATTTTTGACCAGAGATGCGCTCAAAATACCAGCTAAACTGTTACCCCGGAGTTCGTCAAGCTACGAGTCAATGGACAGAACCTGTCGGCCCTCATCGTCCGTTGACTTCCGGGCGTAGATGAAGAACTTCATGGCTTTTCCTCCTGCATGTGCGTGATTTCATGGATGGCTTTCAGCAAGATGGGCACGCGTTCCTGGCTCGCGGAATCCGGTGGGATATGGCCGGAAAGGCATTGGATGAAGTCCAGCTCTGAGACCAAAGCCGTGAACTGATCGGCAAGGTAGTGCTTCAATGCACCAGGGCTCTGCGCGATCTCCTGCAACACCGCCGCCCTGCCATCAAGTACGGTGAGGATGTCTTCTAGGTCGTGGCTCCCGTAGTAGTCGCGTTCTCCCCGGTCAAAGAACGCCTCAAGTTTGGTTGCGATGAAGAAAGGAGCTGTGACGACGTTTGCTGTACAGCTCGCCGATAGCTCGATAGGCAGTGCGTGCGCAAGTGCCTCGGGGAACCACTTTGACGGCCAGTCGCTCGCCTCCCCGCTTGCAGCCATGATATCGACCATGATGCCATCAACAATCCACCGACACTTCGGAGCACCCTGGGTCATGTCATGTTTGAAGCCGCTTGCTCGTAGCCGCGCCTCAAGCTTGCTGTATTCCAAACGCGTCAACACCTCCACAATCACGTCAACGTCCTTGGTTGGCCGCACTATGACTATGGACGTATCGTCTAGAAGCAAAGGAAGGACTGCACCGCCGAGGAAAGCAAACTGCTCTTCGAGTGCCTGCAACTTCTCGGCAACGTGCGCCACTGATTCGATATTCACCAGTCTCATCTTGACTCCAATCTCTTCCTGAGTTCGTCCTCGGCCAGCTTCCTTTCGCGTGCTCTCCCACCGCGTACCGCATCCACCAACACAAGGAGTTCATATAGGCTGGCGTCTTCACGAGCGGCAGCCGGAACGCATCGGTAGAGCGGCTTGAACTCGTGGCCGCGAACGGTGCCGTCTGCGCACGGCCACACGGGGGGCAGGTCGTCCTTGCCGAACAGCCGGTCTGAAAGGGGCGGTGCTGCATGTGCGGTGGGTAGACCTCTCGTTATGCTTCCTCTCGTCGGAGGGAAGGCGTACTTGAGACCATGAATCAGGAACTCCAATAGCGGCTTCCGTTTCACCTCCTTCGTGGAATCGTCTATTAGGCCTGCTGCAGCGGCACGCTTGACAGCCGCATGCACCTCGGACGGGCTCATGGATAGCTTATAGGCAAGGGCGGAGTAGCTCGTTTCCTTGTCCGACACGAGCAGCTTGAGCACGACGACAATATCCTGCGGTTTCAAGTTCATACGCATACTGTATTCGCGAATCGCGAATTTTGCAACAAGAAAGGAGCGCAAATCAGAACGCTGACCGCGCACCCTCGTTAGAAAAGGAAAAGGAAAAGGTAACAGTTTAGCTGGTATTTTGAGCGCATCTCTGGTCAAAAATAGCGGCGCGAACTGTTACCCCCATCCGTGGGACGGCCCTGCCATCCGTGGGTCATTTATCACATTGAAATACTGAGCCCCGTCGCTACGCTCCCCCCAATGCAGCTATTCGTCTGCGGGCAACACGTCTTCCCGCCAACCCGAATACCACGC
>CAYXEW010000024.1:0-4116 GCA_964464115.1 uncultured Verrucomicrobiota bacterium
AACAATGTGAAATTAATTGAGCAAACCAATGTCAATACCAGCTAAACTGTTACAGCCCCGTCGCTCCGTTTAAAGGGTCAGCCCGCACATTGCAACAAAATACAATAGGGCTCACGCCTCGATAATCGATAAACAGCTCTTGCATTGTTCATAAATATTTCCCCATCCGTGGGACGGCCCTGCCATCCGTGGGTCATTTATCACATTGAAATACTGTGCCCCGTCGCTCTGCTCCCACCAAAGCGGTGATTCAAATCACCGCTTTTCACCCAGCGCTTTGACACCACCAATTACCTGAAAAAGAGGTCAACCAAAGAATCTTGCACTCTTTCATTTATTGGGACGCCGGCCCCGGCTTCCGCACACAGAACCGGCCCGCGAGGCCGCGGGCCTCGCCATAGCAACAATAGCGGTAGTCCTTCGGGTCAACAACGATCCCGGCATGTACGGCATTCAGGTCGATGTAGGCAGCCATGGTCAAAAGCGCATTATCCCATTGGCCCTCGCGGGCACGGTCAGTCTGGATTATGATGCTCTTGAATAGTTCCTCCCAGAGCGTGCCCTTGCAGCCACGCCGCTTGTTGTGCCATTGGGTGTATTTCTGCTTGTGGAACAATGAGTCACTATAGCGTCTCTGCACCGATTATTCCCGATTGAACGCAAACCGTTAATTGTTAATTGGGGCAAGAATCAACTCCCCAGCATCCGGAAAATCAATTACAGAAGGCAAGAAGCGCTTTAACAACTCATAGGGTCTCAGAGCTGCAATAGCCTGAGTATACAGCCTTATATCTGCACCCCCAACAACCCGTCCATTCACCAGAATCAGTCCCGTGCTATCGTCACCAGCACGGACAACCATCAGGTTGCCATCCGGTCCCACTACAAATGTTCGGCCCCCACCTTTAGTCGTGATTGAATTGGCTGAAATCTCAATGGGGTTTTCCTTGGTTCCGGTGGAGTTGTTATCCCCATACACGGTCAGAATGATTGTGTCAGCGAAGATATCAATCCCAGTATCCCCGGGTAGAGCCTCCAAGATGCTACCGCTACGTTGCTCTAGATCAACAACGCTACCACGAGCGCCTCCCGTGGTTATCTCGTCGATGTAGACATCATCCTCAAGGTCTGTGAGATAAATACTCCCACCGCCGGTGAAGGCGCTGAGGTAGGTCACATCGAGGTCAAGGCTGTCTCCGGAACGGCCGATGCCGTTTCCAGAACCGGTGGAGCGTAAAACGACCGATCCTGTAATCACATCTGGATCGTTCCCGCCGGTATCGGTAATGGCTCCGTTGCTGGCCGTCAGTTCAATCCGCCCGCCCGAGGAACTTCCGGTGGACAGGCGTCCTACCGCGACGCCCCCGGCGAGATCATGCAGATATATATTGCCACCATCGGTTTTTACATCCCGGAGTACATCCACTAGCAGTTCCAGCTCGTTGCCGGAGGCGCCGATGGTGCTACCTCCACCGCTGGCATTCAGAAACAGGAGATCAGAAATCAGATCCGCTGCGGCATCGGAACCTTTTTCAGTAATGGATCCACCCAAGGCACTAAGGCTGATGACACTGCCATCTTTTCCTGTAGTGCTGACTCTATCCACCTGAATTCCACCGGACAAATCGGTTAGATATACATCTCCCCCGCCCGTCAACACATCTAGATAATCGGCAAGAACTTCCAGAGCAGCTCCGGCGCCCCCTACGGAGCCAGAGTTACCCGTGATCTCCAGATTTAGGGCTTCCGCAATCATATCCGCCTGACCGTCGTTGGGGCTGCCAGCCAGAATGTCTCCACTCGAAGTCAAATTAATCTCCGTTCCCGGACCACCTCCGGTGGAGAGTTGTCCGATTGCGGTACCGCCTGCAGTTTCTTCCACATAAAGATTTCCACCCTCTGTGCTGAGGTCAAGCAATTGGGAATCCAGCTCCAGAGGTTCTCCCGGCAGGCCGATGCTACCCGTTCCGCCTGTGACTGTGAGTAGAATATGCTCAGCCACAACATCGTTTCCTGCCACTCCAGAGTCGCCGGAACTAGCATCGGTAATGGATCCGCCCCCGCTGGAAAGCAGGTCAACAGTACTATAGCTACCGCCCAGTGCACCGGTATCCAGCATGCCCAGCGCCACCCCGCCCACGCGGTCGTTGAGGAAGACACTTCCCTCCTCGGTGGTCACATCGAGTTGATCCGCGTCGATTTCCACCCGACGGGTATTATTCAAGCCGATGGAGCCGGTTCCACCAGAAACAGCGAGGGTAATCTGTTCGGCCCGGATATCGATGTCTTGCGTTGTGGCGTCGTCATCAGCGGCATCCAGAATATCGCCGCCTTCTTTGGCAATCAGATCCACCGTGGTGGCCGCGCCCCCCAATGGTCCGGTTTCAATCAGTCCTAGCGCCACGCCGTCACCCCGTGCATCGAGGTATACATCCCCCTCTTCAGTGGTCACATCCAGAACATCGGCATCAATTTCCACCCGAGATCCTGCTCCCACGCCTACGGTTCCAGCACCACCGGTTACAGTCAGCACCAGGTTTTCCGCCCGCAGATCCACGTCAACCGTGGTGGTATCGTCATTTGCGGCATCCGTAATGGATCCCCCTGCACGAGTCACCAGATCAATGGTACTATCAGATCCCCCCGTCACACCGGTATCCAATGCCCCAAGGGTAATCCCTCCGGCGCGGTCGTCCAGAAAGACACTACCTTCCTCTGTGGTTACGTCCAGCAGGTTGGCATCGATCTCAAGACGATGGCTGACATCCGCTCCAACATTTCCGGCTCCTCCTACCACAGACAGCAGAATATGTTCCGCGATAATATCGGTTCCCGGTATGCCCGCGTCGTCATCCGCGGCATCGGTGATTGCCCCCCCTGCGCGGGTGGCAAGATCCACCGTGCTCGCACTACCGCCCAGCGGACCGGTATTAATGGAAACAACGGCCACACCGTTTGCTGTGTCCTCCAGATAAACACCTCCCTCATTTGAGGTGACATCCAGGAATGCGGCGTCGATTTCAAGTCGATCCGATGCCGAAGCTCCTATTGTATTGTCCAGTCCGGTTAGGTTCAGTCGGATGGTTTCCCCCAGAATGTCGGCATCCGTATCATCCCCGGCCTCTAGTAGATCTCCTCCGGTCACCAATAGGTCGACCACACTGTTTCCGGCAAAGTCCTTGGTTGATACCGACCCTACCGCGAGTCCGCCCGCGGTATCTTCCAGATAAATACTTCCGCCGTCGGTCAGGGCATTCAGAGTGGTGGCGTCAATCTCCAGCCTTTCAACAGCGGTGCCAATTGTTCCTCCAGCCCCCAGAGCCGTGAGATTGATCGTGTCGCCCACTACATCGGCTGCAACACCGGGAGCGGTTTCGAGAACACTGCCGCCGGTCGATGTCAATGACACATCCAGCCCGGCACCTTGCACAAACCCATCGGAGATGAGTAAATTGCCAGAGGTCGTGACATCAATTTCGCCCCCTGCGGCAGTCAACAAGTTGACCCCACCTACACTCTGTAGAGTAAGATTCCCCGTGTTGTCCAGGTAAACCCCTCCGGTCCCACCATCCGTAGCTAGGGCGGTCACTTCCGTCTCTATCTTGTCAGCACTCGCACCCACGCCGTCGGTAGCAGTCATTGCCAGATTGGCCGCCAGAATATTGCGATCCGTTCCATTGTTGTCGATAATCGATGCCGTAGGGGTTCCGGAGGCGGAAAGAATCACCGTCTGACCAGCAGCCTGAATATCGCTCAGCTTTATCCCGTCCACCACTGAAGCACCTGTAGAGATGGTGTTAATTGTAACCGGACCGGTACTCACAATGGTACCGCTATGATCAAATCCATCCGCATCGATATCCACGCTGGCGGCCGTAACGTTTCCGGACTGGATCACTTCTTCCGTGGTATCGATGGTCACTGCGCCGGTACTCACAATATTTCCGATCTGGTTCAGACTATCGCCCGTCAGTGCAACACTGGTACCCTCTGTGTCCCCGCTCTGCACAATGTCTGCGCCATCTACAGTGACCGCAGTTCCCTTGATATCTCCAGACTGCGTTATATTGCCCGTCATATCGATATCCACCGCGCCGGTACTTTCAATGTTTCCGC
>CAYXEW010000024.1:4216-29821 GCA_964464115.1 uncultured Verrucomicrobiota bacterium
GTTATATTGCCCGTCATATCGATATCCACCGCGCCGGTACTTTCAATGTTTCCGCTCTGGTTCAGACTATCGCCCGTCAGTGCAACACTGGTACCCTCTGTGTCCCCGCTCTGCACAATGTCTGCGCCATCTACAGTGACCGCAGTTCCCTTGATATCTCCAGACTGCGTTATATTGCCCGTCATATCGATATCCACCGCGCCGGTACTTTCAATGTTTCCGCCCTGCTCCAGGGCCCCGCCTGTGATATCTACGAGCGAAGCTGTAATTTCACCATCAGCCACAACTTTGCCTGTTAAGCCGTCCGCATTCCCGTCGTTGTCTGCGACAATATACACATCGCCACCTGCTACAGTACTGCCGCTCTCCAGCCGGGTGTCGTCACCAGAAGTTAATCTTACGGTTCCGTTACCAGAAACCGAAACGCCGTTCTCAACAGTGAGATGATCCACATCCTGGGCATTATCATCTCCGGCAACCAGATCCACATCCGCCTGCGAGGTGACATCCTGACTCACGGTTAATGGACTTGTGGCTTCCACCGCGATGCGCCCGTCCGCCGTGAGTCCATTCACACCGTCCACCGCACCAATGATCAATGCCTTGTCATTTACCAAGAGAATCTGTCCGGAGCCTCCCTCTGCAGCAAACAAATCTACAGAAGAAGCTAGACCGCCGCTGGCAGTACCATCGATCCCCGCTCCAGTTGCGGTCAGGGCAAGAAAATCAGATGCCCTAACCAGCCCCCCGTCGTTGATAACGGCGCCGCCGGTCGTCTCCAGACGAACCAGACTCTGGCCGGAAACAGTTCCTTTAACGTGAATATCCGAGTCGCTCTCCACAATAACCCTCGCATCATTATCCGGATTCGTGGCCGTTACATCAGCCAGAGTCCCTCCGCCATCCAGCTCCATAAAGATGTCACTGTTATTAGCAAATGCAGTGATATCACCGGAGGCCTGAATCCCGAAATTCTGACCCGACGTTCCCAGTGCGTTATTTTGATCCTCCGCCAGAACAGCCTGGTCGGCGACCTGCCAAGCCTGTGCACTGGAAACCAGCGCCGCTTCGTGCCCGGCCTCACTAATTGACAGTGCCTCCTTGGCCGCATTAAAGATTTCAATCACGGTGTAGGTCATCTGCTCATGGGTATACAACTCCGCGGCAATAGCGGCCTGTTCCACCTCGAGCTCTGCAAGATTTCCGGCCAGCTCATCATAGGCGAGCTGGGTGTAAAAGAGTGCTTTCCCCACAACATTAATTGCCGTTCCAAACGCTGCGGCGGTGGCAAGCAGTCCACCATCCCCAGTCATCGGAATGGCTTGCGCTATCGACCCTGACACATTCAATATATCTTGCGCGTAGGTCATGTACTGGATCGTCTGCTCCATCACTTCTATGGCAGTTGCCAGAGGTGCCACCTGAGCGGTCACGTCATCCACCAATGCAGTGATCTCATCCAATTCACCCTCTACTTCATCCCTGAGCATGATCTGGGTCAGGACCTCCCATTCAAGAACCTGCGCAGAAGCTTCATTGGCCTGAAGCAGGATCGCCAGTGCCTCCGCTTCTGATTCTTCGGCATGTGCATCCGCAATCGAGTTGATAGTGTGCAATTGTGCCTCGCGCTCAGTAGGCAGGGAGGATCGTAGAGAAACATTGTTGGCGATCACGTTCAGCGTAGCACCATTCCCGTCCAGGATTAAGCCGTTGTTGGAGTGCACGCTGACATCTCCGGTGCCAGCATCGAACAGACCCATGGTAATGTGCAGATCGGCAGACACTGTGATATTCTGGTTGTCCGTCGTGATGTCCCCTAGGATCGCCACTGCGTCGCTACCCGGCGTGGTGGATCCGGCGTCGATGGTAACGCTTCCCGTCCCTGAGGCAACAATGGTGTCGCTGGTGTCGAGAAAGACAATATTTCCATCCGGTGTGATCAGCGAAAGCGACACATCCGGCAACAGCGTCGCCACATTGTCGGCAACATCCAGAATGGTGATGTTATCGGCAATAAAGGAACTGCTACCACCCTCCAACGACTGCTCTGTGAGGGCGAGAGCCCCGCTGTTGGCAATGACCGCATTCCCCTTAGAGGAGAGCTCATTTACCTGGGTTTCCAGTGCATCCCCCAACGCGATGCCGCCGGGAGCCTCGATGGTCAGGGTATCCGACTGTATGTTCAGGTCTGCTCCGTTCGCATCGGTGATTGCCCCTCCACTGATAATGCTGACATCATCCCCATCTGCCACCACCAATCCCAAAAGAATATTTCCAAGAGCGTTCAGCACAAAATGGGCATCGGATCCCCGTACTTCAGCCGAGACGAGATCCAGATCTCCGCCCCCCACCTGATTCAAATACACGGCTCCCTGTGTGCTGGGTACAGTCAGCGAAGCCACATCGATATCTACGGCCTCGTTCGCCCCCGAACCACCAATTCCACCTCCACTACTGATCGTGAGTTGGTCGGCGTCTATATTCAGAGCAGCACCATTGCCGTCAGTCATGGCGCCGTCGCTGTGCAACGTCACCGTCTGCCCAACGGCAGTCAAAACGCCAAGATCCAGGGTTCCGGTTGTACGCAACATCAAGTCCGCGCCCGTGGCTGTAGCCGTGTTCAGTGTGAGGTTTCCGGTATTCTCCACAAATAGCCCTCCAGCGTTAGCCGTGGCATCCAGAGTGCCAACTCTGGTGGTTAGCGCCGAGGCGGGTGTACCGATCGCGCCTCCAGCAGTCAGCGTAGCACTACTGCCCCGAACGGGGCCAGTTTGCGGGCCGCCCAGAAGATCGCCTGCAGCATCAAGTGTGACCTGTCCTGCCGCACTGATACGGGTGACCAAAAGGTCACCGCCATTTCCGGTGGCCAGATCGACCTCGCCGCCGGTTCCAGAGGCCACAGCCGTGGCGGTGATATCGTCATCCTCCCGGACATAAATACCCCCGTTCTGGGTCTCCGCTGTCATGGTATCCACGGCAGTCTGAATCTCCGTGCCGGAAGCCCCTATCCCGGTTTCGGCTCCCAGCACCAAATCCTGTGCCGTAATCAGAGACGTGTCGTAGGTAATGGCACCGGAGGAGCGGATTTCCGCCTCCGTCGTGGCGGTCACCGTGCCCAGGGCCACATCCCCGCCGGAGTTTTCAAAATAGATATTGTTCGCCCCAGCGGAGGTAAAGAGACCGTTTCCGCTGTCGAAGTCAAAAGTACCCCCCGCGAAAGTTAGATTGACTTCGCCATTGTTGACCGTAGCTGAGATATCACCCAGGCCATCGGACTCCACAATGTGGAAAGCAGATCCATCCTCTACCAGTTCTACCATCAGCGCACTGGCCGTCGTTTCGATGGGATCCAGATCCGACCCGACATCGAAAGAGCTGAGAATCGTTACATTGTCACCGATAATGTTGACCGCGCCCCCGTTGCCGTCGGTCATGGATCCACCCCCCGCGTCGATGGTGACATTTCCGCCCCCATTGGCGATCGCCTCACCCATGCGCAGCGTGCCCTGCATGTTGTACAGTTCAATATCATGACCACCGTTGGCAATCATGCTCACGAAATCCGAAGACCCTGGCAGATTGTTTACAAGGAAAATGCCGCCGTTAACAGTAAGTCCCGAGAGCGCATCAGTCGCAACATCCAGAGCCAGTCCCTCGCTGGTAGGTTGTTGTCCAATCCCATCGGATCCGGTCAGCATCACCACCGGTGCGGTGATATTGACCAGTTGCGCATTGTTGTCGATGAGTGTGCCCCCACTGTTCAGCGTGACCGTGTCAGTGGCCGTGACGACATCTATCCCGATCGACCCACCCGCCGTGATGGTCACATTGTTTACTCCGGTCAGTGCCACACCCCGAAGGTTGTTAACCACCACCCCGGAACCGCCCACTTTGGCGGAGACGCCTTCCTGCTGTGCATGAATCGAACTGAGAACAATCTCATCCACTTCCTGAATGAAGATACTGTCATGGGTTGACTTCGCCGAGAGAATATCGAGGTCGGTTCGCAACGGATTTATCATGGTGCCAATGGAGCCACCCCGTACCCCATCATTGCCAATTACAGTTCCGCTATTGACGACATCCTCGCCACCATCAGTCAGCAGAGTGGCCCCGATCGCCGTGATGTTGGCTGCTCCCGCACCCGCATTTGCATCCAGCAAGCTTCCGTCAGTAACAGTTAAAATCAAATTGGCGGATCCAAGGTTTATGGTTCCGATGCCGAGGTCGACATATTGGCTTTCGTCCACATCCAGGGTGAAAGGATCGTCTACAGGACGCCAGGCAAGCTCTGTGTGATCAGGACGGTGCACGGCTGCATAACCTCCTTGGGTGGTCATGTCCAATCGGGTACCGGCTTCAATCTCCAGCGGATCGGTGTCATCCGTTCCGGGGGATCCAATGGAGGCCCCATTGGGATCTGCAGTGTTCAAAGATAAAATGTCACCGCGCACATCCACTTCTCCATCAGCATCTACCTCGGTGATGGCCCCGTAAGAGTCAATGGTCACGTTGCCCAAGGTCGTGATCAGATCAAAAGTCACGCCACCGGCATCTCCATGTCCGGCTCCATCTACAGTTAGTTGTATGTTGGCGTTACCGGCATCTAGCACCGTACCAGCGGCGAGGGATATCTCTCCTATGCCACCCTGATGCTGCGCTGCATCCGCGCCAGAACTGTTGGCGGTGATATTCACAGCGGCAGAAGCAGTCATATTGGCGTTGAGCCCAACCGAACGACCTGCGTCAACATCCACGCTCGAGGCATTCACCGTTCCATTAAAGGTGACGTCATTATCTGCAGTCACAGTCAGCGCACCACCGGACAACGTCTGGGCGACGATCGATCCTACGGCACCGTGCCCGGTGGAATCAAGCAGGAGATTGATGCTGCCCGCACCCGCATCGATTGCGGTTCCTGCACCCATGGTGATCTCAGCTAGACCTGCATCACGCTGAGCCGCCAGCGCATTCGGATCATTGCCGGTAATCGCCACATCCCCATCACTAGTAGTGATGGAGTTGTTGAGCAAAATCGAACGACCTGCCTGCAAGGAAATCCCGACCCCCGCAGCCCCCAACGAAATAGCGTCCGTTACGGTGATGTCGGTGTTGGCCTGCAACAGTACGTCCGCAAGTTGGCCATTGATACTGGTGGCGGTAATCACGCTATCGCCTGCGGCATTATCATTAAACTGATTGTTGACTCCACCATTGTAGGGATTTCCCGTATTATTGACATCGATATTCTTGGGGTCGATCAGGAGCAGCCCCTGATTTCCCCGCTCTGCGGAGGCATCCACCGTACCTGTCAGCTCAACCTGCCCGGGACTGGAAACATCCACAAAACCCCCGTCCCCAGCCAGAGATCCACCCTGGGCGGTAATATATCCATGAAACGTACTGCGGTTGTCCGAGCGGAGCAATACGGAACCACCCGATCCACTCTGTCCCCCGCTGACATCCACTTGGGCATCGCTCGTGATCAAACTGTGGCGATCTGACGACACCGAGACCAGTCCTCCCGCCCCTGCGCCGCTGCCGGTGGCTCGAATATCGCCGTCGCTGCCAGCAAAGCGCCCACTGATCTGCACGAGCCCACCATCGATGTCTCCTTCTGTAGCCGAAACGTCGATCAGCCCGGTATTCCAAGCGGTGCCTATCTCACTTTGCAACACGACAACACCATCGCGCTGCTCCATGCTACCCGCCTCGTTTACTCCCTCGGAATTAACGACAGATGTGACCACGTCATATCCGGTGTCTGTTGGTAAAACCACGGCACTATCAGAGGATCCTTCTCCGTCCGCAGCGGAGATTCCCTCTTGGTCCTGTTCAGATACAACGTAGCTGACCAGACCGTCTCCCTGAAAATCAAGTGTGAATGCTTCGCCCGAGGCGTGCAACCCAACCCTACCGGCACTGGCCACGATAGAGCCATGATTCTCAACGGTCGGTGCCACCAGAAAGACAAACCCGTTACCATCGACCCGAATATTACCGTAATTGATCACCGATCCGCCCCCAGAGGAGCCAAATGCGTAATTACCTGCCATAAATTGGTTGTCGCTAATGTCACCTGTGGTGGCCAATAGCGAACCAACATCCACCTGTGACCCAGCTCCAAAAACCACACCTCGACCATTCACAATAAAGATGCGTCCGTTTGCCAACAACTGTCCGTTAATCAGAGTGGATCCGCCTCCAATAATTCGATTCAGAGTGGCGGCAGATGAGCCGGGCTGGAGAAACTGAACGCTTTCACTAGAATCGATATTGAACCCCTGCCAGTTGATTACCGCGCTCCCGCTAGACTGTTCAATAATAGTATTTCCATCCCCATGCGAAATCGTGGCTGTTCCAGACGAAACCTCGCCTCCGGAGGGTCCCGCGTAAAGACGGGTGGCCAGCAAAAAGAGTGCGGGAATCATTAGGCGTATATGTTTGTTCATGTTCTTGACCTCCATGTATTAGAATTTAAATTCGGTGGAAAAGTAAACGACCGGATTCTCATCCGTCACATTCTCCTCCGGTTCTATTGACCATCCCACATCACACCGAAGCAAGCCTTCAGCATAGGGTGTATTCAGAAAATACCGTACTCCAAGTCCCGCACCAGAAAGACTGGTTTCATTCGGCTCGTTAACCAGTGTATCATCTCGGAAGACATACCCATAATCAGCAAACATTACGAACTGATGGGGATGCCCTTTAAATGGAAAGATCTGGAATTCCGCACTGGCATTCACGCCCTTATCTCCAACCGCCTCTGCTGGGGTAGCCCCGCGCACAGAATCAACTCCGCCGATCTGCCATTCCTGACTGGCCAGCATGGTGTCGTTGTTTATCTGTCCGCTCACACGCAACTGCAGAGCCGCATAGGTATTCAGGTTCTGCCTACGAGCCGCGGAGAGCGTGAGTCGCGTGAAATCAGTATCCCCACCCTGCCGGCTGGCTTTGTCGGAATCCTCTGACGTCCCATTGGCGAACCCTTTCAGCCCCTGCGTCAAATTAAGAATGCCCGAAGTAGTACCACGCCTATGTCTTCCCGAGGCATATAAACTCAAATACGCCGTCCGGACCCTGTCTTCGCTGACGATCTCATCAAGTATTTTATACTTTGCATTCTCGGCATGTATCCCAAATTCGCCAGCCAGGCGAAGTTCGCGGCTCTTCAGGAACGGATGTTTAATGAAAACTCCCATACTCTGGCTATCACCCTGAATCCCCAGATCCTCAAACTGTTTTCCCACCTCAAAGTAACCAGCCGCCGCCTGAACCCCAACCCTTGTTCCATGATAATTGACCGGTATAGAGTAGCGAGTAGACCAGTTTGCCAAATCCTCTGGGTGCTCTGCCATTACCCCTTCCAGCGAAAACAGGTCTCCATCCAGTAGTAGATTGTGAGCATTCCCACCTACAACAAACCGATGGCGCGAAATCGAATCTGATCCAAAATTATTGTATCCCAGTCGAAGACCCCAGGTCTTTTTTTCCTCGACAACAGCATGGATTCCAACCGTTCCCGGCGACTGCCCCGGCTGCAGCACCGCCTGAACCAGCAAACCAGGATATTCCTCGTTCATCATCAGCAAGCCGCTTTCCAATTCGCGATTGCTTACAACCTCGCTAGACATGGCCTTTTCTAGATGTCGCCGTACAAACTCCTCGGAATAAGAGGAGGTTCCCTCTACCGTGAGCTCACCCCGCCGACCCTCCAGAATCTGCATACTAACCACCCCGTCGTCCACTTCCTGGGCAGGCAGGTAGGCTTTCGCTAGAATCATACCCCTACGACGGTATTCTGCGGTGATTTCTCCGGCCGCATACTTCAGTTCGGTCAGCGTGACCGCCCGACTCGTGAATCGGGAAACCAGCGGCTCCAACTCTTCGGAGGGGATCGAATCGTTGCCTGTAAAAACAATGCGGTCCACCTCAACCGTGGCTTCGTCCGGGGATGGATGATGGGTGGGCATGGTCTGCAAAGGAGCAACCAATACAAAGGCTGGCATAGAATTGCCCACCTTAAAGAAGGGAGTCACCGCACGGGGGGCGCTCAAACCTCCGTCGCCCCGTTCAGTCGCTGTCACCACCGAGCGGACATACATCCCGTCCCAATCCTCTCGCAATAGAAGTGTATCAGTAGATTCCCCTTCCAATATCTGAGCATCTTTTGACGCGGAATCCTTGGCAAGCTGCCATTGCACTGCGTAGTCAAAGTCTCCCGGAAGGCCATCACGAGAATCATCCCATTCGCCAACATCTACCTTCAACTCCTCACCCACCGCAGGAATGCCGGAAAGAAAAGGAGAAGTGGTATTCTGGGGTGCATCATTCTGGGGCCGAACCGTCACCACCACATCCAAATGACTTTGTCCCCCAAGACCGTCATCCAGAAGCAACGTAAACCGATCTTCCCCATGCCAGTCAGGATCGGGCTGGTACTGAATCGTCCGGGACCGGCCGCTTCCTGAAACGGCTGCCTTGCCGTGTGCCGCAGGGGTGTATACGGACCAATCCACAGCATCTCCATCCGCGTCCTGCGATTGTAGCACCATGTGAAAGGCACGAGGATGTGCGTCCTCATCAATGGTCTGACGCAGCGTCCCGGTAACCTCCAGCGGTGGCTCTGCCCAAAGCAGAGTCCCAAAGGTGAACACCAGCCCCCCCACCATCCATTTTAGTCGTCTTTGATTCCAACTCCACATCAGTTGCAGTCTATTCATATTCAGGACCCCATATGAAAATTACGATAAGGAATTAAAGATCACGCTCGTTTACAAAGTTACCGCAATACAAACGAACGCTTCACACCTCTTCCTCATTCAAATATCAAACGGTGAGTATATTATGGCATGAAAATGCAAATCAACCCCCCGAGCGGGGGATATTCAGGGGATTAGATCCAAGATAGGCTGCGGGCTTTCCACAGGACCTCACCACGGTCACTGATCGGCAATTTTTCGGGTAACGGGTGCGCTCATGAAAGACCCCCATTAAGAATGTTTGGGGTCGATTCGATTTGTTCACGATACAGCAGGTTCTTTGTCATGTGTGGCTCTGAATGCAGTCAATATCCAGAGCCTACACCAAACAAAACCTGCAAAAAATAAGTACTTGCATAATAATAAATATTGTGTAGATAATTATGTTTTATCGTAATGCATAAGTATTTTGTTTAGAATGTTGAACAACTATAACGACTTAAAAGGATGTGCCCCATGAAACATACAGGTATTCTCTTTCACGCTCTCTTCCTGCTGGTACTTGGATCATCAATGGCGGAAGAGGGTCCGCTGGCCACCCAAAGCAATACGGTCCCCCAGCAGGCTCAGGTAGCTTCGGAAGGTACGGTAAAAGTCGTGCGCAATCAGGTGGCCGCGTTCAGCGAGGATCAGGCCGAACGCTTTCTGCAACGGGTGGCTCTGCGCCAAGTGGCAGCGGAACGGGGCGAGATGCTGCGGCAGATTCTCTCCGAAAAAGTCGCCCTGCATAATCAGATCCTAGAAGAGCTGAAACTGTCCTATGATTGGCATCGCGAATCCCGCTATCGCTTCGATGAAAAGGCTAGCGTTCTGTTCAAACTGCCGGTAGAGGCAAAAGGGGAGAAAGCGGAAGTGCACAACGAATCCGAAGAGGAAGTTGTTCACACCTTTGACAACGAGGACGACCTCGAACGGTTTCGCCGCCTGCTCACGGCCAAGCAACAGCTCGAAGGTCAAACTGCCTCGCTGACCTCCCTCCTGAACGAACAGCTTCAAACCCTCAGCCGGGTCAGGGACAATCTCAAAAACACTTTCAACGTGGATCCCGACAAGCAGTATCACTACGATCACAAAGAGAAGACTCTCTACCTTCTCTCCGATGCTGGGGAAGAGTGAAGTCCGTATTGTTGACCGCCCCCCCCGGTAGACGTCAACAAACCGCTCGCCAGTGACAAATCTTATTAATGGTATGTCCCTAATTTTTTGTTTGGCGAGATGACTTCATCTCGACCTGCTGCACGGAAATTAAGACAGAGTCATGATTGTGAGTTCAGAGCAAAGGGAAATAAATATTTTCAGTCAGGGGGCTTTTTGTGCTTACAAACGCGGACTTAATGGGTGTTTGCATGGGCTTTCCCACTTGGGGCTGCCACAGTCAGCGTTTATCGATCGGCTAGATCCAACCGAGTCGCCGGGCCTTGTTAATGAGCTCCTGCCGACTGGAGGCCTGCACTTTCTCGTAACTGGACTTGATATACGAGTGAACGGTATGGGGACTGATCGTTAACTCATCGGCGGTCTCTTTGTAGGAAAGACCTTGTTCTAATAACTTGAGAACGGCCTGCTCACGGGGGGTAAGCAAGTTCTCCGATACAGGCTGATTCTGAAGATGCCGAATTACCTTGCGGGCTATCTGAGGACTCATCGGCGATCCTCCAGCAAAAATTTCCTGAATCGATTCAATCAGCACCCGGGGTGAGGCACCCTTGAGAAGATATCCGCATGCGCCAGCTTGGATGGCGGCAAAGACGGTATCGCGATTGTCATAAATCGTGTGGGCCATACAACTGATGGATGGATGATTAAGCTGAGCCCAACTGATGAGTTCGACGCCGTTCATGTTTGGCAAATCAATATCCGTCAGGAGAATATCGCAAACACTCCAATCGGCAGACTGAATGGCTTTTTCGCTGTCAGGAAAGGCTTCGACTCGCTGGATAGAGGCCTCTCCGTTTAGGAGGTTTTCAAGGTTGTTTCGAGTCAGGTTGTCATCTTCGACGATGATGATGTTCATGGGGTTACCTTTCAATGTTAGCAGAAACAATTCGAACCGGCATTGGAATTTCTATGGTCTGACAGGTTCCGTCGTCGGAACGGGTGATGATACGCCCACCCAGCTCGGATGCGCGAGCCCGCAAGTTGCGCAAGCCTCTTCCTGGCGTGATTTGATCGGGGTTGAATCCCGTGCCGTTGTCACAAATGACGATCGTGAACAAGTCAACCCGTGCGTCGATCTGCACCTTGACTTGGTCGGCACGGGCATGTTTGACGATATTATTGAAACATTCGCGCACCATCCGCAACAGGGACATCCCTTCGGTGATGCCAATAGTGTCATCGACAGGAACACGTCCAACCTTAACGGTGGCGACGGTAAGGGCCGGATCGAAAAGAATACCGACGGTTCGGCGGATGGATGCAATCAAGTCGGCCCAATTCATGGATGTATTTTCCAGCACATTCATCAAATCGCAAATTTCCGAATTGGTTTCCGCGGCAGTCTGTTCAATCTTCCGCAGCCATTCATCCTTTTTGGCAGGATCCTGCGCTTTGGAGGCCAGAACAGACATAAAAGATAAATTAGAGATAAGACCACCGATGCCATCATGAATATCCCGAAGCAACAGGGATTGCAGGCGCTGTTGACTCTCTTTTCGCTTTAACGCTTGTTCGGCTTCGGCATTTTGTCGGTTGAGCACATCAGCGGTGATATCTTTGATTAAAAGTAGATTTCCCGCACTTGATTCTTCGATGATCTGTTTCCGATCCATCTGGAACCACCTTTCTTGACCGTCATCCCCCATCTCGATTATTCGGTTTTCCTCCATGCTGTTGAGTGTGTTCCACGGGGGGGATAATGAGTCTAATGCAGTTCCCACAAGATCGACCTCAGATGCCCCAATCATCGAAAGCGCGGCACGGTTGACATCGGCTATGCGCCCGTTTTGATCCAGAACTAGGATACCGATGTCAATCTGCTGCAGAACCATTGATCGTGCGATCGGAATAATATCCAGAAGCCGGGTTCGAAGAATCACCCAAACCTGAATCAGACTGCTTGGAAGCATCGCGAGCGGTGTCGGGTTAATGCCGATGCTAGGAAAGACTTTTGTGATAAAAAGAATATTGGCCGCCAGTGGGATGATAAAAGATATTCCTAGCCAGGTGGCCTGTTTCCGCATCGTACCACTCGATGAATGCCATGCACTCAGCAAGAAAAAGAACCCCAGCAGGGAAACCAAGTGATTACTAACCTCGTGAAACGTATCCCATGCGCTTCGCTGAAAGGTCAACAGACTAACGCCATTGATGGTTTCGATCGCGTAATCGTACCGGAAATGATTATGCATTCGAGTGGTAATGGCTAGCACCGCCGTAATAGCCGGCACAATAAGCAGAAAGAGGAGTACCTTCCTGAACGTATGAAGCCGTCCCGTTAAGGAAACCACCAATCCCAACCACGTTAAGGGAATAAAACAGATGAACATCAACCGAACTTGAGAAATCAAGATCTTCGTTGATAAATCGGGCGCTTTCAGTTCCGCTGCACAGGTGATAGCCCAGATGGCCGCCAATAATACCATCGCCGCGTAAAACCGGGCAGACGGCGTAACAGGCCGCTTCAAACAGGCAACCACGGCCAGCAGCACATAGCAAAGCGCTGTAACAACCAAAAGCAAAATAATAATGTTACCCATGTCTCCGCCTACACAAAAACATGACAGGTGACCTGTTTCGCATCATTCGTATCATGGTTCGCATACATTTTCGCCTGGATTTTGTTGCTGACGCTAACGGTATAACGTTGCACGCGCAAGGAAGAATCTGCAAAAACGAAGAGGTAAACTATTATTTCTTAACGATTACGCCAACGATTGGCGTTGACGGAGCTACGGGGATGACGGACAGACAGGGAGACTCTATGGTTTTTCGTTTGTTGCTCGACATGGTGAAGAGGGGTTGTAAATAGACTTGGCAAATCCGGCAAGTGATCCAACAGCACGCTGCGAGCCACGGGCACGATATCCAGTGCCCGATAACCTAACACCACCCATCCCAGCATTGCGATGTAAAACGCCATGCAAACGCCCCAGAACCAGCGGGGTGATATTCTCTAACAATAGTAACAATAGGAATCACGTCTCGATAATCGATAAATAGCGCTTGCATTGTTCATAAATATTCCCCCATCCGTGGGACGGCCCTGCCATCCGTGGGTCATTTATCACATTGAAATACTGGGCCCCGTCGCTCAGCTCCCCCCAAAGCGGCAATTCAGATTGCCGCACTCCAAACCAATATAGAGTGCGGTGACGAGCCCTTCCCCCATCCGTGGGTCGGCCCTGCCATCCGTGGGTCGGCCCTGCACATTGCAACATGCTTGTTCTCGGCGGAGTTCTTGTAACAGAAGAAGATTTGCCAACAATCGGCTTCACTCGTACGCGAGACCCGCAGCGGGCCTCGCTCCGGTGAGCTGTAACGTCGGCTCGGCCATTAATCCAGGTCAATTTTGCCGCATATCGTATCGACGACTTCATCGAGGTTCATTGCCGTTGTATCCATGAAGACCGCACCTAGCGGAATCTGGAGCGGGGCTGTTGCACGACTTGAATCTTTTGAGTCGCGTTCTCGTATGGCCGTCAGTACTTGATTAACGTCACTCTGACCCTCCAGCCGTTCAATGTCCATTACACGGCGGCGAGCGCGCTCTTCAGGGGAGGCATCCAGATAGAATTTATATGCGGCGTCGGGAAAGACGACCGAGCCAATATCCCGGCCTTCCACAACCAGCGGCTGATATCGAATCATGTCCCGCAAATGCATTACAACGACATCGCGGACGCTGGCCAGTGCAGCTATATTGGACACTTCCGCACGCACGGGCTCAGAGCGCAACTGATCGCCCGGATATTCACCATCTATAGTGAATGTCACGCTATGATCCTCCACGGTGAAAGACCAGTCCATCGCCCGTATCATTTCCAACACCTTTTCTTCATTATTCGTATTGACGCCGGAGCGTACAGCTTTCCACGTGATGCCTCGGTAACATGATCCCGAATCCACATAGGTACATTTGAGTTTCTGAGCAACTCTTTTTGAAACGGTCGATTTACCCGAAGCGGCGGGTCCGTCAATAGCGATAACGACGTCAGTCCTGTGACTCATAGTGCCCTCCTGTATATTCAAATTGCTGCCAAAAGTTCGGGTACGATGTGTTAATACAGTCGACACCTTGAATAACGGATGTATCTACGCAGCGCATGGCCAGGACGGCACAAGCCATTGCCATACGATGGTCCCCGTTGCTGTGAACAGGAGCTTCCTGCATGTATGTGGCATCCGGATTTCCCACTATCGTCATGCCGTCTTCGTGCTCGACCACATTCACGCCGAATGCACGCAGGTGTTGACACGTCAGCGCAATTCGGTCGGATTCTTTATGTCTCAGTTCACCGGCATCACGTATGCGGGTTTCTCCCTCTGCAAAAGCCGCCGCCACACAGAGAATAGGAATTTCATCTATGACATTCGGGATTTCACTGCCTTCTATAACGGTGCCGGTCATGCGGGAAGCGCTCACACTCACGGATCCCATGGGCTCACCGGTTGTTTTACTGCAGTCGACATCAAGTCTTGCGCCCATCCTTCGCAATACGTCCACCACCCCTGCCCGGCGCGGATTTAGCCCGACCCCTTGAATCGTAAGAGAGCCTTCCTTGCAAATACTTCCCGCCACAAGCCAGAACGCAGCCGATGATATATCACCCGGCACGACCCATTCCGAAGCCCTAATCTTCAGGTGTGCAGGACTCCCCGCACCGTGCAGCAAAATGGTATTCCCACGCACTTCCAAGGGAAGTCCCAGCTCCTGCAGTACGCGTTCTGTATGATCCCGGGTCGGCGTCGGCTCCCTGACCGTCGTAACACCTTCAGCTGCCAGCCCTGCCAGCAATACAAGTGATTTCACCTGTGCTGAAGCGATTGGAAGTTGATAGTCGATACCGTGCAAGGCTCTGCCTTCAATCCGTATGGGCGGCTTACCCTCCAGCCCCTCGAGCGTTATCGCTGCGCCCATCTGCTCCAGCGGCTTTTGAACACGGGTCATGTCGCGGGATGAAAGAGAGGCATCTCCCGTCAATTTCACCCGCAGACCAGCTCCGGCTATAACGCCCGAAAGCAGACGCATACTGGTACCGGAATTACCCAGGTAGACAGCCTCCTCCGGCTGTTTCCATTTACCACCATGACCTTTGATGCGCAACACCGGCTCAGCTTCCAGTACCTCGGCTCCCAACATTTCCATAGCTTTCAGCGTGTGCATGCAGTCTTCACTCAGCAAAAAACCGCGAACGGTCGAGATGCCGTCCCCCATCCCCGCCATCATGGCGACCCGGTGGGATATACTTTTGTCACCCGGCACCGAAAAGGTGCAGGTGTTAAGGGTTGGTGATGGTTGAATGCGAACCGATTTCATACTGATCACATCACCCGACCGATAGCTCCGGCAACGGCCCTGCATTCAGCCATTACCCTCTCAAATGTATCCGGCATCAGGGCCTGGGGACCATCCGACAGCGCCTTCTCAGGCTCAAAGTGGACCTCCACTACAATGCCGTCCGCGCCGGCTGCGACGCCCGCTCTGGCCATGGGCGGGACCAGATCCCAGATCCCGGTGGCATGACTGGGATCGACAATGACGGGTAGGTGGCTCGCCTTTTTCAACACCGGTACCGCACTCAAGTCCAGCGTGTTACGCGTGGCTTTTTCGTACGTGCGAATCCCCCGCTCGCAAAGCATGACCTGCGCATTCCCCTGGCTCATAACGTACTCAGCACTCATCAGCAGTTCATCAATGGTAGCCGAAAGTCCACGTTTAATAAGGACGGGTTTGGATGTTTTACCCACCGCTTTCAGCAGGTTAAAATTCTGCATATTTCGTGCACCTATCTGTATGATGTCAGCAGCTTCAGCCACCAGTTCGACATCCCGTGTATCCATGACTTCTGTGATGATGGGCATCTGCAACTCATTGCGGGCTTCGACCAGATAGCTCAGACCTTTCACCCCCAGCCCCTGGAATGAATAAGGTGATGTCCGGGGTTTGAAAGCACCTGCTCTCAACACCCGGGCGCCTCTCTCTTTTACAACCCGGCCGACATCAAAGAGCATCTCTCGGTTTTCAATGGAACAGGGCCCGGCTATCATGACCACCCGATCACCTCCGATGACCACTTTCTCACTTGAGCCGGGTACGGGAAGCTCGATAACGGTATTGTGTGCCTGAAATTCCCGGCTGGCCATTTTATAGGGTTTCATCACCATGCTGGCCGACTCGACACCCGGAAAGGCTTCCAGGGGTTTGGTCCGGATCACGTCTTCTTCTCCAATCACGGCTACGACATTTCTGTGTTCACCGTGAATCACATGAACCTGGCAATCCAGTGACTCAACCTCTCGGATCAGGTGCTGCAACTGTTCTTCAGTGGCATCCTGTTTTAATACAATAATCATAGTTGCTCCTGCTCTTTCAATGCTTCACGCAAGGCTGCAATGAAGGCTTTGTTTTCATCTTCTGTGCCTATCGTTACTCGAATATGATCCGGCATGTGGTATCCATCCATAGGCCTGACAATGACTTTACGACGCAGGAGACGCTGGAATATATCACGTCCACCGCCGGTTTCAACAAGCATAAAATTTGCCAAGGAAGCGACATATTGTAAACCCAATTCATTAAAAGCCTGTTCGAGGTATTGCCGGCCGGCCTCAATCCCCAGACGGGTTCGATCGAGGTGCTCGCCATCGGCCAGGGCGGCCAGGGCGGCCTCCTGAGCCATGGCGTTTACATTGAAAGGCTGGCGCACGCGGTTCAACAGGTCGGCGCCTTCCTCTGTCGTCACAGCATATCCGATGCGCAGACCGGCGAGGCCATAGGCTTTGGAAAAGGTTCTCAGTATAAACACATTCCGTTTCTGATGCAGGTACTGAACGACATCAAGGGTGTATGCTTCAGGCAGCAGTTCTGCGTAGGCCTCGTCAAAAACGACGACCACATGATCGGGCAGGGCCTCCATAAAGCGGTCCACGGCCGCCTGGCTGACCGCTGTGCCTGTCGGGTTGTTAGGATTACTGATATACACTATACGTGTTGTGTCGGTTATGGCTTCGGCCATGGCTCCCAGATCATGCGTATGCTGCACCATGGGAACGGCTGTTGTAAAAGCTCCGAACGCCGAAGCCACCAGCCGATATACCACAAAAGCCCGATCCGCCATCACGATTGCATCACCCGGTCTCAGAAAGAGATGGCTGATCAGGACAATCAGCTCATTGCTGCCGTCACCCAAAACCAGCTGATCCATAGAGACACCCCACTGCTCAGCAAGGGCTCTGCGCAGATAGAAACCTCCTCCATCCGGATAGAGATGCATTTTACCGATGCATCGCTCCATGGCTTCCACCGCCTTTGGAGAAGGCCCCCAGGCATTTTCATTCGATGCCAGTTTTATAATCTCGGATGAATCTTCAAGGCCCAGCTCCCTCGCCGTTTCCTCGAGAGGCTTGCCCGGCTCGTACCGATGCAATGCCCCCATACCGGGTTTTGCCAGTTCTTTCATTGAGTACCGCATAACGTCGCCCGCCTTTTCTCGTTGCGCAAGCTAACTCCAATCCTGCTGCAGGAGAGTAGAACCTACATCATGTCACCCGTGATGGAAATCAAATAAATACTCCAATGGCAGAGCGGGTTGTAAACCGGGCGAAAGGCGTAACTGACTGGCTGCTGCAATACGCAAGGGCCTGTGCTCGCCGCCGAAAAGGTGAGCCTTCAGCTTCACCTTTAACCTGCATACTCCATAAAAAATGCCATAACGAGTATAACCTATTGAATAACATGGATTAATGAACAATGAAGTCCATCATCGAATTGGAAGCACAAAACGACAGCAAGCCTGGATATGAATAGCTTTTTTTACCCGCCGGGCGCATTGAACATACTGGAACGCTGATCCGTCTTGTGACCTTCACAGACGGCTGACGAAATGACGGGGCTTTATATTGTATTGTTTACAGCTTGAAGAAAGTCGGCTATTACCCCAAAACATGTTAATCCAAAGTGGCACCCGGCTTACACCGGCTGCCCAAAATAAACAGTAGAACAGTGATAAACAAAGACCGTTGCAATAGCTGACAGAGCAGTTGGCTGCATGAAACCAGCAACAGAAAGAATATACGTTGAAAGCACTTATAGCATTGGAAGACGGTAAAGTTTTTGAAGGCCAGTCATTTGCAGGAAGCGGAGAAACCACCGGCGAACTGGTCTTCAACACATCGATGACCGGTTACCAGGAAATCCTGACGGATCCTTCATATGCGGGACAACTAGTCACTCTGACCTATCCCCTTATCGGCAATTACGGTGTCAATCGCGAAGACGTGGAATCGTTGAAGATTCAGCCTTCGGCACTGGTCATTGGGGAATGTAGCCGCATTCCCAGTAACTGGCGCCAACAGCTCTCTTTGCCCGCATACCTGAACGAACAGCAGGTCCTGGGCATTCACCAAGTGGACACGCGAGCTATCACACTGCATATTCGCAGCAAAGGCGCCATGAAGTGCGTCATATCAACGGAAGATCTCAACCCTGAGAGCCTTGTTAGAAAAGCCGGTGCGGCGGAGGGCCTCGTGGGAAGAGACCTTTCGACCGGTGTATCGACAGCCATGCGTTATACATGGCCCGGTCCGAACAAAGGAAAAGACCTTTTTGCCACGGCGGAAAAAAACAGACACCGTGCATACGACTGCTTTTTTGATGCAGCGATTGAGGGCCGGTTCCCTTTTCGCATAGCCGTGCTCGACTGCGGCGTAAAAATCAATCAGCTCAGGCTCCTCGCTCGCTATGGGTGTGAATTGGAAGTGTTCCCCAACAATACAGACCCGAAGGAAATTTTGGAGTGGAAACCGGATGGCCTCTTTATCTCCAATGGTCCCGGTGACCCGGACGGTGTTCCGCAAACCGTGGAGGTTATTCAGCAACTGATCAGAGCAAAGCTACCGACCTTTGCCATCTGTTTTGGACATCAACTGCTGGCGCTGGCGCTGGGCGGCCGCACCTATAAATTGAAATTCGGTCACCGCGGCGGCAATCAGCCCGTGATGGATTTGACGACCGGAAAAGTTGAAATCACATCCCAGAATCATGGTTTTTGTGTCGACTCTGATTCACTGGATGCATCACAAGTGGAAGTCACTCATATTAATTTAAATGACAAAACCTGTGAGGGTCTGAGACACAAAACTCAACCCCTCTTTTCGGTACAGTATCATCCCGAGGCGGCTCCCGGCCCTCATGACAGCACCTATCTGTTCACACGGTTCATGCAGATGATGGAGGAGTTCCGGCATGTCTGAAAAACAGTTGCAGCTACATCCGGATGACTGGATCGCCATTCTGGATTTTGGTTCCCAGTATACCCAGCTCATAGCCAGACGCATCCGCGAACAGAGCGTCTACTGTGAGATCCTTAAATTTGATACATCATCCGCCACTCTTAACGAGCGAAAGCCGGTGGGGATTATTCTGTCGGGCGGACCGAACTCCGTACTTTCCAAAGAATCTCCAATGTGTGACCCGACCCTTTTTGAACTCGGTATTCCCGTACTGGGCATTTGTTACGGCATGCAGCTCATGGGCAAACTTCTCGGCGGAAAAGTACAACCGGGCCGGGAAAGAGAATACGGTCCTGCCCGTATTGAGGTCCTCGAGCACGGCTCCCTGTTCAATTCGCTTGGAACGGCCCTGGATGTGTGGATGAGCCATGGCGATCAGCTCTCGGCCCTGCCGGAAGGGTTTAAGGCCATCGCCGAAACAGAAACCTGTTCTTATGCGGCCATGGAGGATTCAACGCGTAAAATGTACGGACTTCAGTTTCATCCCGAGGTAAAACACACGCCGCAGGGTATTGACATACTGAAGAGCTTCTGTTTTGAAATTTGCAAGGCCCGTGGTGACTGGAAAATGAGTTCTTTTATTGAGCAGAGCATTACGGCCATCCGGACGCAAGTCGGTGATCAGCATGTCCTCTGCGGTTTGAGCGGAGGGGTCGATTCTGCGGTGGTCGCAGCACTCATTCACCGGGCGATCGGCCATCAACTCCATTGCGTTTTTGTAGATAACGGAGTCCTGCGACACGGAGAAGCAGAGCAGGTCGAATCCTGTTTCGGGGAGGTCTTTGGCATGGACCTGCATGTGGTCGATGCAGCATCTCTCTTTCTCGATAAATTAAGCGGCGTGACAGACCCGGAAAAGAAGCGAAAGATTATCGGGAACACGTTTATTGATGTCTTTTCTGAGGAGGCTAGAAAATTGGGAGATATCAGTTTTCTGGCACAGGGCACCCTCTATCCGGATGTGATCGAGAGCATCTCACCGCTCGGCGGTCCTTCCGCCACCATCAAGAGCCACCATAATGTGGGCGGACTTCCTGAAGACCTGCATTTTAATCTGATCGAACCGCTTCGCGAACTGTTCAAAGATGAGGTCAGAGAGCTCGGACGCGAACTGGGGCTGCCGGACTTTATCATAGATCGCCAGCCTTTTCCCGGACCCGGGCTCGCCGTACGCATCCTGGGCGAGGTCACGAAAGACCGCGTGAAAATTCTCCAACAGGCCGACCTCAGGGTGCAGGAAGAGCTGGTCAAGCTGGTCAACTACAAGGACATCTGGCAGGCATTTACCGTCTTGCTTCCGGTACAAAGTGTGGGCGTAATGGGGGATGAACGAACCTATGAATACGTGGCGGCGGTGAGGGCTGTCGAGAGTGTCGACGGTATGACCGCCGACTGGTTCAAACTTCCCTATGAAACATTGAACCGCATTTCATCCAGGATCATCAACGAAGTAAAAGGAATTAACCGGGTCACCTATGATATCAGTTCCAAGCCTCCGGCCACAATTGAATGGGAATAGAGGAGCCAGTGAGCACAAAAGATAACATGCACCTGAATAAAACAGATCCGTTTAAACCACGGATGAAACCCGGCGGCCGAGCCGCCAATGAAACAGTAACAGCCTATTTATACGACGATAATGTTGACACAACCCTCTGAGGACACTGATGCCAAAACGTACGGACATACATAAAATACTGATCATAGGTTCGGGGCCGATTGTCATTGGACAGGCCTGTGAATTCGACTATTCGGGAACCCAGGCCTGTAAGGCTTTACGCGAAGAGGGCTATGAGATCGTCTTGATCAATAGTAATCCCGCGACCATTATGACGGATCCTGAAACAGCCGACCGCACATACATTGAACCCATCTCACCCGAAGCGGTAGCCAAAATTATTGCCCGTGAAAAACCGGATGCCCTGCTCCCTACCCTCGGCGGTCAAACGGCCTTGAACACGGCCATCAAAGTGGCCGAGCTGGGAATCCTCAAAGAGCACGGCGTGGAACTCATCGGGGCAGACGTGGAGGTTATAAAGCGAGCGGAGGAGCGGGACCTTTTCAAAGCCGCGATGCAGAAAGCGAATGTTGAATGTCTCAGGAGTCAGCATGTTCATTCGCTGGAGGAAGTGCGCGAAGTGGCCGGCCTGATCGGTTTTCCCATTATCGTCCGTCCCAGCTTTACCCTCGGTGGTACGGGTGGTGGGACGGCCTTTAATATGGAAGAACTGCTACGCATTGCAGAGGGCGGACTCAAAGCCAGCCTAACAAATGAAGTGCTACTGGAAGAGTCGGTACTGGGATGGAAGGAATTTGAACTGGAGGTCATGCGAGACCGCCATGATAATGTAGTCATCGTTTGCTCCATCGAGAATCTCGATCCCATGGGTATTCATACGGGAGACAGCATTACGGTGGCTCCCGTCCAAACACTCACGGATACTGAATATCAGGCAATGCGAGATGCCAGCATACGCGTTATGCGCGCCATTGGCGTTGAGACAGGCGGATCCAATGTTCAGTTTGCAGTGCAACCCGAGACCGGTCGTATGGCGGTCATTGAGATGAACCCGAGGGTTTCCAGAAGCTCAGCGCTGGCCAGCAAGGCGACCGGATTTCCGATAGCTAAAATTGCGGCCAAACTGGCGGTGGGGTACACACTGGATGAGCTGCCCAATGATATTACACGCGAAACCACCGCCTGTTTTGAACCGACTCTGGATTACTGCGTGGTAAAAGTGCCGCGCTTTGCCTTTGAAAAATTTCCCGGTGCCGACCCCACTCTCGGCGTCAGCATGAAGTCCGTCGGTGAAACAATGGCTATCGGCCGCAACATGAAAGAAGCCATGCAGAAGGCTTTCAGAGGTCTCGAAATTGGAGTCGCCGGGCTTGAAAGTAAAAAGGATGCGTCGATACCTGTGGAAGAAGTGCGCGAAAAATTATCTGCGCTGATTACAGACAGGCTTTTTTATGTCAAACACGCGTTGAAACACGGTCTGCTTGTTGAGGAAGTGTCGGCGTTAAGTAAGATTGATCCGTGGTTTATAGACATCATCGCTCAACTTGTAGAAACCGAGCAACAGCTCCTCGCCCTTCCTAAAAACCAGCCGTTGTCGCCGGAGCTTTTAAAAGAAGTGAAGGAAACCGGTTTTTCTGACCAACAGATTGCCGATCTGACGCGCACCGATGGTGATGCCCTGCTGGTGCGCAAAGAGCGAATAGCGGCAGGCGTTCGGCCGGTTTACCGCCTCGTTGACACCTGTGCTGCAGAATTTGAAGCCTATACGCCTTACTTCTATTCGAGCTATGCGGAATTGGATCAGTCGCGCGTCACAGACAAGAAGAAAGTGATGATTCTCGGGAGCGGCCCCAACCGAATCGGTCAGGGTATTGAATTTGATTACTGCTGTGTACACACGGTCATGGCCCTCAGAGAAATGGGCTATGAAACCATTATGGTTAACAGCAATCCCGAAACGGTGAGTACGGATTACGATACGTCGGACAAGCTCTACTTTGAACCGCTGACCTTTGAAGACGTGATGAATATTTACGAGAACGAACAACCCGAAGGGGTCATTGTACAAATGGGCGGACAGACGCCCCTGAATCTGGCTTCCCCATTGCTGAAGGCCGGAGTCAGAATCCTGGGAACCTCCCCCGAGAGTATTGACAGGGCTGAGGACAGGGAACGATGCCGGGTGCTCCTCGACAAGCTCAACTTAAAACAACCGGAAAGCGGAACGGCATCCCGTGTCGACCAGGCTCTGGCGGTGGCCGAAAGGATCGGATACCCGGTCATGATAAGGCCTTCTTATGTCCTGGGCGGACGGGCCATGATGGTGGCGTATGATAAGGAAGAAGCTATCCCTTTCATGAAGGCTGCCTTTGAGGCGAGTCCTGAATTTCCAATCCTGATTGACCGCTACCTGTCCGATGCCATTGAAGTGGATGTCGATGTCGTGTGTGACGGCGAAACCGCATTTGTCGGCGGCGTCATGGAACATATTGAAGAGGCCGGCGTACACTCGGGTGACAGCGCCTGTTGCACACCGCCTCACACCCTGCCGGATGACATTGTGCGGGCCATTGAAGAGGCCGGGAAAAGCCTCGCTCTTGAGCTTGATGTCAAGGGGTTGCTCAATATACAGATTGCCGTCAAGAATCAGGAATTCTACATACTGGAGATCAATCCGAGGGCCTCCAGAACAGTACCTTATATCAGCAAGGCTACCGGTGTGCCGCTCGCCAAGATCGCAGCCCGCGTTGCCGTGGGGCAGAAAATTGCAGCTATGGATATTCCGCCGCGTACCCGTTATAACGGCTACGCGATCAAAGAAGCGGTGCTGCCCTTCAACCGATTTGCAGGTGTCGACCCCATACTGGGGCCTGAAATGAAGTCGACGGGCGAAGTGATGGGTATTGACAGCACCTTTGAAGCCGCTTACTGGAAAAGTCAAATTGCGGCGGGTCAAGTGCTTCCGATAGACGGCACAGTGTTCCTCAGTGTCGCCGACAAAGATAAGGCGTGGGCGGTGGATTCGGCCAGGCGAATCACCGAAGCAGGTTTCACAATTGCCGCTACAGAGGGAACGGCCCGGGTGCTTCATGAATCGGGCATTGAATCGATTCAAGTGCGTAAAATTGCCGACCGACAGAGTCCGACCATTCTCGACCTGATGCGGGAAAATACGGTCTGCCTGCTCATCAACACACCGAGCGGCCCCAGGGCCAGGGCCGATGAGGTACTGATTCGCTCAGAGGCTATTTTGCGGAGTATACCCATTATTACAACGCGTTCCGGAGCCCTTGCAACACTCTCTGCAATCGAACATATGAGACATGCCGACTGGGATGTCAAAAGCATTCAAGAATACCACAGTTGCGGTGCAGGACACGACGGTCCGACATTAACTGATTGACCGACTTTCCTCATCTGGAATCAGTACCTTCAGGGCTTTACTCTTAACGACGACTTCAAGATCTGCCGAGGCCTCCACCAGATCTCCGTCTATCTGTATGGGATCGGCTCTGTCACGGCTTATTTCGAGGTGGGAAAAACGCTCTGTTTTAACATAGGGGACCCGATCAATCGTACCGTCAAACAAGTGGGGAATACTGCTCAAAAGTTTTGATGTTTCGACTTGCGGAATGATCACCAGTTCCAGCAGACCGTCATCAGGACTCGCCTGCGGTGCAATTTTTGCTCCACCCCCATACTGCGTCATATTGGCCACGGTGAAAACCAGCGGCCGGTCAATGTCGCGGGGTTGGCCACCATCCACTTTAACTCTGAAGGGTTGTGATCTGTAGTCAAAGTATTCATACACTGCGGAGAGAGCATACGGCATGACGCCGCGAAATGGAAATTTATTAAACGTTCGAACGAGCATGGCATCCCACGCCATAGAACAGGTCACAAAAAAAGGCCGGCCATTAATGAGGCCCACGTCAATAGATATTCGTTCAGCACGTACCAGCGCCGGGATGGCTTTCTTCCATTCCAAAGGCATCCCCAGGTGTCTGGCAAACCCGTTGCCACTCCCGGCCGGTATCACACCCATGGCTGTATTACTCCCCATGACGGCGCGGCCGACGCTATTCACAACGCCGTCTCCCCCCACAACCAAAATAACAGAAATACCTTCCTCTACAGCCCTCGCTGCTTTCTGTGTGCCGTCCGCTGCATCATGCGTAAACTGATAACTGCATTCGCAACAGGAAGACCAATGCTCCTCGACTAATTGCTGAACAGCATACAGTGAACTCGTCAGTCCTGAATGCGGATTCATCAAAACGCGCACGCTTTCAGGACGAAGCTTCATAACGCCTTGACCAATTCTTCAACGGCATCCAGAATCAAAGGGACGTCGGCTTCCTCGACATGGGAAAACCATCGTTTGTGCGGATAAACAAACACATTGGGTCCTTTGGCACAAACTCCGAGGCAACCGGTTTGTGAAACCCGCACGCGCGGGCGTAATCCCCTGTCGGCGACACCCGCCTTCAACTGCTCTTTAATGCTGATCCCCACATGATCACCGCAGGACTTGCAAGAGCCTGCGCGTTCATTCACGCACACCAGTACATGACATTCAAATGGAACTTCATTCGTCTGCATTATCAGCCTCCGGTTTTACAAACCTGAATAGATTAATCGCGGAAACCATTTCTCTCTTTCTCCAATACCATTCGTCTGCAAAAGTCTGCGATACGGATCCCGTTAAAGCAGGCACTAGCTGCGTGCCGTTCGCAGGCGACCCGTCAAATGACAGCACGTTACAGTATTCTGCCGTTGATGTAAATCTGAAAGATATCTCAGTCGTACTGTCAGGCGCATGTTACTTCTGCGGGGATATTCATGACGGCGAGACATGAGTCTTTGCCT
>CAYXEW010000025.1:0-29459 GCA_964464115.1 uncultured Verrucomicrobiota bacterium
CAAGCGGAAAACAAACAGATTGATTACTGTCTAGTTGAGTGCCAAACTTCAGGGGGCAAATGGCTCGACGAAGTCAGCTCCGCATTCCAGGCGGCGCGCAGCGCCGCTTGGAACATTGCGGATCACGCGCGGCTATCAGCCGTCGCGTGCATCCGGCTTGTTAGGCTCTTCTGCTTTTTTCTGTAATGAAACTCTGACTTTGCTCAGGTTTATGCCGTCAAAGTAACGATGCAGATCGGCTATACCCTCTAGGGTTATCTCGATATGGTTTCTTTTCTCGGTTCCGATACTAAGATGATACTCCTCAATAATATGCTCAGGTTGTGCACCACATATCTTCAGTAGCGTAGCCACAACTACCCCCGTTCGATCTCGCCCTGAAAGACAGTGAATATACAAGGGGAAGTCAATTCCTTGTTCAATCGTGCGAACAATGGAACGAAGCCATCTTCTCACTTCGGGGACTGTCGTATGGTATTTCTCGTAGTCATTCGAGATCGGGAAGTGAATATTTCGAATTCCTTCGATAGGATGATCAGCACCTTTTGCAGGCAGAAGATGGTTCGCGGTTGCCCGATGACCATTGGGTTGTCAATGGCCTTTATTGTGCCCCCGCGAAAGAGTCTATACTCAGGCATAATCTCTCGCCCTGAAATTAGATTGATAAACTCACCCACGTCACGGAAGTTTACAGCCGCATTAGGGTTATTGTAGTCGAGGCTCTTTTTCATCTGCTTGCCGAACAAATAGCGTTTTATGCCGAGTGCTGCCGTTGATTGACGTTAATCCTTGCGAGGGAGTCCGCCGGCAGCATTCGGCATAAAATGATGTTGGACGTAGCCCCTTCGCGTTTAATTTCATTCTATGGAATTCATAAGCAGGTGTGTTGGTCCGGGCAAGGATAAGTTTTTAGTTATAATGGCTTCGCAGTTGCGGGATAAACGTAGCGGTGGATATACCTGGAAAAATGCGACTGGAAGGTTTGCGACCATTTCAGCCCTATCATGTTGGATTTCATTCTTTAGCCCTTTTTTATGACGAAAAGGAGGTGTTGAGACGTTTTCCGTGAAGAACCTTAATAGATTCGTATTTTTTATGGAGTATCTGCCTATAACGCCTGATTCAGAATGTCTATTACGAGATGGGTCGTCCCAACGGGATCGTAGTAGAACAAATAATAAAGCAGATATCCGGCAAAGGCGGCCGTACTCAATGCACTGTCAATGACCAGCGTCACGGGAGTCCCGACAGCACGCAGCGTAGCTTTGTACCACCTCTCCAGCTCGCTCTGATTTATCCAGTAGCCCGGGCCGCTCTCCCCAACCGCATACTCGTAATCTACTCCGCTGTTGAGAATGGTGTCTACGGACAAGTCCCGTGCGCTGATCCAGATTCTCTCTTCAGGATCTGCATATTCCCACAGGGCAGTGGTCGTCGTGGCACATCCGGAAAGTAGCAACAGAAACACCAGAGATGCAATAACGGCTGGATTCACTCTATTGATAATACTCATCATGTTTTAATATGCCCGCACTTGATTTGTGCACCAAGGCACGCAATGGTTACGCTATGAATACTAATAAAGTTCTGTTTATTTGCACAGGTAATTTTTACCGCAGCCGCTTTGCAGAAGCGATTTTCAATTACCATCAACCAGAAGGATGGCGGGCCTTTTCCAGAGGGCTGGCCATCCATCTGGCAGAGGGCGATTTGTCGCCCTTCACCAAAGAAGGTTTAACGGAGCGGAATATTCCTTTTGAGATGACCGGCCCCACCCGAGTGACGTTAACGGAAGCTGATCTCCATGCTGCAGATCTACGCATTGCGCTGGATAAAGAGGAGCACCTGGAGATGATTCGGGAACAGTTTCCCGCATGGGAATCTAAAATTGAGTTCTGGGATGTGCCCGACACGCACCTACGACACCCGCCCACAGCCATGGCCAACATCGAGGCCAAGGTGAAAGAGCTGCTCGTCCGATTACCTGTTATGACTTCAGCTTAGCCTGATCTATTCATAAAAGTGGATGGGAATGATTGTACCTATTGGGTCTGGGATGGATATGGATTTTTGATCAATGCAGGCTAAACTTATCGCGTGAATAATTCAGGTTAGTTGTCCGACTCTTATCACAGGAAGATTTTCTAATCTGCCGATTCGCTCAAACGCTTCACCGGGACATCAAACAGCATTTCATGAGCCTCTTTCAGGACCTCCGGGATTTTATCTTTGAAGGGGCTGTCTTTCAAAACATGCGGCCAGTCCACTTCATCTACCTTAGCCGCATTTTGTCCGGGAAACCAGTGATCCGCCTGCCCTAGCAGGTTGTAGCGCATCTTGGCAAATGCTGTCATGTCGAGACCGCGGGCGTAGCTCCAGAGGCGTAGTATTTCATGGACATTGATTTCTCCCGGAATTTCCTCCCAGGTGGGCAGGCCTTCGTGCCAATGTACATACCAGTCTTCCCCGAGTTCATGAATGAGTGCCTGATTCAGTTTCTGTCTAATCTCACGGCTGACCGCCGACCGCTCGGCGTAATATTTCATTCCCTCAACGTGTATATCAAAATCGGAAGGCCTGGCCGCACCCAAGCTCAGCGTGTGCACCTGGTCATCAGCCAAACAAAAGAGATCATTAAATACCATGGGATGGAAAGGATGGCACAGCTCCAGCAATTTTTCCGGGGGATCATAAAGCTTACCGCCTTTATCGTTGGGGCTGATTATAAAAACTCCCATATCGCGGCGGGCGGCTTCCCTGATACAGGATTCATTGAATGTATTTACATAATACCAGTGCAGATTGACGTAATCGAATCGATTTGTCTGAACAGCCTTTGTGATCAATGCGGGCAGGCCGTGGGTTGAAAATCCAATATGACGGCAAACCCCTCTACCCTTGAGCTCTTCAGCCTTATCCAGACATCCTCCCTCACGGGTACACCACTCGAGATGCTGATCGAGATTTACGCCATGAATAGACAGTAAATCTACATAATC
The DNA here is from genome assembly GCA_964464115.1 of uncultured Verrucomicrobiota bacterium. Taxonomy (GTDB): domain Bacteria; phylum Verrucomicrobiota; class Kiritimatiellia; order CAYTQP01; family CAYXEW01; genus CAYXEW01. The sequence goes on from CAYXEW010000025.1 coordinate 3,000, forward strand.
AAGTTGCAGAAGTTCCATACTGTGTTCGACCACTTCAACGAATTCATCCGGATCTTCCCGAGGGCCTATTTTAGTCTGTACAATTAATTCATTTCGAGGCAATTCAGGAAGGATCCGACCCAGCTGCACCTCTGATGTGCCATAACCGCGAGCCGTTTCGATGTGATTGATACCTGCTTCGAGCGAACGCTCTATGATCGCCTCCAGGTTCTGCTGCCCTTCATTCGTTATGCCATCGACTTCCTCATCTTTCCACGAATGCTGAAATCGCATTCCACCACAGGAAAATACAGGCATATCAATATGTGTCCGTCCAAATCTTTTTCTGGGAATAGAAATCATCATGATACTCCAATGCCGAAAGAATCTAACACGATAAAAAAAATATTCAGCAAACATTGTTGCAAGAATTATTTATATTCTGTTACGTACTGACGCGGAGGCTTAGCTCAGTTGGCAGAGCAGCGGACTCTTAATCCGCGGGTCGAGGGTTCGAACCCCTCAGCCTCTATTTTCTTACACAAGACTAGTTTTAATTAATCCGCCACGGGCGGATCCGCCTATGGCGGAAGGTTCACGAACCAAATCCCGTTGATGCGTGAGACAGCTTAGTTAGTTTTGTTATAGTGGGCGAGTGGTGAAATTTGGTATACACGCAGGATTTTCCGCCTCGGGCGGATCCGCCTATGGCGGAAGGTTCACGAACCAAATCCCGTTGATGTGTTAGATTGCTTAATTGCTTAGTTAGTTTTGTTGTAGTGGGCGAGTGGTGAAATTTGGTATACACGCAGGATTTTCCGCCACGGGCGGATCCGCCTATGGCGGAAGGTTCACGAACCAAATCACGTTGATGTGCTGGATTGCTTTATTAGTGTTATTGTGGGCGAGTGGTGAAATTTGGTATACACGCAGGATTTAGGTTCCTGTGCCTTACGGCGTGCGGGTTCGAGTCCCGCCTCGCCCACCAGTTTATTTATACGATGTATCATTATCAGCAATATGGACAATTTCTCGGACAGGTCGCCGATGGACTTGAGTACCTAGGCAGAGAGGAACTCTCAGAACTGGGGGCGGAGAAACTGCAGGACACCTATCGAGGTGTTTTCTTCAACGCAGACCTAAACACGCTCTATCGCATCAATTACTGTAGCCGAATCTTCACCCGTTTTCTTGCACCGCTTCTTTCATTTAGCTGCCACTCAACCAAATACCTATATCGGCGTGCCCAGGATATTGACTGGTCTGAATTTCTGACCAATGATCAGACGTTCGCCGTGACGGCCAATGTCGCAAACAGCCCAATTAAGCATTCAGGCTATGCTGCACTCTGCCTAAAGGATGCGATCGTTGACCAGTTTCGGACCGCGTCAGGACGACGGCCGAGTATCGATACTGAACAACCCGATCTCCGGGTACATCTTTATATACAGGGAGATAAAGCGGTCATTAGTATTGATACAGCAGGCGGCTCATTACATAAGAGAGGGTATAGACAGCAGACGGTGGAAGCCCCCATGCAGGAAACCCTGGCAGCCACCATCATCAAAAAGACGGGATGGAATGGCGATCGCCCCCTGTATGATCCCTTTTGCGGATCGGGCACACTGCTGTGTGAAGCGCTTATGCATTATTGTCGAATACCGGCCGGCATTTTCCGGGCTCATTTTGGTTTTGAAAAGTTGCCGGATTTTGACAATGTGCAATGGCAGGACGTCAAGCGGGAAGCCGACCAACAAATCCGAAACATGCCTGACGGACTAGTGGCCGGATCAGATAAGTCCGACATGGCCGTCCAGGCCTCTCGAGCCAATCTCGCTCTTTTTAAAGCATACGCAAACGTCGACATTGAGCGGACCGTTTTTGAAAAGATACCCCCCAAAAAAGACTGCACCATTGTTTGTAATCCGCCCTATGGCATCCGGATGGGCAATCCCGATGATGTAAAACGCATGCTCAAGCAATTTGGCGATTATCTAAAGCAGCAGTGCCGCAACTCGTCGGCTCACATTTATTTTGGTGACCCTGATCTGATTCCGGCGATAGCCCTGCGGAGTAAGTACAAAATAGCCATGACCAATGGCGGGCTCAAAGGTCGGCTGTGCCGCTTTGATATGTACTAGCCATGTAAGTTCGACCTATCGATCACCGCTCAAAAGGCCACCGATAATATTCCCTCCGATGCCGGCAGCGCCTCTTTTTTCACCCTTCTGCTCGCGGCCGGCAGCGGCAATAATGCGATCAGCCAGCCGTGAAAACGGCAGGCTTTGCAAATACACTTTACCCGGGCCAGTCATTTTGGCGAGAAACACGCCTTCGCCACCAAAAAGGGCGTTTTTAAAGCCGCCGATAAACTGGATGTCGTATTGAACCGTGGAAGCGAAAGCGACCAGGCAACCCGTATCCACTCGCAGTGTTTCTCCAGCCTGCATATCTCTTTCAATAATGGTCCCGCCCGCATGCACAAAAGCCAGTCCGTCACCCACCAGCTTCTGCAGTATGAACCCTTCACCGCCAAAAAAACCGGCACCCAACTTCTTCGTAAAAGCCACTTCTATTTCCACACCCTGCGCCGCACAGAGAAAACTGTCCTTCTGGCAATAAAAGATGCCGCCCTGGGACACCAGGTCTACGGGAATAATTTTTCCCGGATACGGAGCGCCAAAGGCGACGTGTCCCTTCCCCGTTCCATTGTAGATATAAGAGGTAATAAAGAAACTTTCGCCGGTCACCATTCGTTTCAACCCCTTGAACAGACCTCCTCCCGTGCCCGTCTGCATCTCAATACCGTCTTCCATGTAAGTCATGGCACCCGCTTCAGCCCGTACGCCTTCACCGGGGTCCAGTTCCACTTCCAGCAACTGCATATCATCCCCGTAAATCTTATATTCCACTGCATCAGCCATAGCTCTATCTCCCGTATGATTCATTACTATGCCATCACGGCTCTATACATCACCCGCATTCACCAATTCTGTAAAATGCTCAAAACTGCGGTCATACGTTTGCTCTGCGGCATCCGGAAAACAGCACGCCGGCAGTTGCCGCATATCCAAATGATAGGCAAGGCATTCACAACAGGCCCCTTTGCGACTGCATCCAGGATAAGTGCAATTACAAAAATCCAGATTCTGACCTTTATTGCATTCCATTTTTAAGCTCTCTTTCCGTAACGTTGTCGGACGTGAAACCCGAATATCGCATCACTTTCATTTTACTTTTTATTATGCAAACAGCGATTCGCGCTTTGCTAATTTTTCCTGCCGTACAGGCAACTTACAGTCTCAGCCTTCAGCATCCTAAAAGTCACCTATCATCCTAAGAATTCCATGCTGTATAATTCAACAGCTGACGGGGTTGATCCAACACGACGGATGCCCCGTGCGCCACCAGTTCTTCAGCAGTCCTAAAACCCCATGAAACACCAACCGGAAACATGCCCGCCGCAACTGCCGTCTTCATATCCGTATTGGTATCACCCACATAGGCCCAGTCTTCTGCCGCCACTGCAAGGTTCTCGGCCATGCGCAAAGCCTGGGCCGGATCCGGCTTGACAGGTCCTCCCTCCCTGGCCCCATGAATTTCAGCAAACGGAATTTCTCCGAAGTAGTGCTCTACCATTTCCACCGTGAAAGAATGAGGTTTATTGGACAAAATCGTCATCGGAATACGGGCCCTTTCCAGCTCTTTCAGCACATCTTTTATCCCCTCATAAGGACCCGTATTCTCATGCCAGCGGGTTGCATACTCCTCCCGCATGGCACGTACCGCGTGCACAATCAAATGCTCATCAGTCCGTTTTTCCGGTGGCAGTGAGCGCACTGCCAGCATTCTGACACCATCGCCGACGGCCGTACGGTAAAAGGACAGATCATGTACGGGGTCGGACTGTTGATGCAGCACCGCATTCATGGAATTCGCCAGATCTTCCAGGGTGTCCAACAGCGTCCCATCTAAATCAAACATGATAGCTTTTTGTTTTTTTACGGCCGCATCGTTCATAAAAACTCCACGAACGATACCATACCCAACTGCCCGTAAAAGTAAAGTCTGCTTATCGAAACAAGTATCTAACTCGACAAAACAGGACATTTACTCTATAAGCGGGATGTATGAAACGGTGTATACAAGTGACAGTATTGGGCCTGATGGCCGGCATAGCACTTAACGGATGCGTCAGCCGGAACGGCGATAAAACGATCAGCCCTGACCCGCCGCAACGGGATATTCCTTCTCTAAAAGAGCCCATTACCGAGCTCGCCCATTCCCTGCTGGAAAACACCAGCCTGTTGCCGGCGGATGGACGCACCCTTTTCTTCACTATTCGAAATGATACCGGTCAGTATATCGACACGCTACGTCTATCTAAAAACCTGCAAGAGCGGCTGGCAGCGGGAAGCACAACAACATTCATTGACGATGGAAGAATTGATGAAAGCCTTCAGCAACACGGACTGATGAAAGAGTTTTTAACGCCGGAATCCATGCAGATGGTCGCACAGGAAATGGAGGTCGATCTAATCCTGTATGGGAGCATTGAAGAAGCCGTTACCCGATCCAGACACCGCTCACGATACCGTATTAAAGTGTATGCACTGAGGACAGGTGTAAAAGAGTCCATTTACTTTGAACAATTGTTTAACTGGCTTCACGATCAACCTGTCGCGGGCTGGTAGTGAGTCACAGGTCAAACCGGAAAAGCCCTGCGGCTTGAACTCTTTTTATGCGCATGTTGAATGGGTTCATTGTTCATCGCTATATTGACGACGATTCCAACCATCAACATGGAAAACAGCAGACTGGACCCGCCGTAACTGATAAAAGGCAAAGCCAGGCCCTTGGTCGGCAAACATCCGGTCACCACCCCGATATTGATGATGGACTGCAAGGCTATCATCATACCTACTCCGAACGACACATATCGCCCGAAACGATCGCGGGACCGCAGTCCAACCAGTACACAGGCGCCAAAGAACACCATGAAAAGTAACACCACCGACAGCGACGCAATAAAACCCAGCTCTTCACCTATGATGGCAAAGATAAAGTCGGTATGCGCTTCCGGAAGATAGTGATGTTTCTGAATACTCTGCCCGAAGCCTTTGCCGAGTGCGCCGCCAGCGATAAATGCATAGATTGACTGCATCAACTGAAAGGCCTCCCCCCTCGCGTAGGCCTCCGGTTCTAAAAAAGCCAGGATGCGGCGCATGCGTTCTTCATCGCGCATAATGAGAAAGGCCAACCCCAAAAACCCCATCATACCTCCCAGAATGAGATAACTGACCTGAGTTCCCCCGACAAACAACAGGAATCCGCCAACACAGCCTATCAGCATTGTCGTACCAAAATCGGGTTCAATCAAAATAAGGACCAGGTACACTCCGAGAAAAAGGCTGGGCAGTACAAATCCTTTAAACCACTGACCGGCCGAACGCTGCTCTCTGCTAAACCACCATGCCAGTATGAGTATGACAGACAGTTTGGCCAGTTCCGAAGGCTGAAACCTCATTCCGACCAGATACAGCCATCGTTGACTTCCCTTCACAGATATACCAATACCCGGAATAAATACAGCTATCAGTAATAAGACGCTCACCAGACTAATTAGCGGAGCAAAACGCTTCAAGTATCGATAATCGATAACGCGCGCAGTAAAAAAGCCCGCAACGAGCGAAACAATCAGCCAGATGGATTGTTTTTTTACATAATAATAGGGGTCGTGATACTCTGACTCAGCTTTGGCACTGCTCGTACTGGCCAGCATCACAAGGCCAAAGGTGGCCAATATTAATACGATGGCGATTATGACAGTCGCGGTCTTCCACATTCAGCACCTCGCCCTGACCAGACGGTTTAATCAGTCTGCGGGATAAAGATCTTCTGACCGGCTTCTACCCTCGATACATCCGTCATATTGTTGACGCTCAGAATATCGTTTGTGCTCACAGCAAAGGTCCGCGCCACTTTTTCAAGGGTGTCACCCTCAACCCATGTGTAGGGAAATGGTTCGGCGCCCAATCCGTATGATGGAACCGACATTTCCTCGGGAAGTTCAGGGGTTGTTTCCTGTGCGGTCTCCGGGACTGCAGGCGTTTCAGGCTTCTGCGGCGCGGCCGTGACTTTCGGCACTGCCGGCGCGGCCGCGGGAGGAAGAGAAACCGGGCGTGCCGTATCGACCGATTTTGCTGAATCGGGCAAACGCAGCTTCTGACCGATATTAATAACGTCACCGCTCAACTTGTTAAGCTGTTTGATGGCCGCCACAGTGGTTCCGTGTGCGGCAGCAATCTTGCCCAGATAGTCACCCGCTTTAACCACGTATATTTCACCTGGTTTAACGGTCTTAATCGGCTTGGATGAATGCGGGGAAGGACTGGATGAGACACCCCTTGAAGTTGCCGATGGACGGGCATGGGCGGGCATCACCAGCGTCTGATTGACATAAATACTGTTCATGTTTTTCAAATTGTTGATTTCGGCGACCTCTCGGGCACTGACTCCGTAAGCTACTGCAATCTTCGACAGTGAGTCACCCGGCTTGACGGTGTATTTGATAAAATCGACGGGTTCGACAACCCGTTGTGCGTCGATAACCGCAGGCTTGCGCAAGATGGGCTCCGCCGGACGGACAGGTTTTACGGTCGCATGGTTAGGCGGCATAACCGGTTCGGGGGCGGGCTCCACAACAACGGGTGTCATCGTGCCACATCCCTGTATGAAGACAAAACTTCCGACCGCTAAAATGTGCATCAGAACAACAAGACATACCAACAAGGGAGTTTTCATACTCTCTCTCCTCTCTACTCTTTCAATATTTAACTCTATTCTATTCATGCTTTCACCTCTTTCGCAAGTCTTTTGACAACATTCACAAAATATGTTCCGCGCTCGGCATAACTGCCAAACTGGTCAAAGCTGGCACATCCAGGCGACAACAGGATTGTATCCCCCGGCTGTGCATCCCGCCAGGCGGATTCAGCGGCGCGCTCCAGCGTCATACAATTGGCGCAGGGCACGTTTTGCCCCCAAGCCTTCTGCAGGCTTTCAGCGGCATCACCATAAAGGTATATTTTATCCGCAAAACCACGCAATGCATCCAGGCACAGTGTCAGATTTGTCTCCTTCAACAGGCCGCCGGCCAGCAATCTCGCATGCCCCCCTGTCATGTGCAGTGCGGCCGCCATTGCCGATAGACTCGTCGCTTTAGAGTCATTCACAAAGCGGATGCCGTTTTGTTCAGCAACCGGCTGCATCCGGTGGGGTAGCCGTTCAAAATGCCGCAACACATCGGCCACCAGAGCCCGATTAATTTGCAGGCAATCCGCTGCTGCCGTCACCGCCGCAGCAGAACACCCCATAACTGCATTGTCAAACATACTGCCGTCTATTGAAAGGAGCGGCTCCGTTTCACTGCATATACACGCTTTTTTATATCTATAGGTCCCTTCCTCAATGCCGAATGTGATACAGCGGGGGCCCGGCTTAACATTTGAAATGAAAGCATGCGGAATAATACAGACATCCTCCGGACGCATTTTTTCAAACAGGCGCCATTTTGCCGCACTGTAATCCTGCATATCCCGGTGCCAATCCAGGTGATTGGGCTGAATCGTAGTGAGGATGCCAATATCCGGACGAAACTGCTGCACCGTTTGCAGTTGAAACGAACTTACCTCCAGCACGGTCCATCCGCCACGCTGTCCCCGCTTTGCAAGTGAACACACCGGCTCGCCGTAATTTCCGCCCAGAGAGACCTCCATGCCTGCCTCCCTGAGAATTTCATAAAGGCATTTGGCCACCGTGCTTTTTCCATTGGACCCAGTTACAGCGAGGACGCGTGTCTGGAGGTGCTGCCAACCCAGCTCAAGCTCTGAGATCATGGGGATGCCCCGGTGGCGAATGCCTTCAAAGAGTGGCGATTGGGGCGAAATACCGGGGCTCATTACAGCCAGATCAAACCGTTCCTCAGGAACTCTCTGGCATGCTGTCAACACGCGCACACCGGCTGTTTCCAGATGTCGTTGGCGCTGCTCGATAATACCGTGCTGATCGGCGTCGACAACCGTAACAGCGCAGCCCTTTCCTAACAGTAGCTCTGCCGCCGCGAGCCCGGAAACGCCGAGCCCGGCAACCAGCATATGATGATACGGGGTCTGTTTCATAGCTTATCTGATTTTCAAAGTCGCCACACCTACGAGGGCAAAAATAATAGACAAAATCCAGAAACGGGTGGTGATCATTGTCTCCACGACTTCCAGGTCCCGGCCCTCTCTTTCCGCTTTATCCTTTTCCACCAATTCAAAATGATGATGAATCGGTGAACATTTAAAAATCCGGCGACCTCCGGTCAGGCGGAAATAAGTGACCTGCATTAAAACACTCAGTGCTTCCATCGTAAAAACACCCCCCACAATAATCAGCAGCAATTCCTGCTGAATCAAAATTGCTATCATGGCAATGCTTCCCCCGAGTGCGAGACTGCCTGTATCCCCCATAAAAACCCGGGCTGGGTGACAGTTAAACCATAGAAACCCCAGTCCGCTGCCCAGCAGAGCCCCGCAGAAAACCGTTAACTCTCCGGCGCCGGCGACATACGGGATGTTGAGATAATCTGCAAAAACCATATGACCGGTTAGGTAGGACATAACCAGATATGAAAGCGCGACTGAATTGCTGCATCCAACCGCGAGGCCATCGAGACCGTCTGTTAAATTAACGGCATTCGTAGCGCCTAAAATAACGATCATCAGGAAAATCAGACTCACGGAAAAAGACAGTCCCGTGAACAGTGGATTTTTTAAAAACGGCACCATCACGTCAGAGGCTAAATAACGTATTTCAGGATCATGCCATAGAACACTGATGATAAGGATGGCCCACAGGGCCTGCAATGCCAGTTTACTTTTGGCACCCAGCCCCTTAGACCGCTTCTTTTTCAGTTTAATGGCATCATCCAGGAAGCCGACGCCTCCCATAAAGACCATCGTTCCCAGCGTCATGTGTACAAACACATTGGACAAGTCCACCCACAGGAGCGTTCCGACCAATGCCGATACAATAATGAGAAGCCCACCCATCGTAGGGGTGCCCTCTTTCTTTCCGTGGAACTGGTAAAGTGGCGGAGCTTCACTTTTTCTGATCTGTTGACCGATTTTATATTGCCGGAGCTTCCGAATCATCCATGGGCCGGTCAGAATTGATATCAGAAAAGCAGTACCTGCAGCGCAAAAGGCCCGAAAGGTAATGTACTGAAAGATGCGCAGAGGGGAGAATAGTTCCCGCCATTCATGTAAATAATAAAGCATACTCTATTTCCTATCTCATCGTCTTGTTCCGACTGACACAATCCTCTGGGCCTGTATAAAAATCAGAACCCAGCAACCATAATTTCAGTTTAAAGTGCTCTCGCGCCATGATGCGAACCAGCCCGGGAGGCTGACACTGCTGCCTTATCAAATTGACAAAAGCGGATGTTTGCTCGCGGTCTGCTTTCATGCGATCCTCCTTATTCTTTCCCAACACGTTAAAACCGTCTCCAAAGCCTCACCTCTGGAGGCTTTCAAAAGTACGACATCTCCGCGGCGGCATTGCCTGGCGAGGATTTGGGCCGCCTCGCCGTGCTCCCGGCAGCACTCTACATGCGCACACCCCTTTTCTTTCTCTATTCCTCTGAGCATCAGGGCGGCTCTCTTTCCGACGAGAATAAGGCCCTGCAGTCCCGGTATATGGGCAATAAAGCGCCCCAGCATCTCGTGCTCTTTTTCTTCACCTTCTCCCAGCTCGTGCATGCCGCCCAGAACGGCCCAGCGAGCGCCATCAACCGGCTGTTCTGCAAAAGCCTGCAGAGAAGCCCGCATGCTGAGAGGATTGGCGTTGTAGGCATCATTGATGACGGTTATGCCATCCATATACGATTTTTCCCAACGCATGGGCAGCGCCGCATACGTCTGCAAACCAGCCCGGATAGCCTCGTACGAGAGACCTACCGTGCGGGCAACGGCGACTGCCTGAAGCACGTTTTCCGCCTGATGCACACCGGGCTGGGGCAGTTCAAAGGAGCCTCCCGGCTCATTTCTTTCCTGGACCCTTATGCGGGCGGGGGATTCTGATTCGTAACAAGCCTTAAAATCAGCATCCCGCTGTAAGGAAAACGTAACGGGTTTTAATTCCGTCATCCGGCACAATGTTTCAAAGTAAGGAGCCTCTCTTTTCACAAACCAGCCCCCCTCAGGAGACAATGATTTAAGCATCGAGCCCTTTTCTTCAACAACACCTTCCACCGAATCAAATGCCTCCATGTGCACGGCACCAATCGGCGTGATAACGCCCCAGTCCGGACGGGCCAGCCCGCTCAACAGGGCAATTTCACCGGGTCGGTTCATCGCCACTTCAATGACCGCGATATCATGGGTGGCGTCGATGCTGAGCAGCGAAAGTGGAAGACCAATTTGATTATTCCAGTTGCCGGGCGTACGAAAAACAGAGAAGCGCGAGGAAACTATGGAGGCCAGCAGCTCTTTGACCGTTGTCTTGCCTACGCTGCCCGTTACGGCTATCAGCTTTACCGGCAATGATGTGCGGTAGGAGGCCGCCATCTGCTGCAGGCTTTTCAGTGTATCATCCACTTCGAGGCAGGGCCTCTGCCGCAAACGGGAGTCCATCCGGCCGCGCTTCACCATCGCACCCGCGGCCCCTCGATCAAAAGCCTCCTCCACAAAATCATGACCATCAAAGCGATCGCCTTCCAAGGCGATATAGAGCTGACCGGGCTGCAGGGTGCGGCTGTCATGTGACACTCCGGTCAGATCTCCGTGCGGCAGGGCGGACCAATGCCCCCCCGTCCAATCGCGTACGTCTGCTGGTTTAAATATCGGCACAGAAGGCACCTCTCCCGTCATCTACTGCGTCCGTTTATGACCTGCTGGCTAGCCACTTCCGGCATATCTCGCGGTCATCAAACGGAACAACCGTATGCGCGAATTCCTGATACGTTTCGTGACCTTTACCAGCTACCAGCACAATATCTCCGGAGCATGCATCGCAAATGGCTTCGCGAATGGCTTCCTCGCGGTTGATAATGACGCGTGCCTGTGTACGGGGCTGAAAACCTTGCTGAATCTGATCAATAATATCCTGGGGGTCTTCGCTGCGGGGGTTATCCGTAGTCAAAATCACTTGGTCGGCATAGGAGGAGGCCACGCAGCCCATGCGCGACCTTTTGTCTTTATCGCGGTCACCACCGCAACCGAAGACTACCGTCAATCGCTTCTGGGTGGTTTCGCGCAACGTGCTCAGCGCATGACTCAGCGCATCCTCCGTATGGGCATAATCGACGTACACTTTGACACCATTAGAGCCGGCTATTTTTTCAAGGCGGCCGGGCACATTCGACAACTGCTTCAGCGCTTCGGCAATGGTCCGCGGATCGACCCCCAGCGCTCCGCAGGCAGCTGCGGCCGCCAACGCATTGCTGATATTATGCATTCCGAGCAGGTTGAGGCGAACGCGCGTGTTTCCCCAGGGTGTCGTCATTTGAAAAGTACTACCTTCCGGATCGAGCAGAATATCATCGGCGCGAACTGATGCGGCGGGATGTCGGCCAAAAGTGACCTCCTGCGCCCAGCTACCGCCGGTATTTGCCAGTTGCAGACCCCAGGGATCATCAATATTAATGACCGCCACCGCCTTTTTTTGCATTGTCCCCAATCCCCTGAAAAGCTGCGCCTTCGCATTAAAATAGGCATCCATGGAGCCGTGATAATCGAGATGATCTTGTGTCAGATTGGTAAAGACCCCGACATCAAAATCAATACCCCATACCCGCTTTTGAACGAGGGCATGAGACGACACTTCCAGCACACCGCTCTTACAACCGGCATCGACCATTTGACTCAGCATATGCTGAATATCACTCGCTTCCGGAGTCGTCCGCGAAGAAGGAATGACACGGAGGCCCACCTCATACTGCACCGATCCGATCAGACCGGGATGGCGATCGGCATACGCCAATATTGCTTTGGCCATAAATGAAGTAGTGGTTTTGCCGTTTGTTCCGGTAATACCAATTAAATCGAGTCGCTGCGACGGGTCATCGTGAAAGGCCGCGGCGATTTCTGCCAGCGCCAATCTGGCATCGTCGACATGAATGTGCGTAACACCCGGCCGACGAATATCGTGGCGTTCAGAAACCACGGCCACGGCGCCCTTCCCGATGGCCTCTCCTATGTAATCGGCGCCGTCGTGATGCTCACCTTTGATTGCAATATACATATAACCCGGCTTAACTTGGCGGGAATCATACGCTATACCTTCAATATTCACTCTTTCGGAACCTTCAATTCTAATGGTCTGCACTACCTGCGTGATGGATTCCAACCGCATCGTCTGTTCACATAATATGCCTAATATCACAATGTTACTCCTTCTTTAAATATTTGTTTCCATTTCAATTTTTTTTGCAAATTCGGATGCCTGAGCCGGCCGTATATCGAGATAGCGAACCGCCTGTTCGGCAATTTTTTTAAAGACCGGGGCCGCCACCACTCCGCCCGTATGAATCGGCTGCGGTTCATCGATCACAACGATGAGCGATATTTCAGGATTCTCCGCGGGCAGGAAACCTACAAAGGAGGCCATATGGGCCGATGATGAGTAGGTCCCGTTGACAGGCTTCTGCGCGGTACCCGTTTTTCCCGAAACCATATAACCGTCCACCTGAGCGCGACGACCCGTACCCCCCGGCCCTACGATACGGGCCATCAGAAAGCGCATCATTTCAGCCGTTTGACTTTTAATGGGGCGCCCCATGACAACGGGCTCCGCCTCATACAGCGTGCGGCCGCTGGCATCCACCATGCGTGAGACAATCGTCGGCTTCATCAACAGACCGTCATTGGCGATCGCATTCACGGCATTGAGCATTTGCAATGCCGTGACACTGACTTCGTGTCCCATGGCGATGCGCGTAGCACTGATGGCAGACCAGCGCAAAGGCGGATAAAAAAGGCCCGCCTCTTCGCCCGGCAACTCAATACCGGTGATACTGCCAATACCAAATAAGCGGATGTAACGTTCCAGCCGCTCCTCGCCCAGCATCAGCGCAATTTTAGCTGCTCCAATATTACTGGACTTCTTCAGCACGTCAGCCACACTCAGCACATCATAAGCATGGTGATCATGCAGCGGACGACGGCCGTAATACCAGACACCTTTTTCGCAGTCGATGGGATCATCGGGCGCGATCAGCCCTTCATTCAGGGCCGCCGCCACTATGATCGTTTTAAATGTGGAGCCCGGCTCGTAGACATAACTAATAGTGCGGTTGCGTCTCTCCTCATCAGTACTGTAACGGAAGTCGTTGAGGTTGAAGAAGGGCCGGCTCGCCATCGCCAGGATTTCGCCGGTTTTCACATCCTGCACCAACGCCCAGGCGCCTTTTGCATGATGCGCTTCCATGGCTTCATCGAGTGCTTCTTCCATGATATACTGCAAGTGATGATCCAAAGTCAGATGTATATCGGCACCATGCTGGGGTTCGATCTGTAAAATTCGGCGGTTATAGAGCTCAGAACGATTAGCGCTGCGCTGACCGACCAGCAGGCCCCGGTGACCGGTCAGATACCGGCGCAAGATTTGCTCAATACCACCCGTTCCTTGCCCTTCCCAATTGACAAACCCGAGGGCATGGCACATGAGAGAACCATGTGTGTAGCTGCGGCGCTTCACTTCGCGCATGAAAACGCCGGGCAGGTTCATGGCCTTAATCTGCTCGGCCTCCTCGAGCGGGGAAAACCGCTTCAGGCGCATGTATTGCATGCGGCGGCGATCCACTATCTTCTGCTCCAGTTCAACGGCATCCAAATGAAGCACCCGTGACAGTTGACGGGAAGTAAACCGCACGTACCCATTGCTGGTGACGGAGGCGGGGCTCAGACAAATATCACGGGCCGGCAGATCCTGAGCCAGCAGATACCCGTTGCGGTCAAAAATGCGCCCCCGGTCCACATCCAGATTACGAGAAAAACTGCGGCTCTTTTGGAGCGATTGAGCCGTATCCTCATGCGATCCCAGATGGAGATAGGTTAAACGGGCGCCCAGACCGGTGAAGGCCGATGTTACAAGCAGCAGTGAAACCGCTATTCTCCAGATGGATCTTCCATCATTCATGCATTATGTTCGCAGACAATTGAGCATACTGGGGCGACTCATCGTTTATTAATGATTCAGGATTCAGGGGTAATTCGCGCAGGTGCACAATGCGACTGGGTTCGGGATAATCCATATTCAGGTTAAAGTGCTGCAGGGCGGCCTTCACTCCAGGTACAGATTTCATTCGACCCCAACGCGATTCTTCGACACGCAAGGTCTGTTCCAGCTTACTGTACTCTTTTTCGAGCGATGCCATTTCATTACCCAGCGTATTACAGCGATTACCCAGATATAAATAGGCCATTGCGATCACTCCCGCCAATACCAGCGTAGAGGCGATCGAGCCCACTGTTCTAGGTACCTCTACTTCGCGTTTACGGTTTTTTTTCCGATGCCTACTCATTTGATGCAATCCTTTCTACAACTCTCAGCTTGGCTGAGCGGGCACGGGGATTTTGTTTGCATTCGTCCCCCCCCGGTACCCGCGGTTTTTTTTGAATCCATTTCAGGCGGGGCAACACACCCTCCCACCGTTCTCCGCCCTGCTGCAGAGACCGGCTGACACCGACATGATCTGAAAATTGCTGTTTCACTATTCGGTCTTCAAGGCTGTGAAAACTGATGACCGCCATACGGCCGTGAACGGCAAGCAACTGCAGCCCCGCTTCCAGCCCCTGCTCCAATGCGCCCAGCTCATCATTCACGGCAATGCGAAGCGCCATAAAAACCTGTGTGGCGGGGTGAATTCTGGAACGTCGCCCACCCTTCACCCGCTCTACGAGGCCAGCCAGTTCCAACGTTCGGGTGATCGGACCTTCCCTGCGGGCATCTATTATGGCCTTGGCTATACGGCGGGAGGCGCGCTCTTCACCATAGTGAAAAAAAAGATCGGCCAATTCTTTTTCAGGCAGATCGTTGACAAGGTCAGCCGCTGTACGGCCGCACGAACAGTCCATTCGCATATCCAGCGGACCATCGGCATTGAAACTGAAACCGCGAGTGGGATCATCAAGCTGATCAGAGGAAATGCCCAGATCCAGCAGTATGCCGTCTACCGCGGCGATGCGCCTCTCTGTCAATACCTGCTTCATTGCCATAAAACTCCCCTGGACTGCAATAGACGGACCCTTTCCCGCCTTTTCTCTTCGCTGAAATGCCGCGACCGCTCCCGCATCCCGATCCATTGAAAGTAGAAGGCCCCCAGGCCCCAGTTTGTCGAGAATCCTGAGGCTGTGCCCGCCCGCTCCGAGCGTTCCGTCCACATAGATACCGTCCTGTTGTACATTCAGACCCTCCACGGCCTCTTCTGCCATCACGGACACATGCATATCGGATAGTGCCTGTCCGCTTAAAATAGAAAACATAACGACGAACGCTGTCCGCCCGTATCGCGATAGGAACTGTGAGCATCCCCGGCGAACTGGACTGAAAAAATCGGTCCTGACTGTAAACGGTATACGGGGGTATGTTCGTTTCTCGGAAGCTGAAACTCCCGGCCTAACGGTATATCAACCGATTTATTAATATTTAAAAAACGCGTTATGTCTGTCATCCTGCCATCTCCAACTTTTATTCAAATTTTACATTCGTTATGATCTTTTTATGAATGGTGCCGGCTAGAAACCTATATTGCTCATTAATCCTTCCAACTGACTGAGGCCCTTGGACTGCTCGTGTTCTTGCCAACTTTCGGGATTCCATAATTCGATGTGCCGCAGACAACCGGCCAGCACGACTTTGTCCGTGACGCCGGCAAATTCGAGCAGACTGTCACAAATGCGTACACGGCCTTGGCTGTCCCACGAAACGATATCTGCATGACTCCCCAGCATCCGCGCCATATCTTCTGCCTTACCGTCCGATACGGGCCGTTGGCTCAGATCCTGCAGCTTTTGCGCCATCATCTGCTCTGTGTAGAGTCCCAACCGCTTAAAATCATCCTTACTGCGGGGCAGTACAAAAAATCGCTTGGGGCCGACAACCGATTCACGCCATTGAGAAGGAATGGTTAACCGCTTTTTTGGATCAAGGGCATGGGTGTAGTTCTTTACGAACCCACCTACCAGGTTTTCCATCACTGCTGACATATCTGTGGTCTCTTTAGCCATTTCTTGCCCCTTCATGACACATTTACCCACAATGACCCACATTAGTCAATAGGCAACTCACTCTATTTTTTGTTTTTTTGTTAAACAGAGGCTCTTCGTCCTATTTTGTGGAAGGCGTGTACTATCTCTATAACAGCAACGAATGGTGTCTGTTCCCGTCCGCGGGAACAGACACCATTCGCTGCTGTGCAGACACGATTAGCGATGGCTTTACCAAGACAAGCTGCTTCGGTGCGTGTACGTGTGACCCACCCATGATCAATCATCACTTATCATGTAACGCTCCTGCGTGGTGAGTTCGAAAATAGTCGTATGAATAATGATGAACCGCCTTTTGGGGATTATCTCTTGAGCTTCTTCCATAAAACAGCTTCACTGTAGATATGACATCACAAGCAATACAGAAACTGGCTAAAGTACTGGTCTCCTACTCTATTCGAGCACAGGAGAAAGAGAACATCGGAATCCACAGTACACCGGCGGCAACACCTCTCGTTGAAGCCGTGTATGAAGAGTGTTTAAAGGTCGGAGCCCACCCCGTCATCAAAATGACGCCGCAACGTCTTACAGAAATTTTCTATAGACACGGAAAGCCGGTTCATTTTGATGAAGTAAGCGATATGGATAAGCAATATGCATTAAAGGCGCACGGCTTAATCAATATTGCCTCGAGCACCAATACGCGCGCCTTAAATGGTGTCGACCCCAAAAAACAGGCAAGGCACATGAAGTCGCACAGGCCGCTCAAAGACATCCTGCTGCGCAAGAAGTGGGTCATCACTCTTTTCCCGACAGAGGCCTATGCACAAGATGCCGAGATGAGTCTGGGCGAGTTTGAGCAGTTTGTATACCAAGCGGCATTTGCAGACAGAGACAATCCGATCAGCGAGTGGAAAAAACTGCATCGCCGTCAGGAGCGGTTGATCCGGAAGTTGGCAGGAACTGAACAGGTCAGCATTGAGGGCCCGGACACCTCCCTGACGCTTTCCATTAAAGGCCGGACATTCATCAATTCCTCCGGTGGTCACAATATGCCCAGCGGCGAACTATTCACCTCCCCCGTTGAAAGCTCTGTAGAGGGTCATATCCGCTATGATTATCCCGTCTGTGTTAACGGCCGCGAAATAGATGGCATCCGCCTGGTATTCCGCAAGGGTAAAGTGGTTGAGGCACATGCGGACAAAAATAATCATTATCTGCAGACTATGCTCGACATGGATAAGGGCGCCCGCTATCTCGGCGAGCTGGGAATCGGAACCAATTTTGGCATCCAAAAGTTTATCAAAAATATTCTATTCGATGAAAAAATTGGCGGCACCATTCACCTGGCTCTCGGTCAATCCTTCTCGGAAAGCGGCGGTAAAAATAAATCGGCATTGCACTGGGACATGATCAAGGATTTACGCAAGGGCGGAAGCCTGAGCTTTGACGGCAAGGTGTTTCTAGAGGACGGGAAGTTTGTAAACTGACCGTATAAGGGATTCAAGTCCGGCAAAGGGCCAGCAGGCGCAAAAGCTGAAGTGGCGGAGTGGGCGCGACACCCCGCCATCTGTTCTGATTCCCAATTTCAAAAGCGATATGCCATTGCTGCATCAACTTGCGTTGAGCCAACCAGAGACTGTTGGCGGGATCATAAATATCTGTTGATTCTCCGGTCACCCCGTTGAGCTCAATAATTTTAAAGGCCCCCCTCTTGAGGGCTTCATCGCTTTCTGCAATTACGTCGTATCGCCCTATAAAAAAACCGGCGAACCGTTGCGATATCCTGTCGATAGACGCCTCCAGTTCCATTGTTCTGCACTCATCGCCCTTCAGAAAAACAGCCCCCCTGCAGTGATTACCCAGCTGAGTCAGCTTGATTTTTTCACCGGCGGCCGGAACTGCAGATAACCTATCGGCATTTATTTTCAGATAGAGCGGAGCCATACATACAGCCCTGCTGTCAGACAGTATCAGCTCTTCGAGCGTATGCGCGCCATCCCCTTCCAGCTCGGGGAGCACTTTCCGTGTAATCGAAAACACGTGCCCATGGGTATCAGCGGGATAGCGATAATAGGCAATCCCGAATTCCCGGCCTTCTAGGTATTCCTGAATCACACTATCGCACCTGTTCAAAGACAGATAATGCTGTGCCTCTGCATCATTATTGATGATGGATACACCCTTCCCTCTCTGGCCCACATCCGGCTTTAGCACGATGGGGTATGAAAGCTTTTCAACGGACAAAAAGTGCCGAATAAGTTCCATCCGTTGATCATCATCCTCATGTGCCGGCACGACCGTAAAGCGGGCTAGGTGGGAAGAGGCCTCCGATAGACCCTCCAGAATGGCGCCCTTGGATTCGCCGACAAACCCGCCCGTCGCTATAGCCGGATTGGAAGCTGTAAAAAGAGTGAGCGAACGGTACTTGATCATCAGCCCGCCGACGTACAGAACAACCGGAAAATAAAAAAGCCATGGCGGCCAGAATTCCCATCGCAAACAGGCCTTTATTTTTCCCGTCAGCAGTCTGCGTCCGCGAAAATTGAACAGCGGTAGGACACCATGAATCAACAGCCAGAGAAAACCGGCTACGGCCAGAAGTGCGAGAGCCGCAAATCGTTCATACGATCGCGCGATGGGTAGCAGGACATCGCCCAACCACATGGCAAGCCCCACCAGCAAAGGGGCCCAAATCGCCGCCGCCAGAAAAAAATAAAACACGCACATGCGGGCCGGCGCCCGCAGAACACCCGCACTTACATAAGTCGGCAAACGCGCGCCGGGCACCATTCGGCTCAACAGAATAGCCGCCGGGCCATAACGATCAAACCACGAGGAAGCGGCTTCTAAAGACGGTGCGGAAATCAGCCATTTAAAAGGTTTTTTCTGAACGACGGCGCCACCCACATAATACCCCGCCAGATACAACAGCACATCGCCCGCCCATAAACCGAAAAAACACAGCGCCATGGCCAGAACTACATGTAACACTCCCTCCGATGCTGCGATACCTGCGGCTATACAGGTCAGATCTTCCGAAAGAAAAGTCAATAGCGGGATGACCACAATCATAGCGATCACCCCCGTTTGCGTATGCGCAACGGCAGCACTCCACTCCAGTATTTGATCTATACGGGTAAGGGCGGGTTCCGCGGCCGATGCCGCCGCCGGTTGAAAGCAAAACCACAGCACTAGCGAGAGGCTCATTAATCGCAGTGCCTCCTTGTAGCGTTGGGTTCCTTCCACCCTGAAAGCGTACATCGGCTTTTACTTAAATTTTACGTTCCAGTTCGACTTCCTGAAAGGTGCTCAGCTTGCAGGGTGCATCCGGCCAGTAGGCATACAGGACCGAGTGGGATTCAACCGTTATATAGCTGAAACTGACGGTCGATGCCTCCGAACGATGCATACAAACGGATTGAGCTCCCTTTTCCGGTATATGACTGCGATGATAATTGATCGCATTAATGGAGTTGAGACGATGGTCTTTGAAAAATTCTTTATATACCATTTTTCGGCTCTCCGTCACCGCATCATTTTCATAGGAAGACGTCGTCAGCGGCGGCTGAAGGTCCGGGCCTCGGTTCCCTGCGAAAGACTGACCGTCCCACAGTCCGGTGGCCAAAGGTTTGTCCGGAGCAAACAGGATGAGTAAAAAGGGCCGGTATGTGCTGAGGTCCATCCGGCTCATACGCTCGAAACACTCCTCCTGCGCCTTGCAATCCTGCAGCCCCATCACCATGCGACCGCGGCTCGTATATCCTCCGGCAGGTTCTTTTGTGTCATCCGGATAGTAATTCAATACACCGGCTGTGATACCGTATTCATTAACCCCCAGCCAGGTTCCGCCCGCATGAGCGTCCTCACAGGAAACATACTGTACACCGCTCTGTTCTCTCAAGGCCGGGCCATGGGCTCGCGCCCGGCTGTTGAGCTCATCGCGATTAAAAAAAAAATCATATCCGCTTTTGCGTAGCATCCAGCTCACTGTACACATACTCGTTCTCCTGTTTGGTCACTTTTTCAACTGGCTCTGTTGATACCTAAGGGTAGAGGGTGCGATGCCGAAATCGGGCGGCAGCGGCAGGCCACGCTGCTGTAGCATGGCGGCAATAATCGCAAAATGATGAATATCGTGACCCAGCAGGAAGCAGAGCTCGCGCCCCACTGTTGTCGCATGAAAAGCGGCCTCATTTTCAAAGCCTCCAGCATCCATTCGAACCTCGAGCGGATAGCTTTCATGTATATCAGGCAAGCGACTTTCGAGGCGGATCATCAGTGAACGTACAGCCGACACCGCTTCGTCCAAGTCTGTTTCCAAGCGCTGGTTGCGAGGGCGCCGGTCATAGTCAATGCGCGCTGTTTCGAGCCCTTCAAGGAATACGTGATAGTGATCCAGCAAATGCCTAATATGACTGCCTACACTGCTGTTGAAGAAATCCTTATACAGCGAAGTATAGACAACGTCGCTCAAACTCAGCATGACGGTCTCGGCCTTTTTCCAGCTATCTATGTTGTAATGTACCGAATGAACCATAATTGAATGGCATCATTCTGCCGCACTGTGCGGCATTTGTAAAACACATTTATTTCACAGTAGCACCCGACGGCAGGTCACCATCCACCGTGACGATCCTCAACGCATCACCGGCCGAAGCGGCCAGCAACATTCCCTGTGACTCGACACCCCTAATATTAGCGGGCTTCAGGTTAGCAACGATAACGACGTGGCGGCCCGGCAGCTCGGCGGGATCATAATGCTGCGCTATACCCGCGACGATTTGACGCTTCTCATCCCCTACCCGGACCTGCAGTTTAAGCAGTTTGTCAGCCCCTTCCACTTTTTCAGCTTCCAGTATTTCTGCCGTCCGTAACTGTGTCTTTAAAAATTCATCAAATGTAATCAGTCCTTCTTCCATAGTTTTTCCTTCCTTTTCACGTCTGTTTTCAGGCGGAGCCTTTTCCGGTGCGGCCTTTTGTATTCTCGGGAAAAGTGTCGCGGCCTCACCGATACGCTGTCCCGCCGGCAACATACCGGGGCGGGCCAGATCTGCTATGTTGGGGTCACCTCCGTCCAGCCCCAGCTGCTGAAGCATCGACGCCATTTTTTCCGGCATCACGGGATAGAGGAGACCCGCAAATACGCGCAAAGCATCGAGGGCCAGATAAAGTGTTGCAGCCACCGCTTCCTCGCCTCCTTCTTTAAAAGCCGACCATGGTTTCTGCTGTTCCAGATAGCGATTTACCGCGCGCACACCTGCCAGAATCGTATGTAGCCCCTTATCGAGCCGCATTTCATTGATCGACTGCTCCAGCTCATGGACGGCTTTTGTGACTTCTTCCCAGAGCGCTACAGCCCCTTCGCTTTGCAAAGCCCCTTCTCCCGGCGAGGGCACATTGCCTCCACAATAGCTGTTTACCATCTTCAACAAGCGACTCAGCAAATTTCCGAGATCATTTGCCAGATCGGCATTATAGCGTTTGATAAATCCCTCTTCAGTAAAGGAGGCATCCTGGCCCAGCACCATTTCAGCCATCAGAAAATAACGGAACGCATCCACACCATACCGCTCGATCATCTCCATGGGGTTCACGACATTTCCCAGCGATTTACTCATTTTCGCCTGCCCCGAAAGCCACCAGCCATGGGCAAATATGGTCCTGGGCATCGGCAGCCCCATGGCCTTCAGCATGGTCGGCCAGTACACTGTATGCGTAGTCAGAATATCTTTACCTATGAGATGGTAATCAACGGGCCACCATTTTTCAAAGCATTCGTCATCTCGAAGGTAACCGACCGCACTGATATAATTGACGAGCGCATCAAACCACACGTAACAGACAAAATCGCTGTCGAACGGAAGTTCGATTCCCCAGGAAAGCCTGCTTTTGGGGCGTGAAATACAGAGGTCGGTCAGCTCTTTACGAAGAAAACCCAGCGTCTCATTTCTACGAAAATCAGGCTGGATAAATTCCGGATGCTGCTCGATGTATTCGATCAGCCAATCTCGGTAGTTGCTCATTTTAAAGAAATAGTTGGACTCTGTGATACGTGTCACATTGGGCAGGTCTTCAGGTGACACGCCTTCGGGCAGGTCCTTTTCCGTGACAAACACCTCATTGGTCACGTCATACCATCCATCGTACTCAGCCTTGTAAATCTCGCCCCGATCATATAAAGCCTGCAGAATTTCCTGAACGACCTGTGCGTGCCGGGGCTCGGTGGTCCGAATAAAATCATCATTCGTGATGTCAAGTTTTTCCCAAAGCTGCTGGAAATTCACAACGGTTTGGTCGGCCTGTTCCTGTGGAGTGATGCCGGCTTTTTCTGCGGCCTGCTGCACTTTCTGTCCATGCTCATCGGTGCCCGTAAGAAAAAAAGTGGGCACATCCAGCAGGCGTTGATAACGAGCAAGGACATCGGCCAGTATCGTCGTGTAGGAATGTCCGATATGCGGCTTATCATTCACGTAATAGATGGGTGTGGTTATATAAAAACGATCTCTATTCATAACTTTCCTCAAAAAATGAATCAAAACATAAAGGATGAACCGAACCAATCACAGTAATAGTTCAAAGAAATATAAAACCGTAAAATCAACCGAACCTGCATACTTCATACAAAACGCCATAACGAATCGTACCTATTGAATAATATGTACACTTGAACACTCAAGCCACACAACACGGTGCAATACACGGTAAGCGTTGGAATACGGAAATAAATTTCAACTATTTTTGGCTGGCCATACGTCCAGAGCCTTTTCCGCTCCCGACCAGCTTACAAACCTCGTTGCGTTCGACTCCCGAGCTCTCCAGGAACCGGGCGATACCGACCGCCCGTTTGCAATGCTTGAGTTTCAGACTACGCATTTACGATGCATCCACGCATCGAGGTTGCGCATCGATACACTGGCTTGTGCCATCCAAAAGCAGGCAATCCATCCGCGCACCAACGGTAGTAATCGTACCAGCAGAACGGTTTTATTCCGGAGCTCTTCCGTCGAACTGCGGCTACAGTCTACACTAAAAAATGCTTCAATCCAGTGTATGTACAAACAGCCCCGACCGAAGTTTTGGTTCAAACCAGGTGCTCTTGGGAGGCATATTCAAACCGGCGTCCGCAACGTTCATAATATCTTCCGGGGCGACGGGGTGCATGGCAAACGCGACATCATATAGACCGCTGCCCACCAGCCTTTCGAGCTCTTTTGTTCCCCTGATTCCTCCGACAAATGCAATGCGGTCGCTGGTTCTGGGGTCCTCAATACCCAGCAATGGCTGCAGAATGCCGTCCTGCAGTCTGCTTACATCCAGCATTTTAACCGGGTCTACACACGCTTCTTCCCCGAGCGATATGCGACGCCATCGGCCATCGAGATACAGGTCGACCTCACCCGGCCCCACGTCACCCGGGGACGGACATTCCGTTACGGTAAAGCGTTTTTCAATCCGGTTCATTAATGTGGCAGTATCCAATCCCTCCGGCAAGCGGACACAACGATTGTATGCCAGAATGTTGAGTTGCTCGGCAGGAAAAACTACGGAAAGGAACCAGTTATGTTCTCCATCACCGGATGTTTTGGTGCGCTGGCGCCCCACCCTTGCCGCACTGGCCGCGCGGTGGTGACCATCGGCAATATAAAAGGCTTCTATTCCCTCAAAAGCGCTAACACATTCGTCCCTGTGTCGCACGGACCACACGCTGTGCACAATACCGTCATCGGCGGTAAAGTGAAAAAGCGGGGCTGCTTCAATTTCACGCTGAATGCACTGATCGACAGCCGGACGGCCCTTGTACATCAGAAAAACCGGCCCCGTGTTGGCGTTCAGTATATCCACGTGCTTTGAACGGTCCTGCTCCTTGGCTTCGATGGTGTTTTCATGTTTCTTAATCAGCCCGTTATCATAATCCAGCGTCGAACAGACGGCGACCAGTCCGTACTGTGTATGCGAACCCATCGTCTGGCTGTAGACATAAAGCGACGGCTCTTTTTCGCGCACCATGATGCCCTGTTCAATGAACTCGTGCAGGTTGGCGGCGGCCTTTTTATAGACGGCCGGGTCATGGGCATCCACGGAAGAATCCATTTCCGTTTCAGCGCGGATAATGCGCAAAAAACTTTGCGGCCTTCCTTGCGTCATTTGAAGCGCTTCGGCGCGGTTCATCACATCATAGGGCGGCGACGCCACCCGCTCTACATTCTGTTCTGTTGGTCTCAGCGCTTTGAACGGTCTGATTTTCATGCTGCGTCTCCCCATGTATTTTTATATACGGCTCGCACAAGCCGAGTAACCGGTGCTACTTAACACCTGTCTAAAACTTTCTCCTTTACCTTTCCGGCTTGCAAGTTTCAACTGGTTCCAATTACTTCTTGCACTATCTCCGGACACACCCTATGGTCTACCGTCCTATTAGATTAAATAAATAATACGGGAACAGGCTATGTATGCAGCATCAGATTTAAGAAAAGGGTTGAAAATTGAAATTGACGGAGACCCCTGTGTTGTCACTGACTTCCAGTTTTCCAAACCGGGTAAAGGGCAGGCGCTGTACCGATGCAAAATCAAAAACCTGAATACGGGTTCTTCATTTGACAGAACGTATCGTTCCGTAGACAAGCTCGACAAGTGTCAGTTGGAATCACGCGATATGATTTTTTCTTATGTGGAGGGAGAGAATTACGTATTCATGGATCCCGAAACCTATGAACAGGTGGAAATGCAGGCCGAATTTCTCGGCGTCAATGTCTATTTTCTCATTGAAGATATGGAAGTGGAAGTGCTCTTCCACAATGATAAACCCCTCGAAATAACCCTGCCTAATTTCGTTGAAAAGGTGATTGCGGAAACAGAGCCGGGCGCACGCGGAGATACGGCAACCAATGTGATGAAGCCGGCTACGCTGGATAATGGGTATGAAGTCCAGGTGCCCCTGTTTATCAACGAAGGGGACCGTATACGCATTGATACCCGAACGGGGACGTACGCGGAGCGGGCCAAATCATAAGCGTTCTCCATGCATGCAGAACGCCAACAACTGGCTGCTAAAGCGAGAGCTCTCCGGGTTAGGCAACAGCTCTATCTCGGCATTCACTCGTTTTTCCAGCAGCGGGGTTTTCTTCATATCGAAACGCCCATTCGCATTGAAGCACCGGCACCGGAACAACACATCGATGCACTGCCCTCGGGCACCCTCTTTCTACGCACATCCCCCGAACTGCACATGAAGCGGCTGCTGGCGGCCGGTTATAATAAAATCTATCAGATGGGCCCCTGTTTTCGGCGCGATGAGGCCGGCTATTTACACCAGCCGGAATTCACGATGCTGGAATGGTATCGCACTGACGCCGACAGTGACGACATCCTGTCCGACACCCGGCATCTACTGCGCCACCTGTGCCATCTCGTACACGGAACCGCGTCCCTACCCTACGACGATCGACACATTAACATGGATTCGGCATGGGCTGAATATAAAGTGAGTGAACTCTTTCTCGAGCATGCCGGATGGGACCCCTGTAGCCATTTTGATGCTGACCGTTTCGATATGGACCTCGTAGAAAAGATTGAACCGGTACTGGCAGGCGAGAACGTGCCGGTCATTCTCAGCGATTACCCCCGGGAACAGTGCGCATTGGCGGTCATCGACAGAGAACGAGGGGTGGCGCTGCGCTGGGAGCTGTACATCGCCGGTATTGAATTAGCCAACGCCTACACCGAACTGACAGATGCCGAAGAACAGCGTAATCGATTTGCGGCCACACGCCTCAGCAGACAGAAAAAGGGCTGTACCATCTATCCGCAAGACGACCGTTTCCTGGAGGCGCTGGAATTCATTGAACGGGCGGGCGGGATTGCTCTGGGTCTGGACCGGCTGTGCATGCTCTTTACAGACAGCCGTGACATCCGTGATGTGACAGCGTTTCCCGCGTCATTCTGACGTGTTACTGCTGTACCACAAGCCTACCTTTCACTCCTTCTGACGCGTTTTCAAGGGTTGAAGTGTTCAACATGGAGCCTTCCTTTTCGGGTCTACCGCAGAATCTGTGGGTAAAAAGAGACTTGGCGGATTGCAGGGTGTCCTGGACTTTGCTGGAAATGTTGGAAAATAGCGGATCGAAGGATCGGAAATATCTCATAGCGAAATTTCCGGGCATGGATAGGGATAGATTGGGGTGTAAGAGTAGGTGTACGAGTACGGGATTCGATGATGAGATCACAG
>CAYXEW010000026.1:0-28644 GCA_964464115.1 uncultured Verrucomicrobiota bacterium
ATGCCCAGCCATGTATACCTCATGATTCATTTTCAATGGACCTATCCATTAACCGGCACTATTTTTCATCTTCCGCGAAATTCTACGAGGAACCCTTTAATCGCGGAAAACCTTTATCTCGTTAAGCCCCCCTCCGCGGCCAGCATAATCCAGTACACCGACTCGCAAAGCATCCGCCATCACAGGCGCATTCAGCTCATGTATGGTCCACGTGGGGTATGATACTGGCTCCAGCTCTTGATCATAGACCTCTTTTCCATCCAGAAGCAGGGTCAGGGAGATGTGCTTGGACTCACGGTTCAATCCCATTCCGTTGCGGGTGTTGAGCACTATCACCCGCTTCACGGGTGCCGCTTCTGCAAATGTCGCCACAAGGGTTCCGGTCTTATCGTTCGGCAGCAGCCAGTAGTCCACATAGGCATCCTCCGTCACACTGTAATCATTGACATTGTCCACACAAAAGCGGTCATCGACGGACACATGAGTGGCTGAGGCTGTCACTAATGCAATCGGAACGAGATGCTCCATGAACGCCGCATAACGGTCATTTCTCAAGTAGACGGGCGGACGATTTGACGCCACGAGTCCACTGCTCGGAATGAGCTGTGTATAGTTGCTGCTCACCAGCATCTGCAGCTCGGGGAATACATGGATACCCGCCTCTTCATTTTTAAAGAAATAAAAACTGTTTCCGACAACAGCATCGATAATGAGGGCCGGGCTCGATTGCTGTACAGTGTTCATAAAACGATTTCGATAAAAAGACTGAAGCGGGGTGGGCATGATGTGCAGGAACGTGGTGCTTTCGTGTGTCGCCGGAGATAGCCCCGCCAACAGGTACCATTGCGGCATCCACCCCCACACCAGCAGGCTGTCATCGGGGTCGGTACACCAATTAAAAATACGGGGTGACTGCCAGCGAAACGGAACACCTACCTTGGTACTATAGAAACTCTTTCCCTTCACCTTGGCGTTAAGGTGAGCGTAGGCCGGATATATGAAAAAAATGCTAAGAATGATGGCAAACACTGAACACACCATATAGCGGCCCCATTTAGCGTGTTCGGCAAACCCGCAAACAATACCCGCAGCCAAGGCCCAAAAAGGAAAAATAAACATCAGGTAGTGCGGAAATTCATTGCCGGGACGGGCGACCGTGTACAGAGACACTCCAGCCGCAACCAATACGAAATACAGGAACCCGTTATGTTTCCAGTTGAATAGCTTACGCCAACCCGCGAGCAGACCGGCTAGGAGCACCCCCGCATATAGGTAAAGCAATGCAGCGGACAGGCCATCCCTGGCAATCATACCGTACAGTGTGGACAGACTCAGCGACTGCTGGACATAGACCGACGGCCACTCGATATAACTGCGGTAAAAATGCTCAATTCCGCCACGTAAGAGCAACGGCCCCAAAAGCCACAAAACTGGCAGGCCACAGGCAAAAAGGAACAGCATTAAACGCTTCCATTTGTGCTGTTTAGCACGGAGCAATATCTCCATAATAAAGAACGGAAACAGCAGGGCTGCCAGCAATACTGACTGCAACTTAGCGAGAGGGGCTGCTGACAGTGCAATCCCTCCGACGAACAGGAACCATAATGAGCCACCCGCTTTTGCCGACCTGCTGTATACCGCCAACATCAGCACAGACAGCAGCAAGAGGGTAACGGGTAAGATCTCACTGCTGTAATGCAGGAAATCAGGATGTTCGGTCAGCGCGTAGAAACAGGTCAATGGTAACAGCATCAGCCAGGCCGCGAGCCGGCCGGAAGTTACTTTAATGGTATAGTAAAGCAGGATGACGCTGAGCGAGAGCAGGATGGCTGCCGTCAGCCGCACCGTCGACAGCGTTACGTCACCTCCAAAAAGCACGGGCCAGCAAAGTACCAGTGAATTCAGAGGGCCGCTGGTACCGCCGTCCATGGCATCCCAGTTTGCTCCATACCCCAGTATGCGCAAGGCATTGGCGCCCATCAGCGGCTCATCAGCATTTAAAGGAAAAGGGAAAAGAACAGATTGATAGCGAACCGATAGAATGCAAAGCGGAGCAAAGATTAAGAACGCCAGATCTTGTACACATTTTTTCATTATTATTGTGTATCACGCCAGATGCATGACCCTCAAATCACGCAAAAGAAGTTATTAAATCTGTCACTGTTGCTTCCATCAATACAGTTTTCCCCGCAGGCTACGGCTATTTGTAAAGGCTGGCCCGGAGGGTAACTTCTCCTGCCGGGGCGCCTTTCTCCGCCACCGTTTCACGCTTCACTTTACTGCGACCCTGCTGACGGCGGCGGGTGGTCTTGGTTATGTCTTTAGCGAGGCGAAGGGGTATCTTTATTTTCTGTGTTACAGCGTCTTTTTTGCCCTCACTGAAAACAACATCACAAGCGCCCTCCAGCAGCCAGTCGCCGTATTCATCAACTAGTCCGGACACTTTTTTACCGGCCGCTTTGAGTGCCTGCGAGACCACGCTGGACAACAAAGCCGATTCGATCACATCATCTACTTCGCCGGCTGCCGATTTAGAGAGTATGGATCCCACTGACGCCATCAGCTTCTGCATTTGCACGGTTGTCATCGGTGACGACAGATTGACGCTGAGTGCAAAAGGGCCCTGCACCACTTCTTTGAACAGAACACTTTTGTGCCAGGGCAATTTTTTGAATACGATGCCCCCCTGCTCCAGCTCAAGTTCTTTAACAGTTTGCCGACTGCTGATCAGTGGGCGCGGCCACAGTAAATCACAGGCCAGAATATGTCGGCCTACCTGCTTGAATTCATATCCGTCTATCGCTAGCTCTATCTTTTCGAGATGCAATTCCATTATCTGTCTTTTATACATAGGTGATCCCTCCATTCGTCAGTATATGTTTGTATGAAGGCGTTTCAATCTAAATGCAACTCCAACCATCCCCATTTTTATGAGCGCCTTCTCGAAGCCCCTGCGGCGACAAACAGTGCAAAGCAAAGGGTCATGATGCCGCATGCCTGGCCAAAGATGGGGCCTCTTTTTGTGTACACGGTCTCAACAGGCTGCTCAAGCAGTAAGATTTCAGTTGTCAAGAATCCCTGTGTACAGGGGGCCAGTCTCCGGCGAACAGATCCTTTTCGGTCGATATAGCACGTGATCCCTGAATTCGCAGCTCTAACCATGGGCCTACGATTCTCAATGCAGCGAAATACGGCATGAGCAAGATGCTGTTCGGCTCCGGCCGTGCCGTCAAACCAGCCGTCGTTGGTCTGGTTTACGAGCAACCTCGCCCCACTTTTTACGGCACGGCGCGCCAGATATGGCAAGGCATCTTCAAAACAGATTAGCGGTGCCATCCCGACGGAAGGAACGTTCTCAACCTGCATCACAACCGTCTTGCGGCCGGGAGAAAAACTGTTGCCTATGCGCGTACTGAGCGCCCTGAGAAATGACAGACGGTTTGCCAGGGGGATATATTCACCCAGCAGCACAAGATGTTGTTTTTCGTATTGATTAGACAGGCGCCCCTGTGCATCCAGCAATGCTGACGCATTATAGTAGGTTATATGCCCTGAATCGAGTAAGCCGTAATCAATCATTCCGATCATCAGCGGAATATGATACCGGGATTGCTCATACAGAAACGCGCGGGCCCGCTCGCTGTCCCGCAACAGTTCCGGAAGTACTGTCTCCGGCCAAATAATGACATCCGGCGTTGTTCCGTGGGCCGCCGATTTTGTGAGGCGGTTCAGCCTTTCATAAGTGAGATCGATCTGCTCCCGCTCCCAGACCCGGCTTTGCGGTATGGACGGTTGAATCAGTGAAACACTAACCGAGCGCTCGTTCGATAAACCGGCACCTTTTCTTAAAGCATTGATACCATAGTTTACCATCAGTGCGACAATCAACAGGGGCACCAAAAGCTCCCAGTGAGGACGATGACCGCGGCGACCTTTTGAATGGATGTAATCTGCCAGCGTTAAAACAATCCCCGTATTCATCAAAATAAGGATCCAGGAAATACTGCCAACTCCACCCCAATCAGCCGATTGAATCAGGGCCGCATTAGCGAACTGGGAAACCCCTATCTCATTCCAGGGAAATCCGGTCGCCAATACACCGCGCACGTATTCGAGCCCAACCCAGAGGACCGGTATGATAAAAAGCGCCATCAGGTGCGGGCGCGCGCCCCGGCTCCGGAGCAAACGGCCCGACAGCCAACAAAATACGGCGGGATAAAAAGCACAGTAGAGTGCCAGAAGCGCATACCCCGTAAACGTAACTTTTGAAATCCACGAAAGCGTCAACATCCAGAAAACGACGCCGGCTGCAAAACCCTCGCGAAAAGGAAACCTTTCAGCGGCAATGGCCATCCGAAGCAGTAAGGGAACAAGGGCGAACCATGCACAGCCGGCCAGGGCAAATGGAGGAAAACTAAGATAGAGCAAAATTCCGGTCAGGATGGCCGGAAAATACCCAGTCAGATGCCGAGAAAAAAAGGAATACTTCATGCGCTGCTAATTCTGTGCAGGAAAATCAAAATGGGTTTCAAACAGCTCTGCCAGTTTCTTACATACGGCCTGTTCATCATCACCTTCTACTGTGATGGTCACTTCCCGATCCTTTTCCAACCCCAGGCTGAGCAAGTCCATAACAGAAATGAGCTGAGCACTACTCTGCGGGCCCGCATCCAGGTAAATACGACCCGTATATCCCTTGATGGCATTCATGATGACGGCAGAGGGCCGACAGTGTATACCCATTTCATTTTTGACGATTACTTTTAGCGAAGCCATAGTCTCACCTGCACCGCATCATATCTGCTCAAGCGTCCATGTCACTTAAAAAGTGTTGCTGTCATCATGCCGCATGATGCGTGCGGGCCCGCTATGGGTTGTAGCTGGCGGCATCTTTGGGCCCACGCAGAACGAACTTTCAGGAAGCCGTAAAGACGATTACGCTCAACGCCTCCACCTGCACGTGTTCTTCAAACAGCTCTATGCGGCCCGTCTTTACAGCCAGTGACCACGACTGACCGGATGGACTCGGCGGCAGTCTGAAATCAAGAGATCTTTCAGAGCCGTTAAAGATAATGAAAAGGTGCTCACCATCCTGCGAACGGCCCGTATGACTGCTATCGCCATGAAGCAGCATGCCCAGAGCACGGTCCTGACTCCAATCCACTTCACCGCCGTCATCCGCGAGCCACTGAACATCCGGATGCTCGTGATGATCGAGCGGGCCATCCAGAAACCGGAACCGTCGGAGAACGGTATGCTGATGACGAAATGCAATCATATCCCTTGTGAACTGATAAAGTTCCGTATTTTCCTCCAAAAGCTGCCAGTCAATCCAGGATCGTTCATTATCCTGACAGTATGCATTGTTGTTACCGCTCTGTGTTCGACCAAACTCATCGCCAGCCACCAACATCGGCACACCCTGTGAAAGCATGAGAGTTGCCATGTAGTTTTTAATCTGCTTCAAACGCCGTCCCTTAATGGCGGCATCCTCGACGGCTCCCTCGATACCAAAATTCTGGCTGAAATTATGGCTCTCTCCATCCCGGTTGTGTTCCCCGTTTGCCTCGTTGTGTTTTTCTTTATAGGAGACGAGGTCCATCATGGTAAAGCCGTCGTGTGAGGTGATAAAGTTGACACTCTGCTGCGGCGTCTGATGATGATACAGATCAGCACTGCCGGAAATGCGGGTCGCAAAGGCCCCCAGTTTATCATCATCACCGCGCCAGAACATACGCACATCGTCACGGTAGCGGCCGTTCCATTCCGACCAGCCCTGGCCCGGGAAAGAGCCGACCTGATACATGCCAGCCGCATCCCAGGGTTCAGCGATCAGTTTAACATGCCGCAAGACAGGGTCTTCGGCAATGCGGTGTATCAGGGGCGGATTCGGCATGGGCTCTCCATTGGTTCCCCTGCACAAAACCGAGGCAAGGTCAAAACGGAATCCATCGACGTGCATTTCCTCCACCCAGTAGCGAAGCGAATTTATTATCATATCCGCAACGACCGGATGATTACAGTTTACCGTATTGCCGCAGCCGGTAAAATTCCTCATATTTCCGTGTTCATCCAGCAGGTAATAGACAGAGGGAGACAGCCCTTTGAAATGCAGGATCGGCCAATGGCGGTCGCCCTCAGCGGTATGATTATAGACCACATCCAGGATCACTTCGAGGCCGGCGGCATGCATGGCCTTCACCATTTCTTTGAACTCATTTACGGCCGCGCCAGGGTTGCGGTCGGCGGCATACCGCCCGTTGGGCGCAAAAAAACCATACGTACTGTAACCCCAGTAATTTTTTAAACGCGCGCGGTGGCCCCCCAGCTTATAAAACTCCATTTCATCAAACGCATGGACGGGCAGCAGCTCGACCGCTGTAACACCCAACCCCTTCAGATAGGGAATCTTTTCTTCCAGTCCGCGATACGTTCCGGGAAATGACACCCCTGAATCCGGGCTGGCGGTATAGCCCCGCACATGTACCTCATACAGCACACTGTCTTCCATGGGCGTTTGCAGGGGCTGATCACCTCCCCAGTCAAACGGCATGTCGTGTACAACACATTTAGGAAAGGCGCGCCCGCGTGTCGGCACCTGTCCCGGCTCTAGCCCACACGGGTCACCCCAGTCACCAGCGCACTCTATGGAACGGGCGTATGGATCGAGCAGCCATTGATGCTCATCAAAATCACCGGCAAACAAATCCGTTCCCGAAACCCTGTAGAGGTAGAAGCGAAGTCCTTCATCAGGAAGACTGACGGTCCAATCATCCCCGCGCCGCTCTAAAGCAACTTCCTGTTTAGGCGCATCATCTTCAACGCGTTCAAAGAGGAGCAGCCATACGCGCCGGGCGGAACGGCTGTAAAGGGTAAAATGAAGATAGCCGCCATCGATTACACTGCCATACGGCGCGTGTGCCAAAACTCGTTTCGTCATATAAATCCTCCGCAAACCGGGGTATTAGTAGTGATCTCGCGGACTGTAACGTATACGGCCGATAAAGGTATTAAAAGCCCTAAATACACCGCGTCTCGAAATCGGCGCTTTTTCCCGGATGTTAACGACTGCCGGTTTTTCCGGGATCGTGGCGGGGCGGGAGGGGCGGCCGACAACCCACCGAGATGTGTGGACGGCGGGTTTGACCAGAAAATCATCAAATGCATTCATGGTCGTATCCAGCGCACGGCTGACCCCCTGCCGAAAACTCTCCCAGGTACCGGGATCATCATCCACCCCTTCCGGCTGGATGCGATAACGGAGATCGGGCAGCACATCCCTCACAAAGATATTTTTGACGTCTTTGAGAAACACTTTAGACATGGCTGGAAAACGCTCGTAGGCCTCATCATAACGCCAGGCGCCGTAGACACCGCACCGCATCACAGCGGCATGACCGGCGGCCGAGGTAAAAAGTCCGGCGCCGAGCCCCTGTCCGACCTCATTCACGGCGCCACCGACAAAGGGTACATTAGCAAACAGACTGTCAAACAAGCGGCGGCCGAGGTTCATAAAATTAACAGTGGCGAGCACCTTTACAATATCCAGCAGGATGCGCACCTGTTCAGCGGCATGGGGGCGACTCGAGTAGAGGCGCATGATTTTGATAACCATGCGCAGGTTTCGATAAAGGACGATCAACAGGTCCATGCTGTGGTAAGGGCTCAGTGACACCCCGATCATAACGTCCCTAACACACCGGCTAATTTCATGGTCTGACTGCTTATTCAACTCATCCCGCAGGGGCATAATATATACCTCTTCAAGCTGCTTTAGAGACGCCATTTTTTCATCGCGACTGGCAGCGCTGTAGAGCCGATCTTCAAACTGATGTATGTTCGAACTTATCCCTTTTTTCATGGACGCAGGCAAGGCCGTATTACGTCGCAGGCGTCGCGCATAGGCGGTGGCGTAACTGCCATATTTTTTGAATACTTTATCATCAACCAGCGACAAATCATCGCCCGTATCGGGAGCGCACAACTGGCGAGGGATCGACAGAACCAACCGCATCACATACCCTACCCCCCCCATCATCAGCAAGGCGACGGTTACCGCAAAGATATAGCCCAGCAGTGGGCGAAACTGGTAGAAAAAAATGAATATTCTGAAGAGTTCCAGAAAAACAATAAAAGTAAGTAATCCGCCGCCAATCCAAAAAACAGATTTGAGCAGCTTCACCCAGGGCCTCAACATGTAAACAGCCTTTCCTCTTTCATGAGAAAACGTTTCACCGTTTCCTCCATCTGGGGCATTGCCTTCGCAGTACTCTCAATGACTTCCTGATGTGACAATTCGTTCTTACTAATGCCGGAAGCCATATTGGTTATACAGGTCAGGCCGGCCACGCGCAAGCCGGCGGCATTGGCCAGAATCACTTCCGGGACCGTGGACATACCCACGGCATCAGCGCCGAGTTTCCTGAAAGCTTTAATCTCGGCCGGGGTTTCATAACTCGGACCGGACGCAGCTAGGTAAACACCCTCAAAGAAGGTACTGCCCGCTTCATGAGCCGACCGCTGCAAAAGAGCACGCAATGCTCCATCATAGGCTTCCGTCATATCGGGAAAGCGGGGGCCCCATGCTGGATCGTGAGGTCCCATCAAGGGGTTGGAACCCAGCATATTGATATGATCCTGAATAATCATGAGATTGCCCGGTTTCATGGATGGATTTAAACCGCCGGCGGCATTGGTGATTAATAAATGCCTGCACTGCAGGTGGCGCGCTATGTATACGGGGACCGCGGTGGGGGTCCACCCCTCCCCCTCATACCAGTGCCGGCGCCCCTGAAATATCAGCAGCTCACGTTCCTGGAAACGGACGCGCACCAGGCGACCCGCATGCCCCTGCACACCGGCATGCCCCAAACCGGGAATATCTCCATACTCCAATTCTCCGGTTACCTCCATTTTATCGACGACGCTACCCCAGCCGGATCCCAGTATCAGTGCCGTTCCGGGTCGTACATCCGGCCATTTTGATTCCACCAAACGAACTGCTTCATCCAAAAGTTTCTTATTCATATCTTATCCTCCCCGCGGACCGCCGAGGTCGCAAATTATGACATTGTTTCCAGCACCCTCGATGCTGATTCAACGGGCTGCTCGGTCAAGATGAATGCGCCGCGCACAAAGGCCTCCACTTCTTCCAGAGCCGTCTGGCTGTTCGCATGTATCATACACAGTACATCACCTCTGCTCTTATGCTCTCCACGTTTGCACAAGTGGGTGATACCGACCGCCGGATCGACTGTATCGGTTGTTTTGGTGCGCCCACCACCGAGCATGAGAACAGCTTTTCCTATCGTTTCGGCATCGGCCTGCTCTATATACCCGTCCACGTCAGACCGGACTTCTACCTGAAAATCGGCAGGCGTAAACCGTGTGGGTTCATCTACAAATGTCGGATCACCACCCTGCAATTCGATCATTTTTCTAAACGTCGCCAGCGCCTCTCCGGAAGCTATTTTTGCGTGCAACTGTGCGATCCCCTCGTCTTCTGCCGAAACTGCGCCCCCTAGCATCAGCATATGACTGCCCAGCTTCAGCACCAGTTCTTCGACATCTTCGGGACCGCGACCCTTCAGCGTTTCGATTGCCTCCACCACCTCCACCGCATTTCCCACCGAACGGCCCAGCGGTTCATTCATGTCGGTAAGAATTGCATGAACACCTTTATCCATGGCTTTTCCAACAGCTATCATGTTGGAAGCCAGTTCGCGCGCCTGATCCACTGTTTTCATGAAGGCCCCACGTCCGACCTTTACATCGAGCACGAGACCATCGATGCCTTCAGCAAGCTTTTTACACATGATGCTCGCCGTGATCAGGGGAATGGATGGAACCGTACCGGTCACATCACGCAGGGCATACAGTTTTTTGTCGGCCGGCGCCAGGGAACTGGTTTGCCCGATAATCGAACAGCCGCACTCGTGCAGCACTTCCAGAAAGCGGGATTCAGAAATATCGGCCCGGTAGCCGGGGATCGACTCCATCTTGTCGAGCGTCCCGCCGGTGATACCGAGGCCGCGGCCCGAAATCATGGGCACGGCCAGGCCGCAGGCGGCCACCAGCGGCGCCAGTGGAAGCGAAATTTTATCACCGATTCCACCCGTCGAATGTTTATCGACTTTGGGTATTGTAAGAGATGAAGTATCCACAACAGAACCCGAGTTCATCATGGTATGAGTAAGGTGGGATATTTCATCAAATGACATACCGGCGAAATAAACGGCCATTGCGAGAGCCGCCATTTGATAATCAGGAATACTCCCCTCTGTATAACCGTATATGAAAAACTCAATTTCCTCACGGCTGAGGTCCAGTCCGTCACGCTTTTTTTCAATAATCCATTGCGGTATCATAAGACTTCTTATCCTGTCGGTTCTAACATCGTGATCAGCGTTGGCGGCGCGGCAGAAAACTCTGCCCGCGCGGCAGGGGGTGTATACCAAAAAAGGAAGCCAGACTCTGTGCTATATCATAAAATCCCTTGCGCAGGCCGAGATTGCGTGGCGGCATCGAGCGGCAGTACACCAGCAGCGGCACGTACTCACGCGTATGGTCGGACCCTTTAAAGGTCGGATCATTGCCATGATCCGCGGTCACTATCAACACATCATTATCGGACATGCACTCCATATAGCGGCCCAGCCATGCATCGGCATCCTGTAAGGCCCGGGCGTAACCCTGAGGATCACGGCGGTGACCGTACAGCATATCAAAATCAATAAAATTGGCAAAGATGAGCGCATCGCCCGCGCGAGAAGAAAATTGCTCGACCGCCTTCATAGCATCATACATGTTGCCCGCGTGCTCTGATTCTGTAATGCCCCTGTGGACATAAATATCCTCGATCTTTCCCACTGCCAGCACTGTGATCTGCTCATCAACAAGTCGCTCCAAAACGGTTTTTTCTTCTGGAAGGTAGGCGTAGTCCCGGCGATCTTCAGTGCGTTCAAAGCGGCCGGGTTCACCGGAAAACGGGCGGGCAATAACGCGCCCGATGCGGTATGGATTACACAGTTCCCGGGCTGTTTCGCAGGCTGTATACAATTCATCCAGCGGAATGATATCGACATTGGCGGCAATCTGAAAAACGGAGTCTGCGCTGGTGTAGGCAATCCAGGCCCCCGACTTCATCTGCTCTTCGCCCAGCTCTTCTATAATCGCCACCCCGTTGGCGGCTTTATTACCGATCACTGTACGTCCGGTTTGCCGTTCAAAGGCTTCTATCAATTCAGATGGAAAGGAAGGATATTCCGGTGGAAAGGTGTGAAACCCGGGACGCATTTCAAGGCCGGCTATTTCCCAGTGACCGGTAATCGTGTCTTTTCCCTCTGACAGTTCCTGCATGGCACCAAAAGAGGCGGCCGGATGCTCCACTTGATCTACGCCCCGAATGGGCAGGCCGCCTTCAAAACATTGGTGAATAGAGCCGAGACCCATGGATTTCATAACCGGAAGTGATACCCCGCCGATGGCGGCGGCCATGTGCTGCAAGGTGGCGGAACCGGCATCGCCATAAGCACCCGCGTCGGACGCCGCCCCAATACCTACCGAATCGAGCACAATGACAGTTGCTTTCATGTTACTGGTTCCTACCCTGCTCTAAAATCTGAATACCGCTACTCGTTCCTATACGGGTGGCGCCTGCCTGGATCATGCGCTGGGCATCCTGCCAGGTCTTGATGCCGCCCGATGCCTTGACACCGAGACCGTGTCCGGCGACGACCCCTGCCATCAATTCAATGTCTTCAACAGTCGCACCACCCGTGCTGAAACCCGTCGATGTTTTGACGTAATCGGCCCCCGCTTCAACGCATAATTCACAGGCTTTCCGTTTTTCATCTTCGGAGAGGAGGCAGGTCTCGAAAATCACTTTAAGCAACGAGCCCTCACCGCGGCACACTTCCAAGACAGCGCGGATATCCTGTAGCACTTCTTTATGCCGACCATCTTTCAGTCGGCCCACGCTCAAAACCATATCCACTTCCTCAGCCCCCTGATCGACAGCCTGGCGGGCTTCAAAAGCCTTCACACTGGACAGGCCGGCCCCCAGCGGAAACCCGACAACCGTGCAGACTTTAACGGCATGCTCTTTTAAAAGCGAGGCCGAACGTTCGACGTAGACCGGATTCACGCAAACGGCGCAGAAAGAATAATCGATAGCCTCCCCGCAAAGTTGATCTATCGCCGCCTGTCCAACATCGGGTTTCAGCGCGGTATGATCTATCATCGATGCTATCTTTTCAGAATCCATAATTATCTCCACTGCATGAACACTACTACTCAGAAGATCATGATAATAGCGGGCGAGGGCATATGACCAGCATTATCTTCTGCCTAAAAAAAATGAATACCTGTCTTGATTATATTTTCTGTTTTTGTTCTATTAACGTTTCTGTGTGCCACTATATAGGCGCGCTTTTAACAAATTTCAGGAGAAGATCATGGCAAGAGTATGCGATATTTGCGGCAAGGGACCTGTAACGGGCAACACCATTGTACGAAAAGGTCTGGAGAAGAAAAAAGGCGGTATCGGGTTAAACACCACCGGGATCAGCCGGCGGCGCTTTCTACCCAACCTTCAAAAGATAAAAGTGGAAATAGGCGGCAGTGTACGCAGTGCCAAGGTCTGCACAAGCTGCCTGCGCTCCGGCAAAGTCCGCAAAGTCTAGTGACAGGCTTTAACGCATCTGTCTACGGGGTTTACACCACAGCGTGTAGAGCTTACAGGTTGTGTGTAGCCGGACAGACTTATAGTGCGCCAACGTGAGGATCATAGTATGGTTGAAAAAGTCGATACAGCAAGGCTTAGCATTAAGGGGAAAGAATTTGAGTTGCCGCTCATCGAGGGTTCGGAAAAAGAATGCGCAATCGATATCGGCGCTTTGAGGAAGTCGACGGGCTGCATCACCCTAGACCCCGGTTATGTGAACACCGGCGCATGTGAGAGCGGCATCACATACATTGACGGAGAAAACGGCATTTTGCGCTATCTGGGGTATCCGGTAGATGAGCTGGCCAACAAATGTTCATTTATCGAAGTCGCCTACATGCTGGTTCACGGAACCCTTCCCAACGAAAAAGAACTCCATCATTTTTCAGAGTTGATGAATTTTCACTCCCTCATACATGAGGATATGCGGTATTTTTTCCGCAGTTATCCCGAAAACGCCCATCCCATGGCCGTCATGGCCGCCATGGTGGTTTCCCTGTCCTCATTCTACCCCGAATTGGAGAAGACAGAGGATGAGGAAATTGACATTACCGTTACACGGCTGCTCTCTAAACTGCGCACTATTGCGGCTTTCTGTTATAAAAAATCGGTTGGCGAACCGTTTGTTTATCCCAGTTACGATTATTCCTATTGCGCTAATTTTTTACAAATGATGTTTTCTTCACCGGTTCATAATTATCTGGCCAACCCGGTGCTCATCAAGGCCTTGAATAAATTGCTGATCATTCATGCAGATCACGAACAGAACTGTTCAACCACTGTAGTGCGCTTTATATGCAGTGCCAAGGCCAACCTGTATGCCTCGATCAGTGCCGGCATCAATGCGCTGTGGGGGCGCCACCACGGCGGTGCCAACCAGTATGTCATTGAAATGCTGGAGAATATCCTCGCCAATGGGGGAGATGTGAACTGGGCCCTGAATAAAGCCAAAGACAAAAATGACCCCTACCGCCTGATGGGTTTCGGTCATCGCGTGTACAAGGCTTACGACCCGCGCGCCCTGATTGCAAAAGAAGTGTGCAAAGAAATTCTTGAAGTTCAGGGGATTACGAATGATCCCTTGCTGGACCTGGCCATGGAGCTGGAAGAAAAGGCCGTGAACGACCCGTATTTTGTCGATCGCAACCTCTATCCCAACGTCGATTTCTACACCGGCATCTCCTATAGAGCGATTGGTTTTCCCACCAACATGTTTACCGTCCTCTTTGTGCTGGGACGACTGCCCGGCTGGATTGCCCATTGGCAGGAGCAGCGCAATGACCCGAAAATTTGCCGGCCACGCCAAATTTACACAGGCCCTGAAAAGCGCAAAATAGAGCCGATCATCAATAGATCCTGAACAAAGTCAGACGGCACCCCGCCGCACACACGGTCTTTTCGTTTTTGAATACGAAAACGGTGCCACCCTATGCGCTTTCATCCGAAACTTCCGGTAGCTCATCACCCTCTTCTTCTTCAACCTCTAAACGGCGGTCGAGAAGATTTTCAAAGTTGCCTTCTTCTAGCAGGTTGGCAGTCCAGTCATTGAAAACCATCTGGCTGCGCTCCCGTCGAATGGTATCGACGATTTGAGCCTGCAGGGTGCTCAAGGTAGCTGGATCGCCTTCAATACGCGAGACTACGTACCCCAGAATGACGCTGTCCACTGTAGACAGCAGCTCTGTGAGTTCCCCTTCATTTCGGTCCAGCACATTGCGCAAAAGAATATCAGCCTGCTCAATATCATTTTCAAAGCCGGCTGACACGGAAAACACACCTGTCGTATAGACGGCCACGCCCTCCGCCCTGGCCGCACTCCTAAAGGTTTCACCGCCTTCAAGGGCTAACTCGGCACTGCTTTTAAGCGAGGAAGCCTTATCGCGCAGAGCGTTGGCCAGTGAGAACATGTATACGTCATTGCTGACGGCTTTCTTCACCTCTTCCAACTCCGGCACACGCGGCTCATAACGCTCGACTAATGCCATAATATACACATTGGAAGCACCGACAATGGCATCCGTAAAATCTTCTCCCGGTTCCTTCGTCAAATTAAAAACGGAAAGCCTGAACAGTTCGGGAAGATCTGCCAGCGGCAGTTCATCCCGAGCTGCAAAGGGTTCCAGTGCCTTGACTTTTTTACCAAATGTTTCAGCCACTTCTTCAAATACAGGAGGCTCGCCATTTCTTTCCGGAGTCAGGCTGTATACCACTTCATCGGCCGCTCTAAGGGCGAGCTTCACGGCCTCTTCTTCTATTAAAGACTGTTCAATATTGGTTCTTACTTCATCAAAGCTGAAGTACAGAGTCTCCACCAAACCGGTATCCGATGCACCAAAATCATCGAATATGGAAAAAGGATCGTTCGTATCCGCCTCTTCCGTTTCTGCCAGATCACTGTCGATTGCGGGCGGGAC
Source organism: uncultured Verrucomicrobiota bacterium (assembly GCA_964464115.1). Lineage (GTDB taxonomy): Bacteria > Verrucomicrobiota > Kiritimatiellia > CAYTQP01 > CAYXEW01 > CAYXEW01. The sequence continues at coordinate 15,139 of CAYXEW010000026.1, forward strand.
GTTAGTTCCTGATTCTTCCACAGAAGGCTCGACTTCCGCATCGACAAAGCTTTCTTCATTGGTCTCCGGCACCTTCGTAAACTCGTCAAGGTGCTCATTATAATAATCCATACTATCGGCCTCATCGATCGCCGCGACATCTGCCTTGTAGTCCGCTATAGGAAAAGCCACATACTGCAACTCAACCTCTTCTGGTATCGTATATTTTTCAGGATCAGCTTCGAAATATTCACGGATATCCTGATCGGTCACCTCGACAGAATCCTGAATCATGTCGGTGGTGATCTCGACAAACTCGACCTCAAACTGGTCCGTCAGAGCATGAAATGTGCGCTCCAGCTCCATAGGCGAAATCAAGACGGTCTGACTGATCAGGCGCCGCACTTTGCTGAGCTGAATCTCTTCACGGACATACTGCTCAAACAAGGGCTCGGAAATGCCCATACGCATCAAAAACTGCTGCACGAAAGCTCTGTAATAGTCCATGCTGAACTGGCCTTCCGGCGCAAATGTCGGGTTGCTCTGAATACTTTGGACCACTTCATCATCCGTCACATGGAAACCCATTTCAGAGGCCTTGCGCAGGGCTGCAACACGCGTCCAGGCATTAGACTTTAAAAACTGATCTATTTCATCATTAATGCGTATAGGTTGTCCATAAGACAGGACGAGACCGATATATCCACTCGCATAGGCGCCCCTGAATTCCTCGTGGGAAACAGGATCTTCATTTAGAAGGGCCGCCGCGTTGTCGCCCTCTTTTGCCTGTCGATCCCAACTGGCATAACCATATGAAAAGACAAACGTAAAAACGATGACACCGATGAAGATATACCAGAATATCTTCGCCTGAATCAGCTTATGAAATTTTGTAATCATCATGGTCATGAGAGTATGCTCCCTATTTAGCTACATTTAAAACAGCGGAAAAACATAGCTGGATATCGATTGCGGGTCAATAGAAATGAAGCTGATAAGCGGAAACGGAAAAGTGTAACATTGAATGTCACAGTGAAAAGCGAAGTGCCATATTGAACTCTTCCTGTCTTGAAACCTTTGCACAAGGCGCAGGCAAGTGGCTGCACAAGAGCGAATCGGGTCTGTTCCCATCTGCGGGAACCGGCCGATCGGAGTGCTCCGAAGTCTCGAAAGCGCTCCGTGGGGTCGGAGCTCTCCGAAGTCTCGAGAGCGCTCCGTGGGGTCGGAGCGCAAGATTGCGACGCATTTACGGCTTTTGAGACGCACTTCCGCGAAGAACCCTTTATTCCTGCGTACTATCCATATAATGCTGCAACATAATCTGGGCCGCCAGCTTGTCGACATGGAGTTTGCGCTTTTCTCTGCGGACATTGCCCTCAATTAATGCCTGCTGGGCTGTAATGGTCGTCATGCGTTCATCCCAAGTGATCACCGGGATGTCCGTCAACTTCTTAAACTGCTTAACAAAAGCCATCACCTTTTCGACAGCAGCACCGCTCGAACCGTCCATGTTGAGTGGCAACCCGACGACTATCAGTTCCACATCCTGCTCTTCACAGATGCGCACGATTTCCCGGGCACTGCTACGGTTGTCGGCGTGCTGCACAACGTCATGAGGAGAGCAGATGACGTGCATGGGGTCACTTAACGCCAGCCCTATCCGGACATCACCATAATCAACACCCAGCAGACGCCCCATCAGAGAACCTCGTTGTAGCATCCCTTTTCAGCCATAGCGCGCACTAGTTTTTTTACGTCCTGAGCCTTGGATTTGGGGCAGATCAATGTGGCTTTATCGGTTTGAACCACAATGAGGTCCCGGACTCCAATCAGCGTTGTAACATGATCGCGTGAGTAGACAATATTGTGTTCCGCATCGACACCTTCAAACGTGCCAACTACCGCATTACCCTGCTCATCCGGCTCAATATGGTTTTCCAGAGCCGGCCAGGAACCGACATCATCCCAGGAAAATATGCCTTTGACCATGACGATATTGTCGGCCTTCTCCATCAGGGCATAGTCAATAGATATTTTTTCAAGGGATTCATAGACTTCGGCGAGCCGAGCCTCAAATGAGTCCTGATGGGCATGAGGCTCTAGCGCATTAATGAGGTCCACCAAATGAGGGCAATGCAGGGCAAAAGCGGCTTCCAGTGCAGAAACGGACCAGATAAACATACCCGAATTCCAAAAGTATTTACCGGAACTTATGTACTGCTCCGCGGTGGCGCGGTCGGGCTTTTCGACAAAGCGATTAGCCTTCAGAAAGCTGATACGCCCCTCTTCTGAGACCCGCTCACCGGATTCTATATAGCCATAGCCCGTACTGGGTTCGTACGGCTGAATTCCGATCGTGATCAACACATCGTCCCGGGCCGCCATGGACATCGAGCGCTGGAGCGTCTCCTGAAAAAGATCCAGATCACCGATGATGTGGTCGGCCGTCAAAATACTGAAAACGCCGTCCGGATCACGGCTCTTGACGATAGCCGCCCCCAGCGCAACCGCAGCCGCCGTATCGCGCCCGACAGGCTCGCCAATGATATTTTCCATGCGGAATTCTGGCGCAGCGGTCTTGCAGGCCTCCACCAGTTCCTGATTTGTAATAATATATATATTCTCAATGGGAATAAAACCCTTGATGCGATCGACGGCCTGAGCCAGAAACGTCTTATCTCCGACTAGATCGAGCAACTGTTTCGGACGGGTCGACGTACTCAGGGGCCAGAAACGCTCTCCTTTTCCTCCGGCAAGAATGACGGCATACTGTTTTGTATTCATACTGATTTTACCTCCTTACAAGCTTTTACCATTTCTAAAACCCAGTTCTTTACATCATCCATTGAACTCCGGCCGTTATGGGCATCATGCAGCCGCTGCACAATGGCACTGCCTACCACAATGGCATCGGACAGCGATGCTGCACGGGCGGCCGTCTCCGGCGATGATATGCCAAAGCCCAGTGCCAGCGGTTTATCCGTATGCCGTTTTACAAGACTCACCATAGCCCCCGTCTCATCAGCCATAGCGGATTGTTTACCGGTAACTCCGGTCCTGGAAACACAGTAGAGAAAGCCGGATGCATGCCGGGTAATTTTTTTGATGCGCTGCTCCGTGCTCGTCGGCGTAATCAGCCAGATACTGTCCAGGCCGGCTTTTCTAATAGCACGCATATAGAAAGGGTCTTCTTCTATGGGAAGGTCCAGCAGTAAGAGGCCATCCAGACCGGCCTCCCTGGCTTTTCGAATGTTGTCCTCAAAGCCTGATGCATAAAAAGTGTTGAGATAACTGTAAAAAATGATGGGTATATCGCTATGCTGCCGAATCCGCCGCAGCGTCTTTAATACACCTTCCAGTGTAGCTCCCGCTTTGAGCGCCCGTTCGGCAGACTCCTGGTTGACAATGCCGTCAGCCAGCGGATCTGAAAAAGGCACTCCCAGTTCAATAAGATCAACTCCGCATTCTTCCAGCATCTGCACATACTCAACAGTCGCATCCAGCGTGGGATCCCCCGCCGTAATATAGGCCATGAATGCCTTTTCATTTCGGGCCTTCAACGCCCGGAACATTCGTTCTATTCTCTTTTTCACAGCCATGATTTACCGCCGTCTTCGCTAGTCTAACTCCGTGTTCAATGAAAAAATTGTGGCCAGACCATACAGGGTCAGATGTTTATCTACAATGACAGACTGATTCCATTTTCGAAATACCCAGCCCGCATAGCCGCCCGTCGCAATAACGGTCGTCTCGGGGCCCATTTTTTCCAGGAGCGGATCCAGAATGCCGCGCACCATTCCGCGATAGCCGTTGCGGGCTCCAATATGCATTGCTTCTTCCGTGCTTTTTCCCGACGGGCGTTTAATGGGGGCAGGCGCGATATGCGGCAGCAGGGCCGTTTTTTCCGCGAGATAATCAAACATTAGCGGCAGTCCCGGAGCGATCACTCCCCCCGTATAACATCCGCTTTTCGACAGGACATCAAAGGTCAAGGCCGTCCCGAAATCAGCGATGATGGCAGGTGAACCATAGCGCACAGCCGCTGCACAAACATTGGCCAGCCGGTCGGCGCCAATTGTTTCGGGGCGAGGATAAGAAAGACGCACATGGAGGCGGCTGCGCCAGCTAACATCGATCACGGGACCTTCGCACCTATTGTGCACACTCTCCATCCAGCATTTCCTAAAGCGTGGCACCACACAGGCAATGACGGCACCGCTGAAAGGCTTTCCCCCGGATAACGCATCCAGCATCCTGCACATCGCATCGGGTGCAGGACCATTTCGGTGGTCGAGTCGGTGGACGGCCTGAATGGAGCCTTGTCTGAACAGGGCGGCGGACGTACTGGTGTTGCCTATATCCAAAGCCAGAAGATGATGCGCTTTCTGCATAGTGCGAGAATATCTATTCGACAAATTCGAGTGAAAGATCGGCGGAGTGAAAGGAATGAGTGAGCATACCGACAGAAACAGCATCCACACCGGTGCGGGCCACTTCTTCGAGATTCAGCAGTGTGATACCGCCTGAGGCCTCAAGCTGTACCACTTCGTCGCCACGCTCTGAAACACATATTGAGAGTTCGTCGGTGGTCATATTATCGAGCAATATCCAGTCCGGGTGGGCGGGCAGAACCTCCATGAATTCTTGCACGGTGTCAACTTCCACTTCAATATCCAAGTCCTGATTACAGGTGCGGGCCTGCTGTACGCATTCGGCCAGCGACCCCTCCCCTTTCTGAGACCAGAACCGGCGGTGATTATCTTTTATCATGACCCTGTCATAGAGCGCCATTCGATGATTTCTTCCGCCACCGCAGCGGACCGCATATTTTTCGAGAATCCGCAACGTGGGCGTCGTCTTTCGCGTGTCCAGTATCTGCACTCCATAGGGGGCCACCACATCGACATAGCGGCGGGTCAATGTGGCAATGCCGGACATGCGCTGCAGAAAGTTGAGCGCTGTCCGCTCGGCCTTGAGAATGCCGAGAGCCGGACCGTACACCTCCATGATTATGCCACCCTCACAGATTTTGAATGAATCTTGTGTAATCACAGTGACTTGAATCGCCGGATCCACTTCTTCAAACACTGCTTTGGCCACTAGACATCCGCTGACGATATAATGACCTTTTGCAAGAATATGCGCCGTCGTATATGCCTGAGGGTCGACCAACGCTTCAGAGGTGGCATCACCGGGTCCGACATCCTCCTGGACCGCTCGCTCTACAATCGAATGATAATCGCCTTTGATGGTCAAATTCTCTGCGTTCATATCAGTGCTTTCTGCGTTTCTTCGACGACACATTGTAGTGTATCTTCTTCTTTCTGACAGCTTTGTTTTGGACAGATTTCTGCCCGTTTTCCTTCTTCAGCTCGTTAATTTGATCGCGCAGACTGGCCGCCCGCTCAAATTCGAGATGCTCGGCAGCTTCGAGCATTTCGGTTTCCAGAGCCTGCAGGATTTCATGCATGTCATATGTCTCATGCCCCTCGCGTACAATATCTTCTTCCAGTTTTTTTGCTTTATCATACAAGCGAAGACCATCGTGAATACTCTTCTTAATAGCTCTCGGTGTAATGGCGTTCGCTTTATTATACGTCTTTTGTTTTTGCCTCCGATGCTCAGTCACGTCGATCATGCGCCGCATGGATTCCGTTATGCGGTCTGCATACAGAATGACCCGCCCGTCAATATGTCGTGCTGCGCGTCCAGCCGTCTGCACAAGCGAGGTCTCGGAGCGCAGAAAGCCCTCCTTGTCAGCATCCAATATGGCCACCAGAGACACTTCGGGTATGTCGAGTCCCTCCCTGAGCAGGTTAATGCCGATAAGGCAGTCAAAATCCGCCTTTCGCAGGCCGCGAATAATTTCGACGCGCTCGATAGCATCGATATCAGAATGCAGGTACTTTACATTGAATTCAAATTTCGTCAGATAATCGGTCAAATCCTCTGCCGTCCGCTTGGTCAGCGTCGACACCAAAACCCGCTCATTCTTTTCAGCGCGCAGCCGCACCTCTTCCATCAGATCATCAATTTGATTCTTTAAAGGGCGCACTTCGACGGGGGGATCCATGATGCCGGTGGGTCGAATAACCTGTTCGACAGGCGGCGGTGCATACGCCCGCTCATAGGGGCCGGGCGTGGCGCTGACAAAAAATGTCTGCCCTACCACTGACATGAATTCGTCAAAACTCATGGGGCGGTTGTCCAGTGCCGAAGGAAGGCGAAACCCGTGTTCAACCAACACCCGCTTTCGGGCCTGATCGCCATTGTACATACCTCTGATTTGAGGCAGAGTGACATGCGACTCATCAATAATCGTCATAAAATCACCACTGAAATAATCGATCAGCGTCGCCGGCCGCTCACCGGCAGCCCGCCCCGAAAGATGGCGAGAGTAATTTTCAATACCCGAACAGTAACCGAGTTCGCGCAGCATCTCTATATCGTATTCTGTTCTCATTTTGATGCGCTGGGCCTCCAGCAGCTTGTTCTCGCTCTCCAGCACTGCCACCCGCTCTTCAAGCTCCTGCAAAATCAGCCCTATAGCCTGCTCAATTTTACTGTAGGGCATAACGAAATGCTTGGCGGGCGACACGATCATACGCGACTCTTCACGCAGCACCTTGCCTGTAAGCGGTTCGATGATTTGCAGGCGGTCTACTTCATCTCCAAAGAATTCCACCCGAACACCGTACTCGCTGGCGTAGGAGGGAAAGATATCCAGCGTATCGCCCTTGACCCGAAATGACCCGGGCAGGCTTTCAAAATCGTTGCGACTGTATTGTATGTCGACCAATTTTTCTAACAGCTTGTCGCGTTCCTGCTCCACGCCAGTTTCCAGCGAGACGACCATCTGTTTGTAATCTTCAGGAGATCCCAGACCGTATATGCACGAAACAGAAGCGATGATAATGACATCCTGCCGGTTGAGCAGTGCATTGGTTGCCGACAGGCGCAAGCGTTCAATTTCTTCATTGATAGAGGCATCTTTTTCGATAAAGGTATCCGTCTGCGGAATATAGGCTTCCGGCTGATAATAATCGTAATAGCTGATGAAAAACTCCACCGCATTCTCAGGAAAAAAGCCCTTCAACTCTGCATAGAGCTGTGCCGCCAGGGTTTTATTATGTGATATCACCAGTACGGGGCGTCCGATGCGCTCAATGACGTTGGCCATTGTAAAGGTCTTCCCCGAACCGGTGACCCCTTCCAGCGTTTGAAACCGCGCTCCGCTCTCGCAGCCCTTTACCAGTGCCTCAACAGCATCCGGCTGATCTCCGGTGGGCGCATATTCTGATTGTAATTTGAATGCTGACATCTGTTTCCAATTGTTGGACCGCATGACCCTGCGCTTTTCCAATCATAGGAACGCACAGCTAGTCGCTGATCGAGTCATTCTCAAGCCCTCTCAGCATACCACAGGCCGCCCAAATATCCTGCCCTTTTGATTTCCGAATGGTGGCTGTGCGCCCTTTAGCCATCAGTATTTTTTGAAAGGCCCGTATACGTTCCGGGGGAGATGGTTTCAAATCCGTATCACTGCCATTATTGAGGGGTATAAGATTTACGCGACAGCGGAGCGGATTGAGCAGACGCACCAGGGCGCGGGCGTGTCTTTCTGAGTCATTGTACCCATCGATCAATAGGTATTCAAAAGTGAGGCGGCGCTGGCCGGTCAGGGGAAACTCGCGCAGCAAGGCGATCATATCGCTCAGCGGATACTTTTTCTCAGCGGGAATGAGCTCGGCACGTTCATCAGAAAAGGGTGAATGCAGGCTGACGGCGAGGTGACTTCGGGTTTCTCTGAGATATTGCCTCATGCCAGGAAGAATGCCTACCGTCGAAACGGTGATACGCGATGGGCTCATCGCATAGCCGTAATCAGCCGTAAATATGTTCACACTTTTGAGAACGGCCTCCGTATTGTCAAAAGGTTCCCCCATCCCCATAAATACAATATTGGATATGCTGTCCCGATCGGGCAGAGAGGCGTACTGGTTCACTATTTCCGCAGGCGTAAGATCCCGATCAAAACCCTGTTTTCCGGTCATGCAAAACCGGCAGTTCCATTTACAGCCCGCCTGAGTCGACAGACAAAGGGTCCTGCGCTCCCTGTCCGGAATAACGGCGGCCTCCACCGCCGACCCTTCTGCCAACGGAAAAAGATATTTCCTGGTGCCGTCCTGCGATACCCGCTCACGGGAAAACGAAACCGTTTGGATACCGATGCCGGCTTCCCGCAGGCGTTCCCTGAAGTTCTTGGATACAGTAGTCATTGACTCCAGCGTTACAGCATGCTTTTTGTAGATCCATTCAGCCATTTGCCGGGCGCGGTACGCCTTTTCGTCAAAAGCCAGACAAACAGCTTCAAGCTCTATTAACGTTTTGCCAAACATATTTTCCACGCGACCATCTTACGCGTTCAGGATATAATCAAAAATAATTATTTCATGCTTTTACAGCATTTCGTAGGTTCATGATAACTGTCGGACTTCAGGCGGACCCGTGAAGTCCGGCAAGCAGACAGCCATAACGATTACCCGTGAAAGGAATACTGTGATTACATTTGAAGACTATCAGCGCGAGGCCATGAAAACGGCCATTTACCCCGGAAAAGGTAAAGGAAATTGGGTGTACCCTGCCCTTGGTCTGGCGGGAGAAACCGGTGAAATCAGTGAAAAACTGAAAAAAGCGATACGGGATGATGAAGGTAAAATCAGTCCAGAGCGGCAGGAGGCCTTGAAGAAAGAGCTGGGTGATGTATTGTGGTACGTTGCGGCACTGGCCACAGAACTGACGATATCCATGCAGGATATCGCCGAACACAATCTGAAAAAACTCGCCAAACGGCAGTTGGAAAACAAACTACATGGAGATGGCGACGACCGGTAACATGAAGATCATTGAGTTGAAAAAAACCACCCCCTACTCACTCACACTGGTCGGTATACAGATATCACTCATTGCTTATCTGCTCCTTTCGGGGCCTGTGATTGCACGAAACGGTATTCATCTGTTTCTTCAACTGCTGGGCATTGGAGTCGGGCTCAGTGCGGTAAACACCATGGGCTTTCATAATTTGCGGGCTACTGCAGAACCCGCCGATACGGCCGTCTTGTTAAAAGGTGGACTCTATCGCTGGATCCGTCATCCGATGTACAGCAGCGTATTTCTTTTCTGTCTCGGGTTACTGCTTGCAGCCCCTGTACCTCTTCGCATTACGGCCTTTGCTCTTCTCTCCTTTGATCTGTATCTCAAGATGAATCATGAAGAGAAGCTGCTAAACAAAATGTTCGCCGAGTATACGGCATACTGTCAAAAAACTAAACGCATCCTTCCCTGCATCTATTAACCTATATCTCGCCCTCTGGGTAAAAAAACGCCATGGTCTCATGTGATGAATTCTGTTATTGATTTTAAATTCGACTTTTAGGTGCAACATTCATTACTCATTACTGTTCATCATATACCATTCGTTATGGCGTTTTTTATGAATAATGCAGGCTGATACAAGTCAGCACACCCATTGGGCGAGGGAAGGTTTTCAGCATTTCAACCCGAATGCGGGTGGGCCATTTTACCGCACATGCTTTCAAGACCCTTGGAGCAGATGGCTACTTACACACAGTGGACATATACCTTCAGCTTTTCGCTTTTTGCATTTCACTGGCGAGCTGTTCAAACTTCAGATACAATTTACGGCCAACCCAGGCATCGGTAGCCGCATACTGGATTTGCTTATCCGTAAGCGTACCAGCGCCCCAGTTCGAACGCTGGGCGGACTTGGAAATGCGGAATCCGAGCAAGAGCGCCGTCAGGCCTCGCAGCCCTTCATTTTTCAACCCGAGAGCCCGGGCCCGCTGAGCCAGCTCAACCATACCTTTAGGTTTAAACGAACGGAGCGCCTGGAGCTCTTCAAAATCGCGCATGATGGCAACCCCCGTTTTGACGATGGAAGCATCGGCCAATACAGCTGCCAGCCCTTCTGTCAGACCCGTTTTGCTGAGCTGGTAGACAAATACGCGGTCAGCCGTTGCCAGCTGCAGTACGGCCGGATCGTACTTTTCACCCTTCTTGTAAGCGGGCTTTGTCTCTGTATCAAATCCCAACACCGGCTCAGCAAACAAATCATTCAGCGTTGGCTGTATCTGAGAAGTGCGGTCAACAAATACGACATCACCGTCGTATTGCCCCGTCGGCAGCAGGTTTATTTCATCTTTTGAAATATGTATCTTATCCAACATGGTGTTCCCTTCAAGCGATCATGCAGTATATTTTTATTTCATAAGCCTTTTATCAAACCAAGCCTTGAAACGATTTTTAGCCAAAGTAGATTTTCGGTACAGCCGGGGAAAGCGGCGTTCAATACGAGAGCGCAACGCACGAAAAAACGGGACGTCCCGTGACAACAGCAGAACACCAATAACGAGAAATAGAAATCCCTGCAGGAGTGGTAAAAAAATACCGAGCACCCCTAGGACTATAAAGAACCATCCCGCTACCAACCTGATGACGCGCTTTATACTTACTTTCACCATAAACCTGTAAACGTTCAAAAAATACTATTAATAGGTTGTGTTCTCGTTATATTCCAATAGTTTTTTAAATCTAATCTGATAAACAAGAATCAAGAGGTAAAATCATGACAGAAAATATCGCAGATGAAAGCAACATGGCTTCGCTGGACCTGAACAATCTGTACAGGGAAGAGAGCTTTTCCGACCATAAAGTGGCCACGCTTAAAAAGATGATACCGATCAAGACAGACGGTAGCGACGACACCAGCCGAGCACCCTTTTTCGTAGCGCAGACACACGTGATGACCGGAGCGGGCCCCCTGCCCGTGCAGGCGAAAATAGAAGCCTCGACCTTTGAAGAAGTCGCGGAAAAAATGCCGGATGCTATCAAAGAAGCGGTTCAAAAAATGATCGAAGATGTCCAGAAAGCCCAGCTTGAGGAGGCCTCGCGCATAGTCACGCCGGGACAGGACAAGGGCGGCCTTCACCTCGTATAGGTTGTCTTGACATACGGCTAGACATCTTTATAGTAACTCCGCTTCCATTCGCCAACGTAGCTCAGCTGGTAGAGCAGCTCACTCGTAATGAGCAGGTCATCGGTTCGAATCCGATCGTTGGCTCCATGATTTGCTCAAGTTCCCGTGGGCAACACCGAAAAGCGGGGCAGACCTCACCATCACTGCTTAGAATCACCTGTCATTTATGAAGAGATGCTTTTTCAGTGGCTCTGAAGAATCCAGTTGCTGATCGCTGACATAAAAACGCATTTCTCGATAGGAAGGAAGGCGCAGGAAGTCCGAACTGAAGCCGTGGCGCCAACCGTGCCAGCCCCGCTTCATTTCGATATTGGGGTAGACGCGACCGCCGTATTTTTCACAGGCGTGTTCGAAGCTCAGCACCGGATAGTGCCGCATGATAAAAGACTCTGGATATGGACATATGCCGTCAAAACGGACGATATGTCCGCAGTCCTGCACCAGATCCACCGGTCTATCCTGTTTTTTCCAGGCATTGAGCCGATGTGGCGATGCAGGTAAAAAGGGATAATACCAGCGCATGGTCTGCAGAAAGGTTTCGGGGCTGTGCGCGGGCTCTTCCGCCCAGGGTATGAAGGTGTACTCCTGAAAGTTGACCGCATTCCAGCCCGCCCGGTCCAGCCGTGTGAACCAGTCCTGCAGTGTTCCCCGGCCGGCGGGGGGCAGGCGGAATTCATCGGGGTCCACATTCACAAACCAATCCGCATCCAACTCCTGCGCCAGCTCCTCTTTGCGACGTAACATGGCTATATAATCAATCTTTTCTTTTCTTTGAAAGGTCTCAATGCCCACTACAGAACGCCCCAGGCGTTCTTCAGCCAGTTCACGTGTATGGTCTGTCGACTGATGATCAATCAGATAGACCTCTATTTTCTGCGATGCCATGTGATCAAGAAATGTGGGCAAGTAGCGCGCCTCATTAAAGACATTCAGCAGACCGATAACTCGAACATTGCGATTGCTGGGCACTGGGAGTACGGGCGGGCGGGGCCGTTCATGAATGTGCTTCCTGACATTCTTCTCGGCCTCCAGTGGAGATGGCAGCGAGCGGCGCAGTAGCTTATCTGCCGCTTTTCCCAGCGTATCGCCAACCCGCCAGCGAAGCGATTGAACCAGCACATCATGGATTGCAGCCTGTTCATTTATCAGACGGTGCAGTTCGCGTTGCTCTTCCAAGGCGCGGCGCAGGTTATCGGCCAGGGCATCCCGTTCACGGTTTATTGTTTCCCTCTCAAAATGTGCAGCTATTCGGCTTTGTTCTGACTGTTCCATCGCTCTAATACGGAGGGCTGCCAGAGAACTCAAGTCGGACGGCGCGGCTGCACAGGCTCGCCCTGTACGCAGCTTCTCCACCAGCGCGCGACCACCCTGCCCCAGCAAGTCCTCCGCCTCAAACTTCGCGGCAGCATTACTCAACAATGATGGTTCCAGCGCTTCTGCCGCTTTAACCGGATCGGCATGGACAGGAATCTCAATACCCATATCGCTGAGACGGGTCAGCAAGTCCCGAAGCACTGTAACCGGTTCCCGGACTAAATCATCCAGAGACAAAGGGATTCGCAACTCTAGAGGTCTGTAGCGTAAAGCCGACACCATATAGGCCTCCCAAAGACCCAGCGCCGCTTCCTCCGGTATTGCATTTCGGCGGGCCAGTGAATTGGCAACCATCATAGGCTCACGGAACATGACAACCGCCGGACGTGGCGGCATGCCTTTTGTCCAGTATGCATGAGTCAGGGATAACCGGGGATCCTTGATCACCCATGGCCTGTCACATTCCCTCATCTCAAGAAGAATCCGGTCGCGCTCACGGCGCCAGTCCCTCAACAGCAGCTCATTCGGGAATGGTTGTGTCTTGCAGGGGATCTTCATCCAGCTCTGCATCGCTGGCCAGTCCGCACAATCCGGCCTGAGGAGGTCCAGCAGGCGTTCATTCAGCAGCATCACATCCTGACGCTCCCAGAACCCTTTCGGATTCCATTCTGAAGGTGTCAGCATACCGTCTGAATCCCCCACATAGAAGCCGCATTTTTCCAATAGCATCGTCAGCAAGGAAGTACCCGATCGATGCATGCCCATAATATACAATCCACCGCACTCCATAACCGGAATCCCTAACCTAATTAGACAAGAGCTTGCAATTCAAACGCGACGAGTAAGCAAACGCATACGCCTGATTTTTCACGACATTTTCTGACTGAATATATGAATTGAACAAACTTGAGTCAAACTGAAAGCCTCCTCCCATGCTAACGGACCGACTCACCCTTCTTGCCAATGTGCCCTCTTTGCCAATGTGAGTGAGACACAACCTGAGAAAGCAAAGAGCTGGGTGAAAAGCGGTGATTTTAATCACCGCACTCCATATTTGTTTGGAGTGCGGCAATCTGAATTGCCGCTTTGGGGGAGCAGAGCGTCGGGTATATCCACCGCTACGTTTATCCCGCAGCTGCGGGAAGGTGGATTATTAA
>CAYXEW010000027.1:0-28046 GCA_964464115.1 uncultured Verrucomicrobiota bacterium
CGCCCCCACCAATCAGCGAGTAGGGGCTGCTGGGGTCTATCACATTGTGTCGGCCCCCTGCAATAATCGAATAAGAAGCATTGGTATGAATCAGATTCTCTCGCCCCCCGCCGATGACTGAATCCGTAGAATAGGATCGAATGGTATTTTCATAACCACCGACTAAAGATGAATAAGGGCTGTTATAAATATTGTTACCTTCACCTCCGCCGATCACGCTGTTCGATGCATTCGAGTGCAGATTGTTGTTATAACCGCCCCCAATAACAGATCTTTCAGCGAATTGTTCAATCCTGTTTTCCTTACCACCGCCGATAAACGACTCATCCGCATCAACAAAATTTCGCTGACCGCCCCCAATAGCAGCATAATCTGAAAAATCCTGAATCTCATTCTGGTACCCGCCCCCGATAAAGGCAAAACGCGTCGTATTGAATATTCTGTTACTGAAACCGCCCAAAACAGAGGACCACATTGCATAGTCATCGAGGCTGTTATACAAGCCGCCGCCAATGATGCCGGCCTTTGCTGAATAGCCAATATTATTATGCTCCCCTCCGCCTATAAAAGCGTTGGTAGCTTGCTCGCCGATTACGTTTCCAACCCCACTGACAATAGCTGCATAGTCTGCATTTGTATTGATCTCGTTATTAAAACCTCCGCCTATAAAAGAAGCCTTTGCATCCAGTCGTATGTCATTATTTACACCGCCTGCTATAACACCGGCATTACCGGCAATGCTGTTGTTTTCGCCTCCGCCAATGGTGGCGCCCTTCGTATCACTGAGCGCCCGGTTGTTGATGCCGCCTGCGATCGTCCCCCACGGGGCATTATTTTCCACATTATTATTCTGACCTCCGGCTATGACCGAGTTGGACGATCCGTTGCCAATATTGTTATCCCAGCCGCCAGCAATGGTGGCATAGTCGGATGAGGTACCAACTTCATTGTTATATCCTCCGCTGACCGTCGCCGCCAGGGAATTGCTGTCAATCTGATTTGCCAGCCCCCCCCCCACAATGCCGTATGCGCTCTGCACATCGGCAGCAGTTCCCATCGCTATAGAATCAATGCCAGACGCCGTGGGAACCGGGTTAAACGTTCCGTTTTCCGCATAGCTCGGAGGTAGCGAGTTATCGTCCCCGTCCTGCAAACCCGCCGGCATTTTCGACCAGTCGATGACGTTGCTGGCCACGGCGGTGGCATTCAGATCGGAGTTATTGACTTCGCCCGGACCAATCACCGAACTCGATACGGCATTAAAGGCCAGATGACTGTTGGAAATCGTAAAGATAGCGATGTCGCTGCCCGTAATCGTCGCATCCTGAATGTGATGACCATAAATCTGACCCGTACCTATCTTGTTACTGTTCACTGAGTTGTTGGCCAAATCCAGTGATGAAATACCCCCGTCTTCTATCACCGAACTTGAGACCGATCCGAAAGCGAGATTCTGGTTTGAGATAGCCCACGTACCGATATCGGCACTCTTAATTTCACCGTCGACAATGTGATAACCGTAGACTTGATCGGCGGCGATCATGTGCGATTCGATGCCGCTCGACTCCACCCCGGCCGCCTGGCGGGCAAAGGCGACAGACTGCAGCCGCTCGCGCGGTGCAAGCGCGGTCCCGTTGACCACCACTTCCACCCAGACGGTGCCGGAGTTTAGCGCCGTCTCCAAGCTGCCCCAGATGGAATTGTCGCCGATCCAAGTGGAATAAAGTCCATCGACCACATCGACTGTATTGGATTCCTCATATTGGGGCATGCCGCCGGTTTCCGTGTTGAAGAGGCGAAACGCCATTTCCACTGGCCCGCTATAGAGATTGGTCCCGTTCAGCAGCCGTCCCTGGTAGTTGATGTAGTCGGGGGTCTCTGCATGGCTGCAAATTGAAGCAATGAGAACCAGACCTGCTATGCTCAGTATTTTTTTCATTTTCTTCCTCCCTTTCGTTTTTTAAAGACAGGCAACATGTTCTTCTTCATAAGAAATTATTAATACCATGTTACAGGAACGAATTGTGCATCCGATCGAAGCGCGATATCGCCACGTTTGTACTCATTTTCATGGCAGATGGACATTCACCCGGTAATAACCGCGTTCATCGGCCACGGCATTCGTGTCCGTCATGGTCAGGATGCCACCCGAACCGGCTACATCCACCTGTCCTGAGACCTCAACCCATACCGACGTATCCAGATCACTGCGGCGTTCCAGCGTGTATGCCCGGCTGTTGATTGAATCAAATTCAACATCTATGCCGTTGGTGACGGCGATGCCGGTCACGTAGAAGTAGGATTGATCATCGGTGGGGTCGCTACCGGCGATGTATTCAAAGCCATCTATCATGCTGTCACCATCGGTGTCGGGGTTATTCACATCCGTTACGGCCGAGGGATCGAACTGCGAGCCTGACACCTCATCGGCATCGCTCAGACGGTCGTTGTCGTTATCAGCATCCAGCTCGTCGATCACGCCGTCGCCATCAAGATCCAAACCGGGCCGCTTGATGTCCACGGCTTGGAGAAATCCGGCGTGATTGATCCATTCATTGGAAGACGACGTGTGAATGCCGCCCGGCTGAGATCCGGCCGATACATTCGTATAAGCGATACCGTCCACAATAACGGTATTGGTTGACATCGAACCGTCGCCATCCTGAACCGTTGACAAATGCCGCCAATCTTGTGCCGATGCCTGTAAAACAAAAATCACAGCCGTAAAACATGTAATAACTAAGCGATGAAGTTTCATAATCCTGCTCCTTATATATAAGACACCCTTGTTTCGCCTCACTGTCATTTAATCTCTGTCTCTACAGTGTGGTCATGTATGGCAAAGGAAATATGCTTTTTCAAGTATATTTTATGTTTTTTATGTTTAGTATGTAATTTTCAAAAGCCCCCGCATTTTATTAACTTTTTCACGGAAGAACGCATCATCAACTTCATCAAGCTCAAGAAAGATATCATTAATAAAAGAGGAGAAGGGCGCCACAGATGTATTTTGCCAAAGGCATGATGGGCACAGATTGGAACACCATGAAGAGCTCCATATATTTTCTTTTTTTGTTAAAGGAATTCAGGTGGAAAACGACAGACCGCTGTTTTTCCAATTTTTAAACGCATTCCAAGATATGGCCCTTTGAAACGTTTAGCCTGAATTATTCACGCGATAAGTTTAGCGCAGATGCGAGGCACCGAGAGGTGACGCTGTAGTGACCTACTGCGAGCCTTTTGTAACAAAGCAGGTGCGCCGAAATCATCGCGCCTTTTGTAAAAATGGATGAGAATAAATTCCTTGATTAAAAATCCATATCCATCCCGTGCCCAAGAGGTACAATCATTCCCATCCATTTTTATGAATAGATCAGGTTAGCCTGCTTTATTTATGCGTTCTAAATGCTATAGCTGTAAGACGTCAAGGAAGCTGCTTATGAGATTCAGGAATTAGCGTATGTACCCGCTCCCAGCCTTGTTTGAGTTCCCGGTAAAAATGCTGATACAGCGATAAATCCACCCTCTGGCGTATTATTCCGGTGCCACCGCACTTTCCACACTTAAACTCTTTTTTACCCCAGCAAACAGGGCATTTTTCTTTTTTTATTTCAATGCGATAACCCTTTCCCTCGCAGAAGGGGCAGGTCTGCCGGCTATCGATCGCGTCGCGTTCATAGATGCCGGTACCATTGCAATAGGTGCATTTTTTACGCTCTTTCCGTTCGACAAAGCCGGTGCGGTCACAGGCGTCGCAGGGCAGTACGCCTGCCCCACCGCATGCAACACACTCATTGGTAATGATAACGGGGCCCGCCCGATCAGCCTTGTAAGCCCTGTATCCTAGTATTCCGCTGCCGCTGACCGCAGCTACCACCGCGATATAAACAATCCACTTCATCACATCCAACAGGGGCCTCAGGACCCGCATCAGCGGAGAAATTTTTTGCGTGCCGGGCGCCGCCCGCCAGTTTTTGACCTTTTTACCCGTCTTAAAATTATAACCGCACAGTGTGCAAAGATAAGCGGACATGTCAACTTCGGCGCTACAAGACGGACACTTCTTGCTTATATTCTCTTCGCTTTTGATTTTAAGTTTACCCGTATTTTCTGTCATCAATATAATCCCTCGCTTTGCCTTTATTCATTGAAGCATGGAACATTCAATCGGGCAAGCTGCTTTGATCACAAGCTGACGGGGTACCGGAGTCATTGGATGTTCCACCGTACACCATTGTTTTCGGGGGAGGCACCCCACGAATGAGCTTGACACAGGGCGCCCTGCAGGTTGTTGTATTGCACCTTACCATGAACATCTTAATAGCAACACGCAATAAGCACAAACTAACAGAAATAAAGAATATTTTCGGGGCCCTAGGTTTCAAGATTCTGTCTCTTGATGATGTGGGCACTTTTCCCGAAATAGAAGAAGACGGAGAAACCTTTGCTGCAAATGCTGTAAAAAAGGCGGAAACTATTGCCCACATGAGCGGATGTTTAACCTTGGCCGATGATTCAGGCCTCGAAGTAGACGCCCTGAACGGTGCTCCCGGCATCTATTCGGCGCGCTATGCAGGCGAACCCTCCAATGATAAAAAAAATCTCGAAAAGTTGCTATTTGATATGAAGGAAGAATCTCGCCGCACGGCGAGGTTTCACTGCGTCATCGCCGTTTCTCAACCGGGTCAGGAGACCCAAACTGTTCACGGTATCTGTGAGGGGCACATTCTACGTGAAGCGCGCGGAACCCGGGGATTCGGTTATGATCCGGTTTTTGTTCCCGACGGTTATGAGCAGACTTTTGCCGAGCTCGGCGAAGGCCTCAAAAACAAAATTTCTCACCGGGCTGTCGCCCTGACTAAAGCAAAGGTACTGCTGGAGAAAAGTGCTGCTTCTTCATGATTAGAACAATAGCACTACTTTTCTCGCGGCGTCTGCTGTTCATGCAGCATTTTTCGAAGCTGGCGCAGGGCATCATCCTGAATCTGTTTGATACGGGCCCTCGTTAAACCGAGAGCCTGTCCCGTCTCTTCCAGTGTATACCCCTTTATGTAACGGCTGACCATAATGAATCGCGATCGTTCCGGCAGGCGTTCTATGGCGGCACGAATTTCAGCTTTTTGGGCCGTTTTGGAGGCTTCTTCAACATCTTCATCTTCGATGTAGTTATACAGGTTACTGTCTGTATCCCCCATTTCGGCATCCAGGGAAACCGATGTGGATATAAAATGTTTCCACTGACTCATATAGGGGCGGATTTTGCGTACCTGCTGGAGGGGAAGTTTTGTAATAGAGGCAATGGTCTCATCATCCGGTTTGTTATCGTGCAGTTGGGACCAGTTTTCTTCGGCCTGTTTGATCAGCAGCATCTCACGTGACGGGTTTACATGGATGGCCCCCGCCCGGATATGATCGCGAAAGAAGTTCAGTAACCGGTTTTGTATCGAGCGCTGGGCATAGGCATAGAAAGGAGTACCTCGCGTATAGTCAAATTTTCGAATGGCATTGGAGAGGGCTCGGGAGCCTTCCTGCAGGAAGTCTGCAATCCAGACCTGACCAATCCAGAAGTAGGGTTTCACGCAATTGACGACGAGACGGCGGTTGGCTATAAACAGTTCTTCCTCGGCAGACTCAATTTGTGAAATATAGCGGCGGGCCTGCACCAGCCCTTCTCTGGCCTTTTTGATGTCGGCGAAACGCTTTCTGGAAAGTTTGTGCACCTGGTGAATACACCAGTGAATTTCCTGAAACAGGTGAAGATTCTGTTCGGCTGAGAGAATCTCGACTTTACCACGATCGGCGAGAAAGCGGCTGATGGCCTGATAAGGCCCGACCATTTTGACATATTCGCGCGGCTGGCGCACACAAACCGGTTTAAAGGATTTCTTCCGTATTATATCATCTTCGACTATTTTAAACGGAATGTTTTCGGCCAGAGCTTTGAGCTCTTTTTTTACCGCTGTGTTTTTTCCAGATGAAACCATGATAGCAAATACTACTTATACTCCGGAATGCGAAATCAAATATTGGACTCTGTCTCAGTATAATACAATTTAACAAAGAATAAAACGCAATCCGCATCAATACAAAAACGGCCACTTTTACTCAATTCCTTCTTTTAAAAAAGCCGTAATCTGTTTGAGCTGCCGCAGGGGGCTTCCACGCTCTAATCGGGGAAAACGGCTGTCTTTCATCCAGTAGCCCGCCTCATCTTTGATCATAATTTTACCACCCCTTACTTCAATTTCCATAACATTCCTGAGGGCGGCGCGCACTTTGATGCGCGCCATTTCCAGCAGGTGTTTTACCGGGGGCGGAAGCGCCCCGAACCGGTCTTTCAATGAATCGGCAAACTGCCTGATTTCTTTTTCAGCGGCCAGTGATGACCACTGGCGGTAAAGTTTCATACGCAGGTCTTCATCTTCAACATAGGTAACCGGGATCACTGCAGCCGAGTCTTTTAAGGCGGGATCTGTACTCAGTGAGATAAAATCAAGTCTCAGTTCTACATCCACTACCGGAGGGGGCGCCTCTCCTTTCATCATAGCCACCGTCCGCTTCAACAGCTGACAATACAGATCAAAACCAACCGCTGCTATATGGCCGCTCTGTTCAGATCCCAGCAGATTGCCCGCCCCCCTGATTTCCAAATCTTTGAGGGCCAGTTTGAAACCGGCTCCAAAACTGGAGTAACGTTTGAGCGTTTCCACTCTTTTACGTGCCGCATCGAACAGGCGCATGTGACCCGGGAGCAACAGGTAGGCATATGCTTTATTGCGGTACCGTCCAACGCGCCCCCTCAACTGGTATAAATCGGCCATGCCAAAACGGTCGGCGCGATCAATAAAAATCGTATTTACGTTGGGAATATCGACCCCGCTCTCGATAATTGTGGTGCACAGCAACACATCAAAAGCACCCTGCATGAAACGGTGCATCGTCGATGACAGCTCCGCTTCTTTCATCTGCCCGTGCGCCACTTCGATACGGGCTTCGGGAATCAGTTTCTTCAATTCATCGCGCTTTTTAAAAATGGTGTTCACCCTGTTATGCAGGAAATAGGCCTGACCTTCTCTATTCAGTTCGTGCAGTACGGCGCTGCGGATAAGTCCGTTGTCATACTCGGATACCACCGTTTCAATGGGCAGTCGCTGACGCGGTGGCGTCTGTATGGTGCTCATATCTTTGGCGCCGGTCAGACTCATATAAAGAGTTCTGGGAATAGGGGTTGCCGACAGTGTAAGGACGTCGACGAGACGTCGATACTGTTTAATGTGTTCCTTGTGCTCAACACCAAAGCGCTGCTCTTCATCGATGATCACCAGACCGAGATTTTTAAAGGCGATATCATCCTGTACCAGCCGGTGAGTGCCAATTACAATATCCACGCGCCCTTCCGCTAGGTCTTTAATGGAGCGGGCCTGCGCCGCTCGAGTCTGAAAACGGCTTAACATTACCACGGTAACCGGAAACAGAGCCATGCGAGCAGAAAAGGTGTCAAAGTGCTGTTGAGCCAGGACCGTTGTCGGAACCAGCACCGCGACCTGAAATCCATCCATAACAGCTTTAAACGCCGCACGCATGGCGACTTCCGTTTTACCGTACCCCACGTCCCCGCAAATCAGGCGATCCATAGGTCTCGGCGACTCCATGTCTTTCTTCACATCCTCGAGGGCCTTGATCTGATCGCGGGTTTCTTCGTAGGGAAAAGATCGTTCAAATTCGTGCTGCCACGGGACGTCGGGGCCGAACCGGTGACCCTGCATCACGCTTCGGGCCGCCTGCGTTTCTAACAGGCCGGCAGCCAGGTCGCGCACGGCCCGTTCTGCCGATTCCTTTTCACGCATCCATCGGCGGCCGCCCAGGCTGTGCAACCGGGGGGCTTTTCGACCGGCACCGATATAACGACTCAATAAATGGGTTTGCTCCAGGGTCAGATAGATTTTTGCATCGTCCGCATACTCGATAGCCAACACCTCTCTGGGCTCATCGTTGACCTTAATTTCAAATATACCCAAGTATTTCCCGATCCCGTGATCTACATGCACCACGAAGTCACCGGGGGAAAGGTCGGCTAACTGATCTATGCGCTGTCCCTCGTAAGGGCGGCGAGAGGTGGGCGGGCGATCGTAACGGCCTGCGAGGCGAGCC
Source organism: uncultured Verrucomicrobiota bacterium (assembly GCA_964464115.1). Taxonomy (GTDB): domain Bacteria; phylum Verrucomicrobiota; class Kiritimatiellia; order CAYTQP01; family CAYXEW01; genus CAYXEW01. The sequence continues at coordinate 8,152 of CAYXEW010000027.1, forward strand.
GCCCCGCCATAGAGATCCGCCTCCGCCACGCAGGCCCAGCGGAGAGCGGGAACCGTAAAACCCTCCGGAAGAAAGCCGTCTTCAATACATATATCACCGCCTACCTGTGAACTCCTCAACAGTTCTGCCATGCGGTTTTTGACACCATCCGTCGACGTAAAGAGAGTCAGACTGCCACCCCTTTTTACCCAGTCCTGCCAACGTGTCAACGCGAGGCGTCGAACGCTATCAGCGAGATCAGGGTGAAAACCCTCTTCCGCTATTTCGGACAGCGGTTCAGCCAATTGGATATCCAGCGCGCGCGCGGGGCAGTCTTCCCAGGCCCGGTCGCCAAGATAAATCCGGGACGGGCCGGCGTTCTCTATGAAGTCGCGCACCTTTTGAAACGGGTACACCGATGGCCGGTCATCGGTTTCCGTCCGATCTTGATACAGGGAGCCATGATATGAAAGGGCGGCGGGGTCACCCAGTCCCAGGAGCGTTTGTGCATCGAAATACTCCAGCAAGCTGCCGCAATCCAGGCCCTCCTGAAAAACCGATAACAATTCGATGCGCTCAATTTTTTCAAGAGATGTCTGCCGGACGGCATCAACGTATCGAATCGACTCCACCTCTTCTCCGAAAAATTCAATTCGCACGGGATCGGCAACATGAGGGGGCCAGCAGTCAATGATGCCGCCCCGATGCGAGGCCTGCATTTTCTGCTGCACTTCAACACTGAATACAAAACGCTGCTGCTGGAGAAAGGCGAGCAGTGTTGCCGGGTCCAGTTCCATCCCCACCCGAACATCGAGAGTATTCTTCCGTATAGAATCGGGCGTTGGTACCGCATCCATCAGCGCCTGTATGCACGTGGCCACCATGAGAGAGGGCGCCGGCCTTTGAAGCAGACCGCGCAGCACGTCCAGGCGGTCCCCCTCAACGTCCAAGTCAACGGGTTGCGCGCGCACCGATTGCTCCCGGGCGGGAAAATAGACAACGGGCAACCCTCCTGCCAGCGTCTTCAGGGCCGGGTAAAAATGGTCGAGCGATTTTGGTCCGTCTGTGACCCACACGACCGACCGAGAAGATGACGCAAACAGTGAATAACAGAGATAGGCCTGCACCGAAAGGGGCCACTCCCCCGGTATGGCGATGGCACCGCCTGGTGGTGGTATCAGGTCTTGACCCTCCACCGGATAGGGCTCTACTCGTTTATTTACCATTCGCTCACGACCTCAACACATGCCCTCCGCTCAAAACGGATTCTATTTAACTATTTTTTAAAGCGAGAAAAAAGCAGTAAAACGAATAGTACGGCACCAGCCAGATGCTGGAAAAGGGTTGTGGCCTGTTCATGCTGGTGAACATGATTTATGACCGTATAACTGAACGGCAACAAGTCCAGCAGCATGCCGGCGGAAAGGGAAACAAACACAATCGTAAGGAGATAGAGGACCGTCGAGCGGCGGCCCAGCGTCTTCCACAGCGTAGTAACAGTGACTGTATTCGTGGCCGGACCTGCGATGAGAAAAACGAGGGCCGTGCCCGGCGAAATACCGGCCTGAATCAGGGCCATGGCTATGGGAATGGAACCGGTGGAGCAGACGTACAACGGAATGGCAAACGCCAGCACGGCCAACATGGACAACAGATAGTGCTCGCCCTGAACAGCCTCCATATTGCCGTTCAGAAAGATGCTCACCACGCCCGAAAGAATGAGGCCCACTGTCAAGGCTTTGCCGATATCCCCCGGAAGCTTTATGAAACCGTAATGCAATCCGCCCAGCCAGTCGCGTCCAGTTCGATCGTCACAATGACAACAGCTTTCCTTTTCGTTTTGCTCTACAGGCTGTGAATTCGTATCAAAAAAATGGACGACGGCCCCCGATATAAAGCCCGAAAAAAATGCAATTACAACGCGCACAATCGTAAAAAAAGGCCCGAGAAGAGCCAAGGTAGCCATCAGGCTATCCACCCCGGTTTGAGGTGTTGAAGAAAGAAAAGAAACCGTGGCCCCTTTACCCGCGCCGTGTTTTCTCAAAGAGGCCGCAACCGGAATAACACTGCACGAACACAGCGGCATGGGAACACCGAGAAGGGCCGCCTTGAAAATGGCCCGATACGGTTTGCGACCGAGATGTTTTTCTATAAAAGAAGGCGGCATCACGACAGACAACAACCCGGCCGCCAGAAAACCGAGCAAAAGATACGGCGCCATTTCGGCCGTAATCGACCAAATAGAAACCATCAGGTCTCTCATGTGGTATAACACATTCACAGGGAAAAGATAACGGCATATTGTCAAAGGTCAACATTCACACTGGCAGTAAGACCATTCAGTACCGACTCATTCGACCAATCATGATACACACATCGCTTGATTCAGGACCCTTTCAATCACCGCTCTATTTTCCTTCAATCACCACCCTATTTTCCATTATCTAACAAAACACTATGCCGATCGTCATAGTTTTTTGTTAGATTTATAAATGAATGTGAGGTTGCTGCACGCTTTTTTCTGATTACATTTGCTTTTGGCTCCCCGCCCTGCCATGCTCTGTTCATCTTAAATTAAGGAGAATGTTTGTATGAAAAAATGGTTAATGGCTGTCCTCGTTTCTGTTGTGTGTACGACTCACGCTGCTCCCGTCAGGATTGTCTCGCTCGATGTGAAGAGCATTGATGATATTGTCAGCGACGCCTTGTCGCTGAGTCAGTCCATGATGATACCCATGATGGAGCAGGCTCTTTATCCTCTGTTGACGCCTTATACCCTAACACCACAATTTGCGGGTGTGGACCGCGCGGCGCCGCTACAGATAGCTCTTTATCTCGACCCCGAACAACTCCAAGGCGTTCCTCCTGCGCTGGGTATAAAAATTCCACTAACGGATGATGGCCATGATTATCTCAAAGCTTTGGGCGATATAGCGGAGCGCAAGCCGGATGTCGAATCCTTCCGGCACTATGTGTTGAAGCCCGGCTCGATGACTAGAGAGTCAATCAAAGAAATTTACATCAAACCGTTTGAACGCTATATCGCGCTCGGCACGACGCTCGAAACGGCCAGCGATGTCTATGACGCGCTAGAGGCCAAATCGATACGTAATCGTGATGCTGCTGACGCCACGAGTCCGCTCAACGCGGTGATCGATGTGCAGGCTGCCGTCCGGGTATTCGGCCCCATACTGGAAAAACAGATGGAAACCATGACAGCTCTCATGAACAGCAATCCAGATGTTGTTGCCGCACAGCCTTTTAATCCGGTGGATGTTCTCCATGTGGAGGCTGAAGCCCTGATGCTTTTCCTCGAACAGATCACTTCACTCTCCCTGGCTCTGGATGTCACCACTGCCGACTTGCAAGTTACTTCGCGCATTATACCCAAGGCCGGAACCGTTTTTCAGGAGGTGGTGGATTCCTTTCAAACACCTGGCCGTATTTACCAATCCTGCATACCTGAGGACGCCCTCTATGCACAGTGTGCCCATTTTGGCAGTTTCGACCTTTGGCTGGATCAGTATATCCTTCTCGTTGAAAAAATATATGGAGCCATGGGGCCGTCCATGGCTCCGGTCAGGCAAATAATGACTGAAATCAAGCCGGAGCTGAAGGGCTTGTATACCGGCGATATTGCCGTCGGCTTTCTGAAGCCTACAGTTGAACACCCAATGCGTTTTATTGAAGTCCTGGGAATTACGGATACTGACCGAGCGCGCAAGATGATGGATCGTTTTGTTGATATCAGCAACAGTATGACCAATGCTCAGGAGGCCGCCTTTCATATCAAACGGGGTGCCGCCAGAATGTACCAGGATGTAAGTATAGTGCCATATCTGTACGACATGAAAGGGCTGCAAACTCAAATGCCGGCCAATAGTGCTGTGGCCATGTGGTTTAATAATATGGCATACGAAACGGCCTATATGAACGGTCACATGCTCATCACGGCTGGCCCTTCCGAACTTATGGATACGTTAATCGACCGCTTAAAACAGGGCGACGGTATGAGCCTTGCCGAGCGCAAACCGTTTGCCGACTTGTACAGCAACTTGCCGAAAAATACTTTTGACATGGGTTATATTTCGCTACTGGAACTGCTTAAAAGCTATATTGTTCTAGCTCCTGAAGCGACCGGTATAGCGGGTATGCTTCCACCTGCGGCGGGAACCATCGCCAGTTATTCTGTAAAAGACGGTTCCGACGTAGTCGGCACCGCCAGAATAGCCATACAAGATCTGGCTTCTTTTTCTCAGTTTATGATGGTCATGCAGATGCAGCAAATGCAGCAGCAGCGTGCGCCCGCAACACCGTAATAACTCAGTGCTGGCACTGCGGGCAATAGCAAGTGCTCCGCTGCCCCAGCACCCTGCGGCGAATCGTGCCGCCGCAGGCGGGGCAGCTCGAACCATTGCGGCCATACACGTTCAATTGAGGCTGATTTTTTCCAGGCTGTCCATAAAGCTGGCGAAAATTCGTCAGTCCGCCGCCCAGCGACGTACCTTCCATCCTGATGGCGTCAGCCAACACCTCCCTGACGGCTGCATGCAGAAGGCGGACTCTGTGATACGCTATGCGATCGGCTCTGCGCTGCGGATGTATGCCAGCGCGGAACAGGCTTTCATCTGCATAAATATTACCCAGTCCTGCCACCACAGATTGATCGAGCAGGGCGCTCTTAATGCAGCGGCGGGTTTTCTTCAGTTGCCTGTAAAACTCCTCTGGCGCCCATTCTGAAGCCAACGGTTCGGGGCCCAGATGATTCAGGAACCGCTCGGGACAGTCCGTCCATATCCAACGTCCGAATTTGCGCGTATCGTGAAAATGCAGTTGAACACCCTTAAAATACAAAATGGCGCGGTCATGGGGAGCGGGCGGATCTCCGGCATCTCGCAAGATAAAATTGCCGGTCATACGCAAATGAACGAGCAGTGTTTGCTGTGTGTTCCATATAAATTGAAGCCATTTCCCGCGGCGGTCAACGCGCTCAATCCAGCGGCCTTTCAGCGAACGTTGCAGGGCCATAGGGGTCACACCCGACAGCATGGGCGGCCAGCGAACATCGACAGCGAGCAGGGGTGCTCGCACGGCGCCAGATCTTTCCAGATAGCGCCTCACCGTTTCAACCTCGGGAAGTTCGGGCATGGTTCCGACCTTATAAACCAAAAAACAGACCTTGCATGTGTTATAATTACCAATAAAGTGTAGCCCAGTTTTGAAATAATAAAAGAGGATCGTTGTATGAAGTACGGATATTTTGATGACCCGCAGCGGGAGTATGTGATTGAAAAGGCTGAAACGCCTTATCCTTGGATTAACTATCTGGGCTGCGAAGAGTTTTTTGGCCTCGTATCCAATACGGGTGGCGGGTACACCTTTTACAAGGATGCACGCCTTCGCCGACTGACGCGGTACCGCTACAATAACGTGCCCCTGGATGCGGGCGGGCGCTATTTTTATATCAAGGATGGCGACACCGTCTGGAATCCGGGCTGGAAGCCGACCAAGACGGTGCTGGATCGATACGAATGCCGCCACGGTTTGGGCTATAGCCGCATTACCGGGGCCAGAGATGGTGTTGAAGCGAGCGTGCTGATGATGGTTCCGCAGGGTGCTCACTGTGAAATACACCGCGTGACGATTCAGAACAACGCCTCCACAGAAAAAAAGATACAGCTTTTTTCCTTTGCTGAGTTCTGTCTTTGGGATGCGATGGACGATGCTTCCAATTACCAGCGCAATCTGTCCATCGGCGAAGTGGAAGTGGAAGGTAATGTCATTTACCATAAAACCGAGTACCGCGAACGGCGCAACCATTTTGCGTTTTACGCTTCCTGCTCTGAAATTGATGGATTTGACAGTGATCGCAATGCCTTTATAGGGCCGTACAACGGTTTTCATGAACCGCAGGCGGTCATGAACGGGGCCTGCACGAACTCGGTGGCGAGCGGGTGGTCCCCCGTTGCGTCCCACCAGCACGATATCACTCTGGCACCCGCTGAAAGCCGTGACTTCATCTTTATTCTCGGCTATGCGGAAAACCCGAAAGAAGAAAAGTTCAGCGCACCAGGCATCATCAATAAAGCCCCGGCCCGCAGCTTAATCGAACGCTTTAACACACCGGAAAAAGTGGATGAAGCCCTCGCCGACCTGAAAGCCATGTGGAGTTCCTTACTCTCTCACTATCAGGTGAAAACTGGAGATGTAAAGCTGGACCGCATGGTTAACATCTGGAATCCGTACCAGTGCATGGTGACCTTCAATATGTCGCGCAGCGCATCGTACTTTGAGTCGGGCATCGGCCGAGGTATGGGTTTTCGGGATTCCAATCAGGATTTACTCGGCTTCGTACACCAGATACCGGACCGGGCCCGCGAACGCATTCTGGACATCGCCTCCACACAGTTTGAAGATGGCGGCAACTGGCACCAGTACCAGCCGCTCACCAAAAAGGGCAATGCCGATGTCGGCGGAGGCTTCAACGACGACCCGCTCTGGCTCATTCTCGCGACGGCCGCCTATATTAAAGAAACCGGGGACTGGAGCATGTTGGAAGCACGCGTCCCGTTTGATGATTCGGGCCGTGCCGCAACGCTGTTTGAACACTGCAAAGCATCTTTTTATCATGCGGTACAAAACCGCGGGCCGCACGGCTTGCCTCTGATTGGCAGAGCTGACTGGAATGACTGCCTCAACCTGAACTGTTACTCAGATACCCCCGGAGAACCCTTCCAAACCACAGCAAACCGCGGCGAGGGTGATACGGCTGAGTCCGTACTGATTGCCGGCATGTTTGTTTCCATGGGTCCGGAGTTTGCCGCCATGGCTGAACACCTAGGGCTCAGGGAAGAGGCGGATGAGGCCATGAAGCATGTGGAAGCCATGAAACAGGCCGTCTTGAAAGACGGCTGGGACGGTGATTGGTTTTTGAGAGCTTACGATGCTAACGGTGAGCCCGTCGGAAGCCGGCAAAATAAAGACGGGCAGATCTTTATTGAGTCGCAGGGCTACTGCATTATGGCGGGCATCGGCCTCGACAACGGTTATGCGGAAAAGGCCCTGAATTCAGTCAAGGAACGGCTGGACACCCCATATGGCGTGGTCCTGAGTAATCCGCCGTTTGCCGATTACCATATAGAACTCGGTGAAGTCTCTTCCTATCCACCGGGCTACAAAGAAAATGCGGGCATTTTCTGTCATAACAATCCATGGATCATGATCGCGGAAACCATGCTTGGACGCAACGAATACGCCTGGGACTATTACCGCAAGATCTGTCCGGCATATCTGGAGGATATCAGCGAAATTCATAAAATGGAGCCGTACGTTTACGCTCAGATGATTGCCGGCAAAGACGCCGTAAACCATGGGGAGGCAAAGAACTCCTGGCTGACGGGAACGGCGGCCTGGAATTATGTAGTGGTCTCTCAGCATCTATTGGGTTTGAAGCCTGACTGGAATGGTTTACGCATACAGCCCTGCCTGCCTGCCGATATTGATTCATTCGAAGCCGTACGTAAATTCCGGGGCAACCTGTATCGCATCCGGGTACAAAAATCTGTCGATGCCCGGGGACTTACCCTGAAAGTCAACGGCAAAACGGTGGATGGTTCGGTTGTACCGTTTGAAAAACAGGGGGATGAAGTGCTGGTTGAATGTACGATACCGGCATAATATATAGACCGTCATGAAGAACATTTCAGTCATGCAGCGAATCCTGATCGGGCGGCATCCCGGCAGGACTCTGTTGAGGCTGCTCTTTCTTTCTGTTATAACGGTTATTGTTTTCAACGTTGCTCTCTTTCCGGTATGGACGCACGGGCGCAGCATGGAGCCAACCGTACGGGATAAAACCTTTCACTTGGTGAACGGTTTGGCATACCGTCTGCGGGAACCCAGGCGGGGCGATATCGTCACCATCAGGGCCGGCCGCAAAAAGACGTATCTCAAACGCATTATCGGTATGCCCGGTGAAACGATAGCATTCAGCAACGGCGCCCTCTTTATTGACGGAATTTCTTACGCTGAAACCTATATACACAATCGCGGCAACTGGACCCTTCCAGCAGTTACAGTCGGTACAAACCATTACTTTGTGGTTGGGGATAATCGCACCGTCGATATGGCCATTCACGTTAAAGGGGTCGTGGAGCGGAGTGATCTTATGGGAGTCCTGCTATGGTAACCTTCCGCTTATGCATTACAGCTCTGCTTTTGCTCTCTCTTAACAGCTGTCTGCAGGACAGGGAAAAAAGGGCTATACGAAAACAAACCAAAGAACTGGCGGCACTCTGCGAACGCGCGGGTGAACAGCGAACGCTGAGAGAGGCGGCCAATAGTGCCCGCTTCACCGCATTTTTTATCGAAGAGGCCTCGGTTACGTTGCGTCAGTATTCCATCTCGCTCGACGGCGCTGACGAACTAAAAAACTTTTATGCCTATGTGATGAGAACGGCCGACCATATTGAATCCGATTTTGCCGAGCAAAGTCTGGAACTGGGTGAACGGCGCAGAACGGCCAGGCAGGTGTTGTTTGCATCTTTTGACATCCGATCGGGCGAGGAGCGGGTTCAGGATGAATTTCGTTTTATTGTCGACTGGATTAAACTCGGCGGTGAATGGGTCATTTCATCCGTCGAGGAAAACCCCGTTTTGGAGGCGTACTGAGGTTATCCGTGCGGATGGTCAGCGCGCCACCACCGCATTCGGATCCTCAGGATTGAGCCGGCTCTGTTCAGCATTTTCGGGCGGTTCCGTTTTTTTCTCCTGTTCCAGTTCGACCGGTACTAGTTCTACTTTTTCCGCTTCCATTTCAGGAATTTCGCGTTGCCAAACTGATACTTTGGGTTCTTCGTCACTGCCCGTTTTCTCTAGGGACTGCTTTTGCTGATCCAGCGTGAAATGGCTCTTCGACCAGCCTTCGGGAAGCTCCGAATTTCGAATACTGGATGATCCGTACAGACGGATTGTTTCGCGCTCCACATCTGCCGGTGTCGTCAGCACATAAGGCGTGATGAGCACCAGCAATTCTGTCCTGTTTTTGTCTTTGCTCTCACTTCGGAAGAGCCGGCCGAGGATGGGTATATCCCCAAGAATCGGCACTTTGCTGACCGACTTCGAATAGTCCATGCCGACGAGGCCGCCCAGCACGATCGTCGATTCCGATTGTACGCCTATCTGGGCATTCAGTTCGCGCTTGAGAATAACCGGAACACTGTTGTCATCGATAGAAACTTCACCACCCAGCTGGTCCGCCGCCTGATTGATTTCGAGCACCACAAAGCCCTCCGGATTAATTCTCGGAGTCACTTTGAGCTGCAAACCAATATCGCGATACTCATAATTTGAGCGCAGTTCTCCGGCCGAAGTCGTACTTGTCGTCGACACAATCGGGCGCTGCTCACTGACATTAATGGTGGCTTCCGTATTATCGGTGGTCAAAATGACGGGCGTCGACACAATTTTTGCATCGCGCGATGTGGCTGCCAAACGGATGACGGCATCTAGATTCAAATCAAAGAAGCTCATGTAGTACGAGAGGCCGGAACCCAAGGCGGCGGACAAATCGGCGCTGTCCGTCAAGTCCGTTGTTTCCTGCGGTGTTAAACCGCTGCCCGTATTCTGGCCACCCGCAAAGCTGAATGTGCGCTCGCGCAGGTTTACACCGCGCGCCGTACTTTCGCTGTAGACGGACATAGATTTCTGCAACCAGTCAATGCCCTGATTGTAATCTTTCCCGAGCTGCACTTCGAGAATTAGGACTTCAATAAGCACTTGGGCGAGCATGACATCCAGGCTGTCAATCACCTCTTCGAGCACTTTAATATCACCTTTTTGCCCCATTAAGAGCAACGAATTTGTGCGTTCATCGGCGAGTATTTTTGTGTTTTCAGAGAGGCGCCCGATGGCTGTTTTCTCTTCGTCCCGCGGCTCCGCCTGCCGCTCCTGAGCCCGGCGCTGAACGACTTCCTGGAGGGCACGGGCGCGCGCATTACCGGGATCATCTCCATCGGGCGCAGCCGACGGCACATTACTATCTGCTTTGGCCGCCCCGATGAAGTCATTCAGAATTCCCGCCACCGTTTGGGCTTCGGCGTATTCAAGATTGACCACTTTCACCACGATAGCGGGATCCACCGGGCGGTCCAGTACGGAGACAATTTTGTCAAAGAAAATAAAATTTTCCGGGCGCGAAAGAACAAAGATAATGTTGGTGCGTTCATCGTGTACAATTTTCACCTCACCGCGAATAATACCGCGTTCGGCCAATTCCATAGCGGAAAAAACGGCCGCTTCCTGCGGCGACTGTTGTGCCGGCTTGCGCGCCCTCACGACACCCCGCACGGCTGCGGGCTGATTTTCAGCGGGCTTGGCCAACGGCTGATCTTCGTTTTTTTCAGTATTTTGTCCGGACTGCTCAGCCAGTTCTTTCAATTTGCTCGCAATTTTAGCAGCTTCGGAGTATTGAATTTCATAGATACGCGTTTCCATTCTTAACTCAACCGGCTGGTCAAGTAACTGCAAAATTTCGAGCACCCTTTTCAGGTTTACGGAAGTGGCCGTGATGAGCATGCTGTTGCTTCGTTCAAAGAGCTGGATTTTACCATAGCCGTGCAGCATACTCTGAACGACGGCCTGAACTTCAGTCACTTCGACGTATTTGAGCTTCACGAGTTGACTCATAAGTTCATCACTGTCATCAAAACCCTCCTCTGGAATATCCATATTGATCGCCAGCCCTTCCTGTCGAACGGCCTGAGGCTGAACGATTTTAAGGAATTTTTCACCGAGCGGAACGAGGGCAATATTCTGCATAGCGAAGACACTTTCGATGGCCTGCATGGCCTCGCGCGTAGTCAGCTTCCCGTGACTTTTCAGGGTGATGGAGCCCTTGATCGCAGGGTTTTTGATCAAGGTACGCTTGGCCCATTCACTGTAATCTTCCAGTACGAGTTCTACGGGTGTATCCTCGTAAGCGAGCAGGATTAACTGCTGAGAAGCCGGTTCGACCACCTGCGCGTATGTCACGGCTGGCGCCAGACTGTAAAATACCGCCGCCATTAACGATAGCCTAGCGCCCCATTTTCTAATCCACATTTTCCTGATCATTGTATTCTACCTTATGTTTGTGCCTTAAACTTCTACAGGAAAGGGGCGGGGGGCCGTAAACGCTCTTTACGGCCGACCGGCATCCTTTCATCACTTTTTGTCATTCTGTTCGACTATATGCAAAACGTATAATGAAACTTCCTTTCAACAGGTCCCGTCGTTTACTGTCGGGAGAAGCATTTATGCTTTCAACATCGATGTTTCCTCCTCGAGACTGCAGATCAAAAAGAAATTCCACCAGCCCTTCGAGCGAGGCCTGCCAGCTACAATTCACCGACATTTCGTATAAGTCTCCCACGGGTTCTTCATCTGACGGCGTGGTGCGAGTTAAACTGAGCCCGTATTTCTGCGCCGTCCGTTCCAGCTCACGTAGAAATTCTGCCGTCACTTCCTGATCCATTTCAAACTTGGGCAACTTTTCGCGCAGCGCGTTCAGCCGTTGATCGAGATCTTCTTTGCGGCTCAGGGTGCGCTCAGCTTTTTCAATGCGGAAACGGTTTTGTGTCATTTCATCGTGCGAGGCCTTCCAATCCGTGTACATCGGCATCCAGAACCAAACCCAAGTGCCGCCGAACAGCAATACCATAACCGTCACCATCGCCAGCATCATTTCGCGAATGGTTAACTTCATTCCCCCACCTCCGAAAACGTAACTTTGACGGAAAACTGGGCGCGCCGCTGGGATTGAAAATCCCGGGTTGCCAACTGCTGGTCTTCGACGCTGGCAAATAGTTCAGACTTTTCCAGGGCCTCAAAAAAATCATAAATCGATGCGGACTGGGCATTTCGGGAAAGTCCGCGCAGGGAAACTTCACTGTTTTTGCGATAGCTGAAGCTGGTTAAATCAACCGAGGCCGGCAGCAGAACACTTATCTCCCGCAGAGATTCCAGGGCCGAATAGGTTCGATTAGTATACTGTTCCAGCACCTCTACCTTTTCTTGAATCAGATTAATTTTCTGCGCCGGTTCAATGAGTTCGCGGGCCTGGATAGCCAGTTTCCCGGCGCGTTCACTGCGGTTCGATGAAAACACATAAGACGACCCGACGAGCATGGCCCAGATGATCAGCAGGACCGCACTGATGCGCATGACCTTTAATCGGGCCAGGGTCAGCGCCTCTTTGTCTGTCCACTCCTGTGGAATCAAATTCAGCAGTGTATGATCGCCGGCCAGCGTACGTCTGGCAACGCCCTCGGTTTCACATCCCACCTCCTCCAGTGTCGCTATATTCACCGTACAGGCCAAATGTTCTTCCAGAGCCCGGCTGACCGTTTCCAATGCATAGTCGGGATCGTGGAACAAGGTTATCTCGATGTCCTCAAAAAAGCCCCACTCCGCTTCGAGGGATGTCAGCGTATAGTCAATTTCATCTTTCAGTTCTTCGGCAAAAACCGGCCAGCTGTGTTCGCCCACAGGCGACAGCGATCTAAAAACAGCCGGGATTCCATCGCAGACCAGAATCATACCTGTGGCCTTTTTTTCAACCAAAAGGAACAACTGGCACCCGCGGGTGGAGACACGTTTTGCCTCCTTCAACTGTTGCCACCAGCCCAACAGCTCAATATCGATCCGCACCGATTTGAGGTGTGCCTCTTTTAAAATGCGTTCAGACTCTTCAATGACAGAATGGCGGACGGCGGCAATCAGCACATGAGAAATACCGTCCTGCTGTTTCAGAATTTCCATGGAAACCTGAAGCTGATCGACCGGGAACGGCGAAATTTTACCGACTTGCAGATCGATCATACCCTTCAGTTCTTCCGGATCTACTGTCGGGAAGTTCATCACGCGCAACAGGGCTCTGGAGGTGGGAACAATCAGGCATACCGGAGATTTTTTGTCCTGCAAATGGTCGCGCAAAAGCTGTCCTGTTTCGGCCGTACGGTCGACCGGGGCCTCCTGAGCGGAGGGGGGCGGAGGCAATTCCTGTTCCATTCGATGGTGCGCCTCCAGCTTCTTTTTTTGAAAAGAAGCAGTGGTCCAAGAGACTTTTTCACCCTGCAAAAACAGTGCTGTACAACTTTTAAGATCTTTGGCCATTACAATATTTCTTCGCGCCAGTATACGACTTCTGTAGTCTTCTTATCTACCTTTAATACGCACCAAACGCCACTTTTAATTCCGTTAACTTCACCGATAGACTCAATGCGCACATACGTTGCTTTGGTAAATTCAAAGCGATCGCGAAACTCTTCGAGGCAGGGCGCCGACGTGATCAATTCATCCATATTTTCAAACACGACATCATCTTCGGTTCCCGCGATGCCGTCATCTCCATAACGGGCCATATCGAGATCGTCGGCACATCCAGGATCGAGATCAGGAATGACATAGAGCACCTCGGTCAGCACCGCATTTCCACTTAACTTGTTTTTTTCATTCCACGTCGTCAGCTTGTTGTAGATACCTTTATACGTATCGCCGCTATCCTCATCAACCCCGCCAAAGACCACCGCTTTACTAAACCCTTTGATAAACAGCAGTTCATCAACGGTGTCGAGCGGTGCATTTTTCACTTTGTATCCGCGGTCTTCGTAGAATGCGTCATCCGACTCGCCGCCATTGAGGCGGTATTCATCGTTTGCATCAGTCCAGTCGTGAAAACAGTCGATGAGTTTCGGCCATTGATCCTGCGGAATATCGGCAGAATCGAGAAGGTTTTCCCACTCCTCATCCGTTAACTGATTCACATTCAAGCGCGTACTGGCCGGAAAAATATTGATCTGCGCCGCTCCTTCGCCAATATCGACCGTTCGGTTGAGTCCGGCACCGTAGGACAGCGGCTCGACTTCTTCGGCCAGCGGATTTTCACCGTCGAGACTGCGCCCGGCAATGATGAGACGGGATTTAGCCCATTCCACTCCACCGCGCGCCACATACTGCGCTTTCAGCCGCTGGCGGGCATACGCCGTTATTTTGGCTTCCAGGTGCATATCAAATGCAAAATCGCCAATGAGAAAGGCCAATATCATAATCACCCAGAGCGATACGATAAGGGCTGAGCCCTCGTTGTGTCCCGGCTGATTATGTATGTTTCCAAGTTTCATCTGCGTATCGGGGTTGCGCATCTGCGCAATTCGTCGATGCATGGGCATCGCCCTTCCCTCTATGGTTCGTTATCTGCACCCTGATTATCGCTGCCCGTATCGCCATAGATGACGGCCTGGGTCAGCACTAGGCCGATCGGTATCTGGATTGCCCGCTTGAGCACAATGGGTTCCTCCCCCGCCTCCAGCGGTTCCAGAAAGAGACTCACTTCCACCAAGCCGGGCACATTGTTTGTGTCTTCCCACTCGTCATCCCAGCCTTCATCTTCCATATTGTAGACACGGCACTCAAGACCCTTGATATGCGACGAAATGTACCACCAATCCGCGTCCACATCATCTTCATCTTCAGCGAAGTAGGAGTAGGCCCGAACAGCAAACGAGGGCTCACCCTCTTCGTTATCCTCAATAGCGCACTCGATGCGGTGGAGTCCGCGCGCAAAGATATTATCTTCCGGCATAAAGGCGACACCCGACTTGACCCAACTGAACCGGTCTTCCGGAAAGCGGCCGGACTCGTGTTCCAGGCGAAAACCGTATTTGTCAGGGGCCGTCGGAAAATGGGCGGCCGATTTCAGTGCCGACACCAGTTGCTCCATGACAAAGTCTCCATGATGGAGCTCATCCGCCAGTTTGGAACCTTTTTTCCACGCCATCACTCCCGTAAAAAAGATACCGCCAACCAGCGCCATAGCCATGGCGAGAATCGTCATAGCTATCATAAGCTCCAGCAGGGTAAAACCCCTTTTACCGACCTTATCTGTATGCATTGTTTGAGACCCGACGACCGGACCGATCTCAGGGGAATCGGCTGTAAAAAGGCGGGGCCTCACAACACGCCTCCCTCAACCAGTTCGGGGACAGACACCATCGTCACCACTTCCTCATAAGAAGTCTTCCCGCTCTCCGACCAGCTGACACGGATTTTCACCTCGTAAAGACCTTCCTCCTCTTCGCCCACCCGGGAAATTGTCCGCTGCCATTTCCAGCCGTAGGGCATATCATCAAACGTTCCGCTATCGGTTCCTTCATCAAACTCTTCATTGAATATTTTCACGAGCAGCGGGTCTTCCAGGTCGACGCGGCCGACCAAATGCCGGGCCGTCTCATAGAAGCGGGCCTTTTTAATCACCGCCAGACACTGGGAGGCCGTCAATAACAGCCCGCTGGTCGCGATGCCCAGGATGGTGATCGCCATCATCACCTCAATCAGGGTCAGCCCCGCTCTTTTATCCAAACAATGGAAAAAACGTTGGACCCTTTTTACAACCATTGGAAAATCTTTGCTGCTATTGTTCACGGATCTCCACGCTGCCCGATATGGAATCGATTTCAATCACTGTCATTTTATTTCGGTCATCCTTCAAATGCAGCGAGAAAGGGTCGCACATACCGTTTGGATAGTAGTTCACAAAATATATTTGATCATAAACCTGATCCGGGCGTTCAGTTTCAAAAGCGGAAATCGACACCCCTTCCGGGAGGGTTCTCTCCAACACCAGCTCGGCCTGCACCTCTCGGTCCTCAACGTCACTGCTCATGTTCTCCAGGAACCCGCCGCCGGCCGCAGCACTGCCGAGGCTCACGAGAGCCACCTCCCCTTTCACCATATCAAACAGCAATGCATTGTACTGCTGTTTGAGGATCGCATCACTGCGGGCATATTTATGGGCCCTCGTCACCGTACGCACGGCGCTGCGCAGCTTGACACCCCGCATCGAGCGACTGAACTGGGGTACCGCGACGGCCGCCGCCAGGCCGACAATAATGACGACCAGCATGACTTCAATTAACGTGAAGCCTCTTCTTTTTAAGCTCTTCTCCGTAGCTGTCATAAAAATAATCAGAGGGAGAAGCGCCTGTAGGGCCGCATGTGGAACAGGACGGCTCAACAGAGGCTACGCCCTCCTGCGACCGGCTTACTGATCACCCAGTTTTGTACTGGTAACGGTATACGTATCGCCGTTATGGGAATACTGGTAATCATCACCCCAGGGATCCTGTGGAAGTTTACCGTCTTTCAAGTATGGTCCGTCCCATTTGCCCCCACTACCGGAAATCAGATCGTTCAAGCTGCTCGGATAGCTGCCCACATCCATGTTGTACATTTCCACGGCTGTCTGCAGACCGGCGATATCACCCTTGGCTTTGTTGATGCGCGCCTTGTTTAGGTTCTTCCCGATATTGGGCACGGCAAAAGCGGCCAGCAGACCTATAATGACCACCACCAGCATGATCTCGATCAGCGTGAAACCGGAGCGGCTGTTTCTTCTTTTCTGTCTCTTTTTCATACATCGTCCTCCCGACTGATTATATATTTTTATATTTCATTACCTATTAGAAACACTTCCATAAAGCCAGCCACAGGAAACACAAACATGAACTTTTCGTGCTTTTCGTGGCTATTACGCTAAACATTTAATCCGCTCGTCATATCAAACACGGCCATCAGCATACTCAACGCTATAAAGCCAACCCCCGCGGCCATGAACACGATGAGCAGCGGTTCGAGGATTGTGGTGAACAGTTTAACACTGCGGTCCAGATCGTTTTCGTATCGTTTGGCAATGTGCTTGAGCGAGCCAGAGATATCGCCGGATTCTTCCCCTACGGCCAGCATATCCGTCAGCATGCGAGGAAATATATTACCGGCCGCCAGCGGCTTGGAAATAGTAGCGCCGTCCGTTACGCGATCGCGTGCTTCACGTATTTCTTTTTCGATGACCGCGTTGCCGACGGTATCTTCAACAATCGACAGGGCGCTCAGCACCGGCACACCGTTCTCAAGCAGGGCACTCAGCGTGCGCGCAAAATGTGAATAGGCGTTGGCTGTGACCACCTGTTTCACAACCGGCAACTTGAGCAGGACCCGATGCCAGCTCATAAGACCCTTTTCCGTTTTAATGGCGCGCTGAAAAAGTACGACCAAAACAACGATGAGGGCTGCGATAGCCCAGCCATATTTGATCAATAGGTCACTCATGCCGATCAGTATCCGGGTGGACAGGGGTAGGGTGTTGCCGAGTGATTCAAAAATGGCCGTGAAGCGGGGAATGACAAAGACGACGGCGAAGATCATCGTACCAATGCCGAGCGAAACGACAATCAGCGGATATGTCAATGCCATGACTACCTTCTCCCGAGCCTCCTGCACCCGGTCGAGATGATCGCAAATCTGCTCCATGGCCTGCGTCACTTTTCCGCTGGCTTCGCCGGCGCGGATCATACTGATGTACAGCGTCGAAAAGGAATCTTTCCATTTACCAAGTGCTTCGGACATGCTGGCACCCTGTACGATGTCGTCGCGGAGTGATGCGACAATGACATCCTGAGCCCTTCCCGTTTTACGAAGCGAAAGCGTGTGCAGAGCCTGGCCCAGCGTCATGCCTGATGCCAGTAGATCACTCAATTCGAGGGTGAAGGTCTGCACCTCCCGCAAGGTCATTTTCCTTTTAGGCTTGCGATGAAAATCAAATTTAAACGCGCGTTCTTTACCGCTCTTTGACCCTTGAGCCTTTTCTTTCACGGATATGGGAACAAAACCTTTGCGCTCCAGTTGCAGCATAGCGCTGCGCTGATCGTTCGCCTCCAGTTCGCCGCTGGTCTTTTCCCCTTGCTGCGTTCTGGCTGTATATAAAAATAGCGGCAACTGTGTACTCCCGTTGGTTATCCCCCGGCCGCCGGGGTCACGTCTCTATCAGCTCTTCATCTTCTTCGGACACGCGTAAAATCTCTTCCACCGTAGTGATGCCCCTGAGCACTTTTATCCAGCCGTCATCACGCAGCGTGCGCATGCCTTCTGCCAGGGCCTGATTTTTGATATCGCTGGAAGAGGCCCGCGAGACAACGAGCGATTGTATTTTTTCAGTGACATTGATAATCTCATAAATGCCGGTTCGGCCGCGGAAGCCGGTTTTGCGACATTCTTCGCATCCGACCGGTTCACAGATGGTGCCCTCAGAGAGTTTTTCCATCGGAAAGCCGATTTCTCTGAGATAGTGTTCATCAACCTGGACGGGGCGTTTACAATCGTTACACAGGCTGCGCACGAGGCGCTGAGCAACGAGTCCCTCCACCGAAGAAGCCACCAGAAAAGGCTCAATTCCCATATCGATCAGCCGGGTTATGGCTCCGGCAGCATCGTTTGTGTGCAGGGTGCTGAAAACGAGATGACCGGTCAGTGCCGCCCGAATGGCAATCTCTGCGGTTTCTTTGTCGCGGATTTCACCGACCATAATAACATCAGGATCCTGACGCAAAATGTGGCGGAGACCGACCGCAAACGTCAGGCCTATTTCCGGACGCATCTGAACCTGATTCACACCGCCCATTTCATATTCGATGGGATCTTCTACCGTAATAATACGTTTATCCACAGAATTGATCGTGTGTAGCCAGGTATAGAGTGATGTCGATTTTCCGGAACCGGTAGGACCGGTAACCATCAGAATACCGTGCGGGCGGGTAATCATTTTTTTCAGCAGTTCTTCATCCTCTCTCAACAAACCCAGCTTATCCATGCCGAGCAGTGCACTGTTGCGCATGAGCAGACGGAGACTGATACTTTCACCATAGACGGTGGGCATGGTCGAAACGCGGACATCAATTTCCTCACCTTTAACGCGCAGACTGATGCGACCATCCTGCGGGAGGCGTTTTTCGGCAATATCCATATTCGACATCACCTTGATGCGTGAAATGATGGCGGACTGAATTTTTTTGAGGTGAGCTGGCACCGGGGTCTGGATAAGTACTCCGTCAACGCGATAGCGAATGCGCAATTCGTTCTCCATGGGCTCCAGATGAATATCGGTTGCGCGGTCCTGGTACGCTTCCCAAATCACCTGGTTCACAAATTTAACGACCGAAGCTTCCTGGTCCATCTGACTCAGATCCTGAGATGTCAGGTCCTCATCAGGTGTCAGGTCGATGCGGTCATCCTGCATCATCTTCTCGAGTGTATCGGCGCCGACACCATAGAATTTTTTTGAGGCCTTTTCGATATGACGGTGAGGACAGAGGGCTAGGCGCACTTTCATACCCGACGCCAGGCGCAGGGCGTCGAGCAGCCCCGGCACAAATGGGTCATGGGTGGCTACACGCAGCTGATCATCCTCCTGCGAGACCGGAATCACATGGTATTGAAAAACGGCCTTGGTAGGCAGTTTTTCCAGCACGTTCTGCTCTATAATATTCTCATTGATTTCGAGGTACGGCAACCTCATTTTTTTAGCCAGCGCCTCTAAAAATGCTTCTTCTTTCACGTAGCCCAGATCCATCACGGCCTGAGTAAGTGGAATGGAACTTTCGCGGTTCAGCGTGATGAGCTGCTCAATCTGCTCATCCGAAAACAGATTTAGCTCATCCAGCATTCTCGACAGTCTGGTTGGTGCTTTGGCAATCATATGAAATCAGCGATTAAATGTACGATAAAAGGTTCACTATGGCTACGAAGAGTTTGACCTTTTTACAATGGGTTTGTTCAGATAAACCTAAATTCGGCAGTTGCTAAGTTTGCTGTAGCTGCAAGACTTGAAGGCTTTGGCGATAGTAACTACGCCAAAGCCCTTGTGGTTCAATACGAGATGTTTTGGATAATGATTTTGCTATCCATGATTTTGTCATCCATCTTCTTTGCGTTTCTTTGAGTTCTCTCGCGGCTAAATAAGAAAGATTTTCCAACCGTATATGAACGTATATGCACATATATAAATCGGTTCCACCGCGAAGTAGCGGGATGCCTGCTTGTTTAAAAAT
>CAYXEW010000028.1:0-27777 GCA_964464115.1 uncultured Verrucomicrobiota bacterium
TTGATCGTGCAAGGGAGATAGGTGTGTAAGAGTACGTTAGTTGCGATCCTGACCTATTATTGAGATAGGTGTGTACGAGTAGGTGTAAAAGTATGTTAGTTGCGATCCTGACCTGTTATCGTTCCTCTAAACTTCGTTCCTACGCCACGAGCATTCGCACGACATCGGCGAGGACACCCTTGTCCTCGGTAATATCTCATCATCGAATCCCGCACTCGTACACCTACTCTTACACCCCCAATCTCTCCCTATCCATGCCCAGAAAATCTCGCTACGAGATATTTCAGACCCTTCGATCCACTATTTTCCAACATTTCCAGCAAAGTCCAAGACATCCTGCAATCCGCCAAGTCTCTTTTTACCCACAGATTCTGCGAAAGACCCAACAAAACATATATTACGGGTCTGTAACGATGCGAATATAGCCGTAGTCAACATGCTCGATATCCATGGTGAAACAGGTGCGGTATGGTAGTTGGGTGACTACCGACCAGTTTGTTGAAGATAACGAGTCGCTGTATAACACCTCGTATCGAAAGGCCGAATCGGACCACTCCAGGATCAGCATGTTGGTGGTTTGCGCGGTAACCTTGACGGCGGGAGATCCGGCCATGGCTTTATACAGAGTTATGGCCATATTGGTAATTGCATAATCATTGGTGTGTGTCGCACAAAAACCAACAGTCTCAACTTCGCCTGGTTCCAGAGGCCTCATCCAGTCTTTCGGTGTTACCCATATGTTGGAGCTGTGGGTTTCATAATCCCCATTCCAGAGCGATGTGATGTGACCCGAACCCATGGAAAAAACGAGTAGCCAGTCAAGGGCAGACTCGGCCAGATTATTGCTGATGGAAATGGATCCGCAGAATGTATCGCTCCAGATCTCATCGATACAAGATGAAACACATCCTCCGGTCATAGGGCAGGGGACTGAATAGAGGTTCCATGGTTTAGGGTAGATCCAGGGGCAGTTTGTGCACGTCTGGAATTTGTATTCAGGATAGCAACACGTTACGATCCTGTTGGTGTCCCAATGGGCATTTGTAGTGGTGACAAACGGTGAAAAAGAATATGCGCTTTGTACATCCTTGGGGTCTTTCATAAAGGCTACAAGGTCGCTCATGCTGACCATCCAGACATGGGCGTGATTAGTCATGGCCCACGAAATAAAGTCATTGAGTACAGTTTTATGCATAGAATTGGTGAGCCATGTGTGGTGTAGAAAAAGCCCTAAAGGTGTTTTGTTATTGTTATAGCGGGTCGTAAAATTGTATTTCCAAAGACCCATAATATCGTCGTAATTCCCAACGGGGTCCATGATTGTCATAAACTCATCATTCGTGCCGAAGGTTACCCAAAGGGGGACTTCAAATAAACCCGGAAATGAATTAGTAGGTTCAAGGCCGGTAAAACAGTCTTGAGCCAAACCCCGGTCCAGTGTGTAAGGCCAAATCAATGCTGCGCTGTTACTGCTCAAAGCCTGCAGATCTTCCGGGACGGAGGAGTCATAGGTGAACCCGGCCTCCTGGAGAATCTCAAATGAATCATTATTGTATTCGAGATAAGGTGCTCTGAAGCCTTTGATTTCATGGGGTGGTATCTGGGTGAGTTCAGCAATAGTTTTTCTTGCCCCCGCAATTTCAGCCCTCCAGGTTTGCAGATCTGTATTGGTCCCTGTTGTGTGTGTCATTGTATGAATGCCGATTTCATGGCCTTCACAATAGAGGCGGTGTATCATCTCATAATCAGTCCAGTCTGTGGTACAGAAAAATGTTGCCTGCACAGCGGATCCGTTGGGGTTAAAATGATTAGTGAGAATCTGCCTTACAGCGGAATAACGGGTTGTGTTGATGGAGTCATCAAATGTGAGCAGGATCAGTTGCGGTGTGCTGGTGGGGGCAAGCCCGCCCGGAGGATTCGGGCTCGGGCATATACAGCAGGGAGGATTGTTTGTGCAGTGGTAACCCGGTACATCACCATGCATACGATTGACCGAAAACAGGACAATCCATGCAACCATTACACCAACCCTCATTTCATACACCAACCCTGCCGGACTCACCTCTTCAATTATTTTTTGATTTCAGCGTAAAGCCCTGTTGAATGACCGGTTAGAACCGCCCCCTCACCCCGCCATACCATGTCAATCGTTCGTATTGTGGACCCTCAAAGTAGTAGGCTTCGCCGGTCAGCTCTATATGGTCCGTGCATTTCAATGAGAGCAAGCCGCGTGCACCCCATACGAACCGCCATTCGGTGTCCTCTTCTTTTGCGTAGCCAGCCTGACCGCTCAGCGAATAGTGCAGCCTTTCATACGCCCCCCTCAGATTGCCGTAAAGCTGGTGTTGTTGAAGTGCTTCGGGGGCCCAGTATTCGTCGGGATCAATGTCGCTGTCAGCAAAGCGGAACAACCATCCGATGCCGAAAAACGGCCACTCTTCTACACGGTACACAAGCCGACCATTGAGCATTGTGGTTTCATTTCCGTCGTCCCGATCAGTATAAATTATATCGGCAAACAGATCGAATTCATCGAGTAATCGGGAATAGGTGCGGAGGGCGGCGCTGTCCGCCCAGATTCCTGCGAGAATTGCTTCAAGTGTTTCAATTTCCTGCCGCGCGTATTCAACCCGCACATATCCGCCGAGCAGACGATTCGGCAGCGTCAGTCCGACTCTTCCGCCCCATTCGTTCTCTACGGTGTCCATCGCCATGTGCCACACTTGTAGATCAATCCAGCGTTGCGGATAAAAGTTCCACCGCAGTTGGCCGCCGGCTCTCGTACCCTCTTCGTCTTTAAGACCTTCTTTGCTCCATCGGTTTTGATCGACAAAGGCACCCAGTTCAATACTGTCGGCGAGGTGCAGTTGACCGTCTATCCCGTACTTCAGGTATTCGCGGTCCTCATTGTCATCCCATCCTGTAACGTAGCCTTCCGCCCGTGGCGCCCTCGCTCTTTTCACTCTCTGCAGGGCCTCCTGAATATTCTGTGAATCGGCATCCAGTGCCGCCGCCTGTTGTAGTTTCTCATGGGCGCGCGGAAGGTCTCCCTGCTGTAGAGCGTTTATGCCCCAGTTATAATACACGTCCCGTTCGTCGGCGCCCGCCGCCAGGGCTTCGGCAAAGCGATGGTTGGCTTTTTCATGCTGCCGCTGCCAGTAGAGCATTTTACCCAGTTCCAGTCTGGATCTCACATAGGGGTTCGCAATTTTGATATGCTGCAACAAGTCGGCGGCAGACCATGCCGGCGGGATGTTTTTTGCAGGGCTTGCATACAGCGATTGGACTGTCGTGTCCATAAAGCCCGATGCATCGTAATAAAAGGCCACATCAAAATGCTGACGCAGAGATTCTTTCATAATGTCAATTTGCTCTTTGCCCGTATCCAGTGACATTTGTCCAAAATCCCCGCGCGGAAGAATCAGCACTTTATTATTTGAGTGGCTGAGTGCTCCGGCATATTCATTCAGTGTTTGATGTATGCGCTGTTCATATTCTTCTAGCGTTTCTCTGGATCCGTCATCCTTGAGTAAACGATGAGTGAGAGGGTTGCCGGCGTTCCCGTCTTCATCCAGTGCATGTCGTTCAAAACGGTCCGGCCCCCTGGAAGCGAGAAACCACCGCCCGGAATCCTGTAGCGACTGCCATTGTGCGGGAGTTGTTCTGCCGGGTATACGAAAGCGCAGTTCGCGGTGGCCGCCCCCGTAGACGGCACACGCGCCATACCGCTGCAGCAGAGTGTCAATACTCTGTATCACATCAGCTTCCGTGTTCATGATGGCTACTATAACCATCGGATTCGTCGAAGTCGTGCCGAGCCTGTCCGGCGTCACAAATGTATATCCGGCCTCTGCCAGCGATGCGATATGCTCACCTATTTGCTTCAGGTTGTTGCGCCCTGGATACTCGCAGTCTGAAATCCCGGAGTACAGCAGCACCGGCACGGCATTCTCTGCATCATGGCTCGCGAGTTGGCGCAGTGCTTTGAGACCTTTTGGAAACTGATCGTTGTCGGCCAGAGACATGGCGTAACGAATCACGGTATCGGGATTGTTCTCCATCAGGGCGACCGCCCGCTCGGCATAGTCTACAGCTTCGCGGTAGGCACCGCTTGCCGTGGCCGCATTTCGCAGATACAGCAAACTCGGAAGAAAACCTGGATTTCTGGACAACAGGTTTTCGTGAAGGGCATAAGCCCTGTTCGTAAAGCCGAGTTGTTCATAGGTGCGCCCAGCCAGTAGGTTCATGGGAATATAACTGGGGTCTTCTCTAATAAACTGTTGAGCCGCCTGAAGAGCCTTTGCTGCGTATTCCCAGTTGGTTAACGTAATGTAACCGCCAGCTTCCGCGCTCTCCGAATAGGTTCTGCGAAGGTTTTGCCCGGCGCCGGTAATGAGACCCTGCTCTGAAAGTTCAACAGACGCTTCTGTTTTACCTAGGTCCAGCTGTATCGCAGCCATCAATTCATACAGGTCGGCATCGGGTTTGTAATCCGATGCGGTTTGCAGGATTTGCATAGCGGCATCCGGTTGGCACAATGCAAACAGAGCTCTGGCGGCACCCAGCGCATAATAGGTGTTGCCGGGGAACTCTTCGTGCAGTGGTTCCCAAAGAGCCAGTGCTTTTTGAGGTTCAGCCAGGGCGGCCCACATAGAGGCCAGCCGGGAGCGAAAGGCCATGTTGCCCGCATTCACCTTTTCTGCAAACCAGAGTGCCTGTTCTCGCGCTTGCTCCAGTTCTCCCCTTTGCAACAAAATCCAAAAATAAGCGATTCTGATCTCCGGCTGCCGTGGATCTCGATGGAGGCTGGAACGATAGCATTTGGCTGCCTCATCCCATTGTTCAAGCCGTTCGGCCAGCGCACCTTTGAGCCCTTCTTTTACGGACTCCTCCGTGGTTTTATCAAGCAGATCTCGGGCATACGCCAAGGCGGCTTCCTCGCCGCGCATATCCTGCAACAAGTTAAAGGCGTACACCCAGCAGGTTCGATTCGGGTCGCGGGCAGATACGCGCTGATAAAGACGGAGCGCCTGCTCCTTTTCATGCTGAACGCGCCTGGTTTCCGCTACTTTTTCCAGCACGTCTGTCACCTGTTCATTACGGGCGGATTGTCGCTTTATTTCCCCGTCAATCCTGTCAATCAGTGGAAGCAATTCGGCGTCCCTGTTGCAGAAGTCCAGCACTTCAAAAAGGATGTCCAGTTGCCTGGCGGAAGCCTTGCCGAGCGCTGTGTCGACAAGCGGCGACAAGTAGAGGGAACTATCCTTGCACTGACCTCCCAAGATCCGGCTATAGGCGAGATATAACCCTACAATGGGCTTGTTGTCTTCTTTTTTCCACGCCTCTTGTAGGATCGGTTCCGCCGCCCTGATCCGCCCCTGTTCCACCAGAACAATACCCGCTTCTGTCATCGGTTGGTTCGGGGCCCAGCGTCTCAACAGACTGATGGACTTAGCTTCCTGTCCAGTTTCCGCCAGATGGGCTGCGACATTGAGGACAATGTTGCCCTTTTCCGGGATGCCGGCCTCGATGGCACGGTCAAAGGCCTCGATGGCTTCATCCTGTTGATCTTCCCATAAATACCATCCTAAATCGCGCCATGCGGAACCGTAGTCAGGCTTTTTTTCCACTGCTTTACGAACAGCCGCAACAGCTTCACTGTGGCGGCCATCTTCCCACAACCATTGTGCATAAGTCCGATGCCATGACGCGTTATCGGGTTGTTGCCGAATGGCTTCCTGCAACGCTTCCATGGCATCCACTTTGCTTCCTTTCATCCGGAGGCTCAAGGCGTAATCCCGCCAGGTAGAAGCCTGCTCCGACTTCAGTTCAACGGAGCGCCCCAGTGCGTGGGCAGCGTTTTGGTGTTCGCCCTTTTTCAGATGAACTATGCCCACCTGTTTCCATGCACCCGGCTGAGCCGGGTCGGTATCAGTCGCCTTTTGGGCATATGTCATCGCGGCATCCAGGTCATTCTCCGCCACCGCTTCCTGTGAGCGGTGAATCCATTCCAATACCGATACCGTCTCTTGCGCCGTTGCACCCCAGCATAAAATGAATGTCAGGAGTGCTGTGAAATGAAGTTGTCTGATACCTTTTTTCATTCTATGTGTCCTCCTTTACCCGGCTCAACCCATCGGGCCTTCCTGATACCGCTCGGCAGTGCTGTCGCGCCGCTGTGCGCCGCAATAATTCGATGGGATGGATAGTGGAATAGCAGCGCATGCAGATCCGTCAACAGGTCTTCCCCGTCCACGACCAGCAGGCGATCCTCTTCACCTGAAATGCCCATGGCCAGATCGCGAGCCTCCTCCGGCTTTACGATATGAAGAACGTCCAGACCCTCTTGTCGCAAAGCGGCCGCCAGATCGTAATGAATGCCTTCCAGCGCAATACAGCTGATGGCATTTTTCACGTCTGAAGTTTCTAGAGTAGCCACCATTTTCCTGGCGCTCTGTCGACTTTGGCTGTATGACATGGCGGCGTCCGGCTGCACTTTGGGGATCACTTCCACGCCCTCTCTCGCAAGTTTTAGGACCTGCAACTGCCAGTCATCATACAGACTTTCGTCAGTTTCCGAAGGCCACGGAGATATGATTGCTATGACCTCTTTGAGGCTATCTGGCCCGATCGCATCAAGGCTTTCACATACCCGGTAAAGGCCTTCTACCGTTTGGGCCTCAAGCTGTGAAATGCGACGTTCACCGCCGGCGCTCTCAAATCCGACACGACCGATTGAGGTGGAGGCCGTCAGGGGCAGGGGGGGAGATTTCCACTCATTATTGAGCGACACCCAGGCGCGCCGCCCTTTGATCAACAGGCTGACCTCAAGCGGCTCTTCTCCCGCTGAATCGACAGCTTCGCGAAGCAGTGTCTGCATTTTACCGCCCAGCCTTTCCTGTACCAACATCTGTCCCCGGTACAGCGTAATGCGAATGTAGGAATAGGGGCCTGCATAGCGCGCATATACCGAGAATGGAGCATTACCGGAACGGTTGACGGTAAATGAAACCTCGACATCTGACCACCCGTCGCTCCCGAGCAACCACGCCCTGCTTTGTTCAGGAAGGAGCAGCATGCTGTTATCCAGTCGGGCACCGCCTTCAAAAAACCACAGTGCGCTGTTCTGGAGGGGTTCTGCAACTTCGTGCTTCGGTTTAAATCGTTCGAGTTGCTGAACGAGTTCCTTTCCCGTCCAGCTTCCTTTTACCCGTAATCGTGTCAGATTGTAGCGATCGCTTCCCGGGCCGTTAAAGGAATCTCCTTCGCGGGTGACTGCTAGGTTAAAATTCTCCATAACCGCTTTGCGGTTTACTTCGGCCGCGAGCGGGTCGGCTTCATATCCAAATCCGGCATCTGCGTAGGGATACAGATAGAGGACGGGCGCCTTTTTGACAGCCTCTCTCAGAATGCGCCGGGACGTCGCATAATCATGCTCTACGCGGGCAATGTAAGCGTCGGCACTTTCAGGTTCACCGTTGACATACATGCGGCGCGTTAGAAAATGACCGGTGCCGTCTTCGGTATCCACGGAAATACTGTCCTGAGCCTGATGGCCCATGGCGGCAAAACTCCAGTGCTTGAGCCGGCTACCTTTGCGCAATTCGTTTTTCTGCAGATGAAAGCGGTCAAAAAGGCCGGCAAAACGCGTTGGAATACACATGGTCGCCAGCATGCGCTCCTGACGCAGGTGGGGAGTTGCTCGGATGAAGCTATCTTTTCTGCCCCCTTCGAACAGAATCAGTACCGGGTTTTCAGGCAACGGGGCCCGACCTCCGTAGAAGCGTTTGATATCCACCGGTCGTACCGGTTCATAGCCGGCCTCCCGCAGGGCTGTCATATGTTCTTTGAGGCGGCTTGGGGAGGGGTAGTTCTCTTCATTTTCATGTGCGGTGATACCAGCATAAGAGATAATGGAGAACCCGCCCCATGCGTTCCACGTTTCCGGTGAATAATCCGGGGTCGGAACAGGTGTCATGAATACACGAACCAAATAGACGACCAAGGCTGCCACCCCGATCCACTGAATCATTATAAATAATTTTTTAGATTTCACGGAGTTCCTCGCTTGTTCGTGTTCCCCACTCATTTTTGGCACATGTTATGACGGCCCAGGGGACCTGCCATACCAGAACGAACATGTAGAAGAAGCAGAAGTGGATCCCGTAAATCCAGAGGCGCGACCGCTTCACAAACATATACGTACTGCTGAGCATAATACTCATAACTAAGACGCCCGAGATATAGGTTATCGGAGGCATCTGTTCAAAAATCGGTGTGTAAATCAGTGCCCTGAGAACAACGATCGGCGCTAGCATGGGCAGCAGAAAGCCGAGATAAAAGGAGAGCGACATCAACGGCTCTTTCTGCCACATGAACTTGCAGGCAATCAGGCTTTCGCGAAACCATGAGCGCTTCCAGCGCAACTGTTGGTTCATAAATGTTTTCCAGTTTTCCGGCACCATGGTGGTGAGTTTGGCACTCGATTCGTAAACGACTTTGTAATGTCGCCTCAGCAGGGCATTCGTGAGGGCGCGGTCATCGCCGAACGTCGTTTCCCGGCCCAGAAACTTCTGATTCAGCCATTCTTCAAAAACCTCTTCCAGTCTTTCTCGACGATAAACGGCCAGGGGGCCCGACAGGCAGGTCACGCAACCAAAGACACTCTCTGCGGCCTTGATGACCCGGAAGGAAATGTAATAGCGGACGGCCTGCATTTTGGTGAGCATATTTGTCCATATATTTTCGACATCGCAATGGCCCGTTACGGCGGCTACCTCAGGATCCATGAACCGGCCCATGATCTGCCTTAGTGCATCGGGTTTGACAAAGCTGTCTGAATCCGTAAAAGCAATGAAATCACCCGTGGCGAGGCGAAAACCAGCGGCCAGTGCCTGGCGTTTTCCACGCGCCTGCTCATACGTGATCACGATTGTTCCGGGGTATTTTTTTCGGGCTTCCTGAATAGACGACAATGTTCCGTCATCACTGCCGTCGTCCACTACGATGACCTGCAGTTTGTCCGCCGGATAATCTGACTCCATCAGTTGCTGAATAGTTCGTTCGATATGATGCTCCTCATTATGAGCTGGCACCACAACGGATAGTGCGGGCAGTTCGTCAGGTGCTTTTGCCGGTCGGTAGAAGGAAGCAAAGAGAAAACGACTCAGGAGATAGGACCCAACAAGCAGGCTGTAGAAAAAAACCGGTACATCAAACCAGAAAAAATAGAGGTTGTTGTACTTGATGAACAGAATCAGAAGGAAAGAAAGCACCAGAAAAGCGGTGGAGCCAAACTTAAATGCGCTCCACGATTTTCGGGCCAGTGTCTTGGAAAGAGGCTCTTTAAACTGAACGCCCATTCCTTTATCCAGCGACAGACGCCTGACCTCCACCTCGGTTTCAATATGCCCGTGAATGTATTCCTCCGGCATGGAGCCGTCGGGCACGCGGAATTTAATCTTAAATCGTTCCTCAGTTGTAGGGACATCGGCGCTGTCAATATACAATCCACCGTCGGAAATATCCGTAACCGTGGCCTGATATACCTTTTCGTCTTTGCCCTTTCCAACGATGATCTGTGCGGGAAATGAAGCTTCGTAACGAATCGCCCGGCGGCGATCACTGTAGTTGGGGCGCGACCGGTTTCGCATTCTTCGTTCTTCTTTCTCGACCGGATGACTGACAGACTGTTCTTCCATTTTTCCCCTCCGCATTCAGCACTTCAACATCTATTTTAATCCCTTACCGCACTTTTATTTTACCAAAATAAGTATTCATTACAAACAAATATTACTATATAAACAAAAATCAACCGGTTTCCACTTAATTTTCCAGAGCGGTCTGGGATGAGTGTAATATATGAACAGATCGGAAGATCTCAAATTATATATGAATCAAACAGCTGGTGTGTTCGATTGTGACATTTTGAACTTCACTTATATCATCACAGCCGTTATAATCTAAAAATGATGGGCGGGTATAATATGCCTTTTGTATAAATGTGAAAGTTGCAGGGC
Source organism: uncultured Verrucomicrobiota bacterium (assembly GCA_964464115.1). Lineage (GTDB taxonomy): Bacteria > Verrucomicrobiota > Kiritimatiellia > CAYTQP01 > CAYXEW01 > CAYXEW01. The sequence continues at coordinate 10,020 of CAYXEW010000028.1, forward strand.
AGGCTAAAATGAACACGAGAGAGCACGTTTTGATAGTAGACGATGATGAGGTCGCCCGTACCCGTCTCGGCGTCGGTCTGGAAGAACAGGGTTTTACTGTCAGCTTAAGTTCGTGCATTCATAATGGCTGGGAAAAGCTCAATAGCGAAGAAATAGATCTGATATTACTGGATATTTTTCTCGGCAAAGAAGACGGGATGGAGATGCTGCGCGAGTTGAATCGGCAATATCCGCAGTTGCCTGTCATTATGATGACTGGACATGGCTCCATCGTCACCGTGATGGAGGCCCTGCATCTGGGAGCCAGCGATTATATTTTAAAACCGTCCGAACCCTCCAGTGTGGCCCATCGTATTCAGCATATTATGGAGAATATCCGTGTACGGCAGATGGCGGATCGTTCCCGAACGTGGCGCGAAAGGCTGAAGGGATTGCAGGTGCTGGCGGCGGGGGTCTCCAATGATTTGAACAATCAACTTACGGTGTTGCTGGACAGCACCCATGAAGCCATCAAGCAGGCCGGCGACAACCCGCACCTCCTTGAGGAAATAAACTGGATTTACTACAGCGCCGGGAATATTCGCCGTCTAGCTGAAAAGCTTATGAATTTCTCCGGGAAAAATCAACTGAACTTCAGCCGTGTCGATCTGGTGACATTCATCCCCGAAGTGCTGGATGAAGTGAAAGCAAAGGTGCCGGGACATATTGAAGCTCACTTTGAAGTGAATTTGCAGGAAGTGATGCAGGCCGAGATTATGGCCGATCGCAAGGCCCTGCAAAAAGCCTTGCAGCAGGCGGTTGTGAATGCCAGTGAAGCAGCCTCAGTTGATAGGGTGCGGGTAGATCTGCGGTTGAGAAAAAAAATAATTAGGGACCCCCTGTTTCCACCCAATGCCCACGCCCCCATGATTGAACCGGGGGCCTATTACGCGATTGAGCTGGAAGACCGGGCGGGCGGCATGGACTCCGTCACACTAAATAATGTGTTTGATCCGTTTTTTTCAACCAAGTTTCCCGGCCGCGGGCTCGGATTGCCGTCGGCGCAAGGCGTCCTGATATCACATGGCGGCGGCATTCACATTACCAGTGAAGAGGGCAAGGGTTCAAAGGTTTGTTTCTTCCTGCCCATCGAAGTGCCGGAAATTATGCAGGAAGCTGAGCCCTCCGCACCGAAAGAAAAAGACACCGTTATGCAAATTAAGCAATCGGTAAGTAAACAGCTGATCTCCGGAGGGGATACACAGCCCATTCCGACAGCCCCGAATAAATGTGTGCTCATGATCGAAGATGAAGAAATTGTGCGGCGTAGTTCGGAACGCATGCTGTCGAAAATGAAGCTGGACATTCTCTCGGCTCGCAATGCGTCAGAGGCTCTCGATATTGTACACCGCGATTTAGAAAAAATTGATCTAATCCTGCTCGACTGGTCTTTACCGGATATGCGCGGCGATGAAGTCTTCAGGGAAATACGGGCCTGCGGCTGCAAGGCGCCTGTCATTCTCACCAGCGGTTACTCAGCCACTGAAGTGATGAATGAATTTGTTACCGAAAAACCGGAAGCCTTTATGCACAAGCCGTATGACAGTAAAACACTTCTAAAAGCCGCTCGCAAGCAACTCGATCTGTAAGGGTGCCGTAATGCGGGGGTGGGGGTCTCGTGCGCATGCCCGTACAACGGAACGTTCGCGAGCATAATCAGCAAACCGAGAATGCATGCTGACCTGCAGACGCTGTGGAAGACCCGGAACGAATAGGATACTGTGGGTTCTGCGGTTATCCTTTGGAACGCGAAAATAGGGCACCATGAAGGGTCGCGTTCCACCGCGACCGAATAAACAGGTGAACGCGGAGAAGGAGGAAGCAGAGGGGTGTCACAACGGGTCTTCAATTATGCTGAATAGGCTTTGCAGGCACACAACCATTCCGTTAAATTGATCAATGATATGGTAAGGTAAATATGAAGACAGAGGTATTTGTTGTCAGAGCTGATCGCGATCCGATGCCGGGGCTGAAAGACTTACAGCCCAACCAGATATATAAACATCCGCGGTTTTCACAAGAGGTGAGGGAACTGGGTGCGGTGCATCCAGACGAGATGCGCGTCCAGATGCTGTATGCCGGCGTCTGTGGTTCGGATTTACACTTAATTCAAATGGATCCCCACACGGGCTACATTAAGAGCTCGGCTCCGATGCGCATCCCGCCGGAAGGTCGCGTGATTGGCCACGAGGGTGTGGGCCGCGTGCTCGAAGTGGGCTCTCATGTGCGTCATGCTAAACCCGGTGATGTAGTCACATTCGAATCCATCATCGTATGTCATTACTGTGATGTATGCAGGAAAGGTCACTTTAATCAGTGCCGCCGTGCGCGCCTGCTCGGTCTGGAGAAGGACGGCTTGTTTGGCACCGTTGTCGATGTGCCGTCTATGCTGTCGCACGATGTTACAGATCTGGCTGGATGCGATGAAGATTTACAGGCCGCAGCCTGCATTGAACCGGCCGGTGTCGCGTATGTGGCCTGTCAGAATACGCGCGTGTCGGGGGGAAACCGGGTAGTCATCTTTGGCGGCGGCCCCATCGGTCTCTATTCGGGCATGCTTTGCGATCATGTTTTCGGCGCTTCAGAAATTCATCTGGTGGAGCCGGAACCTTTTCGCCGGGAACTCGCCCGCAAATGGTTTCGCTATGTGTATGATGTCGATGAATTTTTTGCTCAGATGCCCCGCCAAGTCGATGTTGTGATTGAAACCTCAGGCGCGATGAGTAACGTAGCCAATATATTTAGAGGTATGAATGCCAACAGCCGCATCGCTCTGCTGGCCCGTAGCGGCCAGGCCCTGCATCTGGATGGCATCGATCATATGATCACCAATGAAATCGAACTCATTGGCTCGCGCGGACACCTCTGCGGAGCCTTTTCGGATATCATGAGTTTGTATAAAAACGGCCGCATTCCGTTGCGCGAGTTGATCACCCAGGTAGTGAATGGATTGGACGGTTTAGAGGAACTGCTTCAGCATCCTGAAAAAGTGATGACCGAAAACTGCAAAGTTCTCGTTAAATTCAAGGAGTAAACCAGCGCTTGATCATGGAGAGCTATCGCACTATATGCAGGGGCTGTCACGGTGGATGCGCTGTCCGTGTTTACCTTGATGACGGCGTGCTCCAGCGCATCTCACCGATTACCTGTGAGCCATTCAGCGGTACGTCAGTTTGTGTCAAGGGCGTCAGTGTTTCAGATTTTATTTACAGTAATAAACGCATTACCGAACCTCTGAAAAGGGTCGGTGAGCGCGGCAGCGGGCAATGGCGTCCCGTTTCGTGGGACGATGCCTTGTGTGATATTGCCGAGCGCCTTCAGGATGTGGCCGGGCGCCTGGGACCTGAAGCCGTTGTGCTGGCACAGGGCACGGGAAGGCATCACTACCTCCATGTAGTGCGGTTTGCCAATCAGCTTGGAACACCCAACTGGTATGAACCCGGTTGCGCGAATTGCTTCATTCCTCGCATCACCGTCAGTAATTTGACTTACGGTGGTTTTGTGTCCGCTGATTATTACGGTGAAACCTTGCCGGAGACGATCCTCTTCTGGGGGAATAATGCACTGGTCAGTAACCCGGATGGAAAACTATCACATGGTGTGCAAAAGGCCATGAAGGCGGGTGCGGATTGTATTGCCATTGATCCGCGGCGCTCGGAAACAGGTAAAAAATGCTCTATGTGGCTGCCGGTTCGTCCGGGCACCGATGATGCCCTGGCATTGGCTATGATTCATGTTATTATCTATGAAAAGGTTTATGATGCAGCCTTTGTTGAATGCTGGACGCACGGCTTTGACGAACTGAAAGAGCATGTCAGAGATTTTACGCCGGCGTGGGCTGAACCCATTACGGGAGTGTCGGCAAGTCTCATTCGTGAGGCCGCCATCCGTTATGCGGTGAACAAGCCTTCGGTCATTGAATGGGGCGTGTCCATTGAGCAGAATCCAAACAGCCTGCAAACCGTCAGAGCGGTCGCTATTCTTCGCGGTCTGACCGGCAATATTGACGTCCCCGGCTCCGATATACTGGGTATGCACATTCTTAAACCCTATCCGGTTATGAAACAGAATATACCCCCAGAACGGTTGAAGAAACGGTTGGGAGCAGAGGAGTTTAAATTACTGGGAGGTTTCCGCGCTTTTATGCCTTCCGCCCATATACCGGCCATTTATAATGCCATTATAAACGGCGATCCTTATCCTGTAAAAGCGATGATGCTTTGGGGGCACAATCCGCTTTCCACCGTCGCCCAGACACCCGTCGTATACGAAGCTTTACAAAAGCTGGAATTCCTGGTGGCCACTGATTTTTTTATGACGCCCTCTGCCCATATGGCAGACTATTTTCTGCCGGCCGCTGCCTGGCCTGAAGTGAATCAGATCGTCGAAATGCCGTACGTGACGGAAAATGCAGTTTTTGCCCAGCAGAAGATACTTCAGGTCGGCAAATGCCGACAGGATGAAGAGATTATGATAGAGTTGGCCCGACGGATGAAACTCCCCGGTGCAGAGATCGAGTTTACAGATATTCTAAATGGCCGCCTCGAGCCGCTCAGCCTTAACTTTGAGGAGTTAAAAGAGCGTTTTTTTGTGTACCCGCCACACCGTTATCGAAAATATGAAGAGCGCGGGTTCAGGACGCCCTCTAAAAAGGTCGAACTCTTTTCAAAGGGGCTGCAGCGGCAGGGCTACGACCCGTTGCCCACCTACTGTGAACCCCCAGAGAGCCCCCTTTCAACCCCCGAACTTGCTAAGGCGTATCCCTTTGTCTTGACGACCGGGGCTCGTAGAAAAGAATATTTTCACAGTGAAGGAAAACAGAACGCCCGGTTGCGCAAGCGCCGTCCGGATCCGCTGGCCGAGATGCATCCCAATGTCGCCGCCTCTCATAAGATCAAAGACGGGGACTGGGTTACCGTGGCCTCACCGCGCGGAAGGATGAAGGCGCGTGCCCGTGTGACAGAGGATATAGCCGATCGCGTGATCAATGTGGATATGGGATGGTGGTTTCCCGAAAAACAAAAAGACGGCTTTGGATTTATGGAATCGAATGCCAATATGCTGACATCTGCGGAAGCACCTTATGACCCGGCCTTTGGCAGTTATCAGCTGCGCGGCCTGCTGTGTTCGGTCGAGAAAATTTTATAATGCAAAGAAAAGCAATTCAAAAAGCGATTGAGGGTCTCTATTTTAAGGGTGCTCTCGAAATCTATTGTGAAGGTGATGCCTGTTTAGACTCACTTTTTCCCGATCGCGATGATCTTTTGTTGACGGGTGTGAAAGTGGAAAAAAGCGCGTTCGGGACGGTTGATGTATCAGATATAATGTCGGCTCTTGCACTCGACCGGCAACAGGAGCCGCCGGATAGCAGCCGTGACTTTGTGTTTTGCAGCGATCTCTTCTACCACGAATGTAAACAGACCCTGCTGTCTCATGTGCTGACGCTGGTTCGCCATTATCTGCTGGTGGCCTGTTCGGCAACGACAGTGGCGAAGGTCGAACAGGCCGTTACAGCAGCCGGCCTCACGGTCCTGCGAAAAGTCGAAGCACGCGATCTCATTTTTCTGCTGGCTGAAAGGCCTTGCGCTTTGAAACCGTTTAGTGAGCTTTCGGAATTTCCGTTTGTATCCGTGGTCATTCCTGTACGCAATGAAGAGTACTATATGGCGCAGTGCATAGACAGTCTGTCCCGGCTCGATTACCCGGCCGCTTCGTACGAAGTGATTTTTGCCGACGGACAGTCCACGGACCGGACCGTGGAAATAGCCCGTGGCAAGGGTGCACGCGTAGTTGATAATCCCGGCATCCGAATATCATCCGGCCGAAATGAAGGGTTTTATGCATCCAGGGGGGATATTGTGGTGTTTACCGATGCCGATTGTATTTTTGAAAACGATTGGTTGCTCAAGGCGACAGACCATTTTCGTCGTCGCCCTGAGGTGGCCGGTTTGAGCGGCCCCACGCGTGTGCCGTCCGACCAGAATGCATTTGGAAAAGCGGTCGGAGTTGTTTTTCGGATCGCCACAATGACATCGGCATCCGTTCACTACGATGCCTGCTCTTCATCGTTTGAGGTGGATGATCTCCCCGGCTGTAATGCCTTTTACAGGAGGGAGGCTCTGAATGCCATTATGCCGACCAACGCAGCTCTTTTCTCTAATGAAGATGTTGAAATGAACGCCAGCTTGAGGCGCTTGGGTTACAGGTTACTCATGACTCCTGATGTGGTCATCAATCATTATAAGCGAGCATCGTTTCACGCCTTCCGCCGTCAGATGAGAACATTTGCCATTGGCCGCCTGCAACTGGCCCGACGGGAAAAAGCTTATCTGAGCACTAGCCACAAGCTGGTTGGTTTTGGCATACCCGCCCTGACCCTGCTTTGGATAGTAGCCGGTATCGTGTATCCCGTCATTTGGGTAGCGGGCCTGGCAGGCGTTTTTCTTGGCATCACAGCGTGCATGGTCTATGCTCTCAAAGATGGGCTTTCGACAGCTCTGTGGACACCTGCGGCCCTAGTGGCGCTTCTTTCGGGTTGGATAAATGGCTTTTGGACAGAATTACTGAAGCCCGCAGGATATATTAAAAACCATAGCCGAATTGATAAACGCGTGAACAAGCCTCGATGATGATGTTTGTCATGAGATGACAGAGTGGATAAACAAATGAAGACATTGGTGAGTTTTAAAGACAATATGGATATTGTAATCAGTCGTCTGGTGCCTAATTTTGTGAAAGTGCTTTATCTCATGCTTCGCTACAGATGTGTCATTGAGTGGGGCGCAAAAATACTCCTAGCTCGTAAGATTCGGGTGGGGCGCGGAACCATTATCCGAAGCGGTATTTTTGTTGGAAAATCCGATCAGCGTAGGGTGGGACTCGAAATGGGGCGGGGCTGCTTTATCCAGGAGTTTGTCAGTATGCATCCGCGTGGAGACTGGATTAAACTCGGCGATGGCGTGGGGGTCAACAGTTTCAGTTACATTGACGGCCACGGCGGTGTGACGATCGGCGATAACACATTACTGGGTCCCGGTGTGAAAATAGTAGGGGATATTGATTTAGATGATTATTCCACGGATATTCCAATTGCCTGGAGTAAAAAGAAAAAGGGTGTGAGCATTGGCAGGAATGTCTGGGTCGGGGCCAATGCCAGTATCATTGACGGTGCCCGTATAGGTGATGGCAGTATTATCGGTGCCAATGCGGTAGTGGTCGGGGAAATTCCCCCCAATGCCATCGCCGTGGGCGTGCCGGCTAAAGTAGTCCGCTATAGAAAACCGCAGGAGTCACAGTAAGAGCGAGGAGGAATTGGGATGTATTTCAGCAACTCTTTAATGAATCATGGTGTCGAGGCCGTCCAGCGCTTTATGGGTCGGTTCGGTTATAAAATTTCAAAAATACCGCGCTTTAAAATGCGCGAGCCTTATGACCGGGAAACATACAAACTTGTAAAGCCTTATACAATGACGACAGAAGCCAGAGTGTTTGCCCTCATTGATGCTGTACGGTACGTCCACCAAACACGTATAGCGGGGGCCATGGTGGAGTGCGGTGTGTGGCGCGGCGGCAGTATGATGACCGTACTGCGCACGCTCGCTCATCTCGAGGTAAATGATCGCGAGGTGTATCTTTATGATACCTATGAAGGAATGTCCGATCCCATTGATAAAGACGGTGCAGAGGTAAATGAACTGCACCAAAAACATGTCCAAAAACACGGTGGGTGGTCAATCGCGAGCCTGGAGGAAGTGCAGCACAACATCGGTCAGTGCCCATATCCAGCCGCCCGGATCCATTATGTAAAAGGGAAGGTTGAGGATTCCATACCCGGCACCATTCCGGAGACGATTTCCCTGTTACGGTTGGATACCGATTGGTACGAATCCACCCGGCACGAACTGGAGCATCTGTTTCCACGCCTGTCTCAGGGTGGTGTATTAATTCTCGATGACTATGGAGCTTTTGAGGGCTGTAAAAGAGCAGTGGATGAATACTTCACGGATAACCCGACACGCTTCTTCTTTCTGCATTGCATTGATGATGCAGGACGAATGCTCATTAAATATTGATATCACGATAGCTCTGAAACGGTTGCCAATTGTACCCCACGCATAAGCTGCGGCTAGGCTGGCCTGCCGCAGACGGGCTGTTTCAGTCCCCCCATTTCCAAATTCAAATTACAGCTTTCAAAGCTCCCCTTCAGATGCCGCTCTTCACCATTGCTTTTTATTTGCCCGATTGATATATTGTCGGCTTACTAATGAAGCTAGGGGAATATTGTGGAGAAAGAAGAACTGGAGCTGTCGATTGTCATGCCCTGCCTGAATGAGGCAGACACGCTGGCCACCTGTATACAGAAAGCGCATAAAGCCTGCACCGAAAACCAGATCTGCTATGAGATTGTGGTCGCTGATAACGGCAGCGAAGACGGCTCAATTGAAATAGCTGAACAAAATGGCGCCCGTGTGGAGCATGTAAAAGATAAGGGATACGGCAGCGCTCTGATGGGCGGCATTGCAGCCGCCCGGGGTACATTGGTCATCATGGGGGATGCCGATGACAGTTATGACTTCCTCGAGGTACCTAAATTTGTCCATAAGTTGCGTGAGGGGTATGACCTCGTCCAGGGATGTCGCCTGCCCGCCGGCGGTGGAACCGTAGCCAGGGGTGCCATGCCTTTTTTGCATCGTTGGCTCGGAAACCCCCTCTTTTCCTTTCTCGCCCGTTGGTGGTTCAGGGCGCCCATTCACGATATATACTGCGGTCTGAGAGGCTTTCGCAAAACGTTTTATGAATCATTGAAACAGCGCTGTTCCGGTATGGAATTTGCCACTGAAATGATGATCAAATCCTCTTTAGCCGGAGCCGGTATAGCCGAAGTCCCCATTACCCTGCATCCGGATGGACGCAGGGCTCACGCTCCGCACCTCAAAACATTTCGCGATGGCTGGCGGACCTTTCGCTATTTTCTCATGTCGAGTCCGCGCTGGCTCTTCTTAATGCCGGGCTGCTTTCTGGTACTCTTGGGCCTAGTGGCCTTTGGCCTCGCTATACCCAAAAATACGATTTTTGATGCCCACACAATGCTGTTCGGATCTCTGGCTGTTATCGCCGGATATCAGGCTGTCATCTTCGCTGTTTTTGCAAAAACCTTTGCCGGCAACGAAGGATTGTTGCCGGTGGATGAACGCATCACACAACTGCTAAGAACGGCCAATCTGGAGCGATGCCTCGTGTTGTCAGCTCTGTTTATGCTCGCTGGCGGTGTGATGATGGCCACCGCCGTCATTCAATGGTTGAAAGTGGATTTCGGAGGGCTTAATTACAGCGATACTATGCGTATTATTGTGCCGGGTATGGTTTTTATAATTCTAGGTTTACAAACACTGTTATCCCGATTTTTTATCAGTATTCTCGAGATGGCGCACAAATAAAATGCCGCCGCCTGGCAATGGTATGAAAAAAACGGTTCATCTGTTCAGTATCCGCCGTGCGGCGGAATATCTTTTGCTGCTGTTGAGTATGTTCTTTTTTCTGGCGCCTCCCGCCCTGAGGCTCTATGCCGCTGAGGACTCGTACATCACGCTGTGGCATCAGGATACCGTTCAGTCACTTCGCTGGGTGATCATTATACTGCTGTCGACTCTTTCTCTTTACGTTTTGAAGGGCGTGCTGCGGCGAGAAACTGACCTGCCGAATACACTGTTCGGTTTGTCCGCAGTGACGGCGGCGGCGGTGGCCGCCTTGCTTTTGTTGAATGACGTCCTGCCGCGCGGTTCCACCAGTAATATTCTTTTCTTTGGCCCTTCGCTGGTGCTTTCCCTTTGGCTTTATGCCGCCGTCGAAAGGCGTTCCGATTTTTTTCAAAGCGGTCGCGCAGTAGTCGCCGGCTTGGTTCTGTTTGTCATTGGCTATACGGCTCTGGGATGGCATCTCGAACAGCACGCCGGAAAACACGTCGGGGATGAGGGACATTACCTCATCCAGGCTCAGAGTCTGTATGAAGACGGCGATCTCGATGTTCATAATAATATCCAGCAGAACAACTATGCCCGCTTTAAGCCAAATTATAAAGAATACTATCACATTGCACCCAATTCAAAGGAAGGGCGATGGTACAGTTATCACCCTGTAGGTCTTCCGCTCCTCCTGTTTCCCCTGTGGGGGGCGGGTTCTTTGGCCCGCTGGTTGCTGTTGGCTGTCATAGGTGCCCTGTCATTGTTGGCGGTGCGCCAACTGTCTCTGCGTCTGGGAGTCACTCGGTCTCTCAGCACCTGGCTCGCACTGTTACTCGGCAGTAGCGCATTCTGGGCTTTATACGTCGCGCGTACATTGCCGGAAGTGTTGGGAGCCATGCTGCTCACCTGGTCATTCTGGGCTGTTTTTGCCCAAAAAGATAAACCCTTACGCTCGTCAGTGGTTCTGGTTTTAACGGGTGTGTTTCTCTTTTGGGTGCATGAGCGTTTTATTCCTTTGAGTCTGTTGACGTTCGGTTACTTTGGTTTGAGGGGGCTTGCTTTGGATCGGCCGTGGCGCCTTAAGGTCGTGAGGCTGGGACTTGTTACACTTGCCTATGGCGCCGGGGTCATGCTTTTTCTTCTGTACATGCATCATTTTTTTGAAGGCGGCCGAAAGTTCGATATTGAGCTCAACTATATCATGTCCATGCCCGTCGGCCTGTGGGGCTCCCTAATGGGTCATCGAGGTCTGGTTGTGTCACTACCACTGTGTACGGTGATGTTGACGGCCCCCGTTGTTCTGCTCGTTCGCAAAGGTCCGTGGAGGCTCTACACGGCAGCTGTGCTGGCGATGCTGGTGTCTATTCTGGTTTTGGCCTGTTCGAGTTATATCTATACGGGTGGATCCTGTGTGCCGGGTCGCTACTTGCTGGCCGTGACGCCCCTGTTTATCCCGCTGGTGGGTATCATGTATGAGCGCACCTCCGCACTGGGTAAATGGTGGATTATGTTTATGGCCGCGATGAGTTCTGTTATGCTGCTGCTGATCATTGTAAATATGTCATCGCTCGGGATGAGTTATATTATGATCATTCACAGTTTGAGACGTGCCAATCTGTGGTGGGTCGATTTCTTTAACGGGTTTGGGGTCTACTACACCGACCTTTTTAAGGAGCAGCGGCCCATGCAGACGATCTTTGCTGTCTGGCTTCTTTTCACAACACTGGTCATAATGTGGGGCGGGGGAAAGAAAAGGGCCATTCTCCAGTTCTTCCTTTTGTCAGTTGCTGTTGGATTAGGAATAAAAGCTCATTCGACCATGTATGCCGCTCACCGTTCACAATGGATTGCGCAGCACCTGAAAAAGGTTGATCTGCAGGATGTACGCGTCACGCATTCACTGAAAGAGCCTGTTGAATACTTTGACTTTGTTGGATTGCACCTCACAAAGCCATCTACTTCTGCAGTATTGACGGTTACGACAAAACACTATCCCGGCACGGTTCCCGAAAAAACAATAGCCCAGCCGCATATTGATGTAAATGACTGGCGGGGGCGCCCTTATCGGTGGGCGACACTGCGTAAGCCGCGCCCCGCAACAGCGGGCGAACAGTTGCTGTTAATCGAAGGTACAAAAAAGGGTCCCGGCATGCTGTACCTGACCGTAAGGGAGGGGGAGGCAACATTGATTGAACAGCAAGTCGCTGATGCGGGAGAGGGAAAATACCGAGCCGTACTGCGCTATCGATGTGCCGGAAAAAGCGGGCACCTGTATATCCTGTGCCGCCTTGAGGGCACCGCCGACTTCCACTTGCAGAAGTTGATGTGGGCACCTTTTTCTGCTGCTATGACCAATGGAACAGGCTTGTATGTAGAAGGCCCGCTCTATTCCAGCCCGGGTTCATACTAACGGCTTTTGGGATCCGAATTCAGGGGTTCCACATAGTACGTGCGCCTGTCAGGTGAGCTCCAGTCTGTTGAAGCAACAGCACCAAACCGGCCCTTGGAACGACCGCGCGAGCGAACCTCCAGTGTAATCATCTCATCCTTATCAACGTAGGCATTGTTTCTGTACTCGAAGACGGCATTGGTTGTGACGAGGTCGAGCACCTTGCTTTCGCCGGAATAAAGGACTACCTGATACTCGGGGTCTTTGTAATTGGACTCGAAGTGAAAGATCCAGTGAATATCATCTTTAAAGTCAGTGCGCCCGTTATCAAGTGTTTCGTATTGTTGCGGTGCTCGAATAGCAGTGGCCTTTTCCTTGCCGCCAAAGGTCATCTTGGGCGGCGGCATGCGATAGCCATCCAGCATATCGGCATACAGCGGATTTTCCGCTGTGATTGCTGACTCGGAACCGTCATCCAGGTTGACCTGCCAGAAGTAACCAAACGAGGTGGCATTATTTTTGAATGTGAAGGAAACTGTAAAAAACTGGTTGCTGGTTTGTTTGGCGTCCCACCCTCTGACTTCTATGCGCCCGGTACGGGATTTGATAAATTCAGCGAGAGTTTTTTCATATCCTTTTTTGACAAGATCAACAGCGGCCTGCTGACCTTCGTTCAGGTCTGCCTGCTCGACGGGAATGAGTATGCGCCGCTGATCAGTAAAATCGTATTCGGGAGCTGAAGCACTGGGCTGTGTGTAGAAAAATAACCACACGAGCGCTCCGGAAACCGTTAGCATCAGCACAATAACTACGACAATAAAGAAAGGAAGCATCGGCGAAGAAATCTTTTGTTCAATACGCGGGACAACGGGTTCGGGCTCCACTCGCTTCTTCTCCTGGGGTGGGGATAATGTGGTAACATAACCGCAGGAACTGCAGGTAATATCAATTTTCTCCCTGCTGAGAGGGGCTTCGAGATTTTGCCCGCATTTGGGACACGCAAATTTAATACCCGCCATGATTACTCCCCTCATTCATCTCTTATACTTCATGCTTCAAATATTATACGGCTAATCAAGCCCGCCCTCGTCTCATATAAATAGCAGCAGCCTCTTGTATCATTTACAAAAGGGTACCCCGGAGAGGGCTCGAACCTCCGACCTACGGATTAGGAATCCGTCGCTCTGTCCTGCTGAGCTACCGGGGCTCCTGCTACTCTTATATACAAAAGAGGTGTTTAGTAATGCAGAACCAAATCCATATTTCAACATCATAGTGAAATTCCTCAAGCACTTTGTACCTATATTCGGCAGTTGCCATGTTTACCCGTCCGCTCAGCTTCGTGGCCACCGTTGGCGGCCTTTCTCGGCTTCGTCTCGGGAGCCTTATAGGTGTGGCCGAGATGCGCAGGGCTAGCGCCGGAGCACAGCGGAGACACGCTTCATGAAGGTGAAACAACAAAGTGGAAAATCTACTCCAGATATCTAACCTGAATTATTCACGTGATAAGTTTAGCGTAGATGCGAGGCACCGAAAGGTGACGCTGTAGTGACCTACTGCGAGCCTTTTGTAACGAAGCAGGTGCGCCGAAATCATCTGGCCCTGTTTTTCACGATTTTCACGATGCGATTGAGGCCTTCGCCGATCGCGTTTGTTAGCCGGGGGATCCCACAAAGGCCAGCACACCATTGCAACGCCGCTCGCATTCCGGACATCTGCACCCGTTCTTGTCGGTTTTCACTAGGATCGACAAACGGTCGGTCCCTTCAAAAGTAAAATCTACCACTTTCAATCCTTTAAATCTTAGCAGCTTTTGGATACCTTTGTTAAAGGTCATAGCTCCTACTCCTTTCTCTTGATGTTGTGTGATGACTCACCAAGAGTACGGATGGAGCTATAACCATTCAAATCAGAAGTTAATCATTTGGGAATTCCGGATTGAGCTATAAAATTCTATGCACTTTTCTCATTATACTGGCCGCTTTTTTCATGAAAGCGCCCTTGGCGCGCTCGGAGACACTGGGCGTAGACATTTCCATGAAAGACTGGGTTGTGATTGAAGGCGAAAACACCGAAAAGACCAATTTTATTCTGGATTATCATGACCCGCTTCATGCCGAATATCAGGATGGCGGGGAACTGCTTCCCCGGACCTTTGACGGGTTCAGCCAGAAGCAGGCATCGCTACTTTGTTCCACCCGGAAACCCGATGAAGCGTACTATGCGCAATATCGCTTTCGTCTGGAGAAACCGGTTCAGGGCCGTCTTTGGGTTTTCGAACAAGGTCGGATGTGGGCATCCCCTTTTCAATGGCGCATTGATGATGGCGCATGGCAGCTGCAGAGTTCCGACGTTTCGTTTTCAGATATGAAAGGAAAGTCGCAAATGTTCGGCGGCCCCGCATTTGCGTGGACCTCGCTGGGATCTTTAAACCTGCAGACGGGTGAACACCGGCTGGAGGTTCAGGTAACCGATCCGAAAGACAATGGACAATATCTACTCTCTCAGGACTGTTTCGTGATCATTCCTGACCGTCTGGGAACACGGCAACCTGAGTATTTCCCACAGAAAAACTGCATCTATCTGTGGAATCAAGAGCCACCCGAGCAAAATGAAAAAGACGACTTCCGCCCCTGGCTGAAAACATTTCTGCTGAACACTGAAAAAACGGTTGGAGCCGTTGTGGTGATGCCTGGCGGAGCCTACCAGTTCAGATCCTTTGCTGAAGAAGATCCTGTTGCCCAGGCGTTCAATCAAATGGGGCTTCACGCATTCGTCCTGCATTACCGGGTACTGCCCCATTCTGATCGGGCCAGATTGCTGGATGCTCAGCAGGCGATGCAAATTATTCGTACTCGAGCCAAAGAGTGGAAGATTAATCCGGACAGGATTGCCGTCTGCGGATTTTCCGCAGGAGGACATCTGGCGGCATGGCTGAGTGCCAGTGATGATTCCGCGTTGTCCCCGAAAGCCCGCCCCAATGCGGTTATTCTTGGCTATGCATGGCGTCTCAACGAAGTCATTCCAAAACTTTCCGACCGTTTTCCTCCGGCATTTATCTGGCATACGGGTGACGATACGGTCGTCACCAGCGAAAAGAGTCTATTGCTGGCGAAATCACTCCATGCCAGAAAACGCCCCTTTGAGTTACACGTCTATCAAAGCGGCCCGCATGGACTCGGTGTTAAAAATGACAGGCCGGCATCGGCGTGGTTGCACAGCTGTTTTCTATGGTTGAAAGAAATGGGCTGGGATTTTTCCGAGATAAAGAGTTCCGTTAATTCAAATTAACAGTGCAATTCCGGTCCTGTTTTCAGCTGCGCTATATTTTCACTTAAGATAGGCTCCTTTCAAAGGCGGTCTCTAGACTCCGGCCAGCGAGAATGGGTCGCTTAACTCATTCGAGTTTAGGCGGTGCGAAGGTGTCAGACCTATAAACCTAAATTCGGCCGTTGCAAAGTTTGCTGTAGCCCTTCTTGCCAATGTAAGTGAGACACCAAGCTGAGAAAGAGTAAGGACGGGCAAGAAAGGGAAGAATTGCTTAAAACGCGCTATGCGGATGCGAAAAAAATATTTTGGTTTCAGACAAACTCAACACCCACACCAAAGGCGCTTTTTACGAAGCTATTGAGCTCGGCAAGGCCCGCTTGCTTGTAAAACGTATCGAGTTCCGTCATGCGCCGTAGCACGGCAGTTGGCTGAACATGGCCGAGAATGAATTGAGCTCAATGACCCGCCAGTGTCTTTCGGGGCGCCGCATCCCGGACATCGAGACGCTCCGCGCGGAAACCGCCGCGTGGTCCGTTTCAAGCAACGAAAAGCAACGCGGTGTTGATTGGCAACTCACCATCGAGGATGAACGGTACAAGCTGAAATCACTTTACCCTAAATATATAGTTTGACATAGCACTACCTGCATTATGCACGCGTTCAAAATGTTGTAGCTAAGAGGCAACAGAGGTGCTGCTGTAGTTAACTACCGCAAACCTCTGGCAACGACGTAGATGCGATATTTTCAACGTGCCCTCTTGGTGAAAAACGACATTCTTTCATGTGTTTGATTCTGTGATTGATTTCAAATTCGATTTTGATCGCACGTTTTATTAATTATTGCTATTCGATATATTACATTGGTTATGGCATTTTTTATGAAGTATGCAGACTAGCACCAATAATTCTTTTCGATTGACAATTATTACAGGCGTCTCTATATGTACCTAAATATTATTAAATATAAAAACATAACACTTTAAGTGACGGGACTGGGGGGGATGTTTTATTTTTTTGTACATGACGAACACAAGCAGTATACGCAGGGCGGGAGGCATATAGTATGAGTGGTGCTCGTACGTTTCTCATCACCGGTGGTGCAGGATTTTTGGGCATTAATTTGGTTCGACACCTACTGGATAAAGGTCAGCAGGTCGTATCTTTGGACATCGCACCGTTTGATTATCCGGATGTGTGTAACAGGATTACCGCGCATCAGGGCGACATCCGTAGCCCAGACGATGTGCGCAAAGCGATGCAGGGGGTGGACATTGTGGTACATGCGGCCGCTGCTCTCCCACTGTATAAGCCTGCGGAAATCTTCTCTACGGATATCGAAGGCACACGCATCGTACTCGTCGAAGCGGCCCGTCAGAAAGTGGAGCGTGTGATCCACGTCTCGTCGACGGCGGTGTACGGTGTGCCGGATCATCATCCGCTACTTGAAAATGATCCGATGATCGGCGTCGGCCCTTACGGAGAGGCTAAAGTCGAGGCAGAGGTGGTTTGTGAGAAATTTCGCAGTGCCGGTATGTGCCTGCCGATTCTGCGCCCGAAGTCGTTCATTGGCCCGGAACGTCTGGGGGTCTTTGCAATGCTGTACGAATGGGCGCGTGACAGCCACAACTTTCCCATATTGGGCAAGGGCAACAATCCCTACCAGTATCTTGACGTGGAAGATCTTTGCGAGGCCATCTGGCTTTGTGCAACACTTTCGCATGAAAGAGTCAACGACACATTTAACATCGGCGCCAAGGAGTTCGGTACGCCGCGATCCGATTTCCAGGCCGTGCTTGACCGCGCCGGGCACGGAAAACGGATCGTTTCGCTTCCGCTCAAACCCGCGATCGCGACACTTCGCATATTGGAGCTGTGCCGTCTCTCGCCGTTGTACAAGTGGATCTACGAGACGATCGGAAAAGAATCATTTGTCTCCATTGAGAAGGCCGAGCAGATGCTGGGGTTTGCCCCTAAGTACTCCAATCGTGACGCCCTGATTCGCAACTATGAATGGTTTCTCCAACATCCGCCTCAGGAACGCGGAGGAGGCGTGAGCCATCGAGTTCCCTGGAAGCAGGGCGCGTTGAAGCTGGCAAAGCACTTCTTCTAAAGCGAGTGCCGTCACAGCACGACAATAGGGTTTTCAGTCGCTGGAATGCGCTTGGTTCAGGCTGGTCGGAGCTCTCGCACAAGCTGCTGAACCAATCGTATTCGGGGCAGTACTGAATCCAGCATGAGAAATTCATCCGGCGTGTACAGCCGACCTCCCCTCGGCCCCACGCCACAAATCCGATGGCCCCTCGGTACACCCTCAGGTCTTCATGGTCGAACTGTGATCTCATCATCGAATCCCGTACTCGTACACCTACTCTTACACCCCAATCTCTCCCCATCCATGCCCAGAAAATCTCGCTACGAGATATTTCCGACCCTTCGATCCGCTATTTACCAACATTTCCAGCAAGGTCCAAGACATCCTGCAATCCGCCAAGTCTCTTTTTACCCGCAGATTCTGCGGAAGACCCATGAAAACTAGGGAGCCAGTTGCACCCCAATACGGTAGAATCCTTCGCTTTCCGCGCCATGCAGCAGGTCGGTA
>CAYXEW010000029.1:0-27505 GCA_964464115.1 uncultured Verrucomicrobiota bacterium
AGCCCCGTCGCTCCGCTCCCCCCAAAGCGGCAATTCAGATTGCCGCACTCCAAACAAACAAATGCGGTGACGAGCCCTTCCCTCATCCGTGGGACGGCCCTGCCATCCGTGGGTCATTTATCACATTGAAATACTGAGCCCCGTCGCTCCGCTCCCCCCAAAGCGGCAATTCAGATTGCCGCACTCCAAACCAATATGGAGTGCGGTGATTCAAATCACCGCTTTTCACCCAGCGCTTTGACACCACCAATTACCTGAAAAAGAGGTCAACCAAAGAATCTTGCACTCTTTCATTTATTGGGACGCCGGCCCCCGTGTCCGCACACAGAACCGGCCCGCGAGGCCGCGCAAAACCTTGATTTGCAGAGTTCCAGTCGGCGCTGCCCGCCGCATTCGGTCTATGACATTCATGATTGACACTCGCAACGCGGGTAGTATCTTAGTAGTGTGAAAATTAAGACATCAATCACACTGTCGGGCGAGGTGCTACGACTCATCGACCAATACCGTGCAGCATTCCGTAGTCGGTTAAAGTTTCTTGAGCGTGCCGCAAAAGCATTTCTTGAGCAACTGGCAAGAACTGAATCGGAACGTCGAGATCTGCAGATCATCAACCAGCACGCAGATGATCTCAACACCGAAGCCAAAGACGTACTCGCTTACCAGGTAGCCCTATGAGGCGCGACGAACTCGTCAGCATACAGAAATCTATGCTCACGGACTTTGTCAGTTCACTACCTCGTGAAAAAATTGTCTTGTTTGACGCAGCATTGAGAGCGGCGATTGAGTTACACAGCAATTGAATCACGGAGACCGAAAAAGAAAATGCAGGATATTTTCGCGAAGCTGCGAAAAGGTGTTGCCCGGCAAAGCGCCGGACAATAATTTGGTTTAGAGTATAGTGGTTAACAAAACAGAATATAGAAAGGTTATGACAGGAAAAAGACACAGTTAAAACTCCTCAGTAATGTATGTTTTTTGCTTGGTTTCGCATCCATCATTGGAGCCATATTAATATGGTTCATTTCAGGAGGAACAGAGCCTGACACCCAGGCACATGCAGAGCGATTAGGTATTTTTGTTGGGCTGTGGGCGCCAACGTTTTTCATTCTATCCGACAACTTGAATCGTTACTCGGAAAATGCAAAATAAAATCATTTTCGGGCCACGAACAAACTAAGGAGTAGTACCAGCGGTCGCACGGTGCACATTAACTACGCAGATGCAGTTGACTTGAGCATCATACGCGAAGGTTTACAGACCGTTTTCACCTCACATTTCTTCAGAGTACGGAAAAGAATTTTCTTTTCTCTTGCAGTAAAAGCTGAGACTTTTTCTACGGAACCGATATGAAAAAGAAGATGTTGATTCAACAAGAGTTGAAAAAAGCTCTGGGGCTGGGCCACGTGTTTGTAATCGCGTCCGGAGCGATGCTTGGATCTGGGTTATTCATTCTTCCTGGCATGGCACATGCCATGGCCGGGCCCGGCGTCATCTGGTCGTACTTGCTGGCCGGTTTGCTGGCCAGCGCCGGGGCGCTGAGTATGGCGGAACTGGTGACAGCCATGCCCAAGGCTGGCAGCGATTATTTCTATATTATGCGAGGATTCGGCGCAGCCACCGGATCCATAGCGGGTATCCTGAGCTGGTTTGCGATCACGCTGAAGAGCGCCTTCGCAGTGGTTGGAATGGCGACCTTTACAGCGATGATAGTAGATGTACCCGGCTTGTTTTTAGGCACTGGATTAACCCTCATCTTTGTCGCCCTGAATATACTGGGCGTTCAGCAGGCAGCCCGGGCACAGGTCGTCATCGTTTTTGGTCTGTTTGCTCTTTTGGCTCTCTATGTGCTTGTGGGTATACCGCAAACGCGGGCAGATTTGCTCATTCCTTTTGCGCCGCATGGTGTTGGAGCAGTGATTTCAACTGCTGGATTTGTCTTTGTATCCTATGGCGGCCTGCTGAAGGTTGCCAGTGTGGCCGAAGAAGTAATTGAGCCAGGTCGATCTATGCCGTTGGGCCTGATACTGGCACTGGTCTTTGTGTCACTGTGCTATGTGCTGGTTATTACGGTCACCAGCGGCGTGCTGGAAAAGGATGTGCTGAACGGTTCCTTGACTCCGATCTCTGACGGTGGGCGGGCGATCATGGGTGAGTTTGGCTTTGTGGCAATGAGTATCGCCGCGATCCTTGCCTTTGTCTCGACGGCTAACGCAGGGATTATGGCGGCCTCGCGGTACTTGCTTGCGTTGAGCCGGGACCACATGCTTCCGTCTTCTTTTGCAACAGTAAACAGCCGCTTTCAGACCCCGCACATTGCTATTCTCACCACAGGTGGCCTGATCATTCTGAGCCTTTTGCTCCCGTTGCCTATTCTGGTGGAAGCCGCATCATGTGTGCTCATCCTGACGTATATGCTCTCATGTCTCGCGGTAGTCATTTTGCGTGAAAGCGGATTGTCCAACTATCGGCCAGTTTTTCACTCACCGCTTTATCCGTGGATTCAAATTGGCGGACTGCTCGGATTATTTTTCGTTCTATTTGAGCTTGGTATCATAGCTCTAACCATCAGTGCGGCCATTATCGTGGCTGCATTTATGATCTTCTGGTTCTTCGGTCGCAAAGAGACGCGAAAGGAGAGTGCCCTGCTGCATCTGATTTCCCGGCTCACCGAGCGAAGTCTGGTCAGCGGAACCCTGGAAGCCGAATTGAGGCAGATCATTAAAGAGCGTGATGAAATTGTCTGGGACCGCTTTGACCGACTGGTTCAGAACGCTTTCATACTGGACGATAAAGGACCGATGGAAAGAGACGAGTTCTTTGAACGGGCCGCACGCACGCTTGCTCCGAATCTGGAGATACCGCCGGAAGATCTTGCGGAGCTGTTGAAAAGGCGCGAACACGAAAACAGTACACTCCTGTCCGCAAGGTTGGCAGTGCCGCATATTGTGGTGGAGGGAAACGGGCGTTTTGAGATGCTGATTGCGCGTGTAAAAGGTGGGGTCCGGTTCTCCGAAGAAGCACCCGAAGTAAATACGATTTTTTTATTGGCAGGGACGAGAGACGAGCGGAATTTTCACTTGAGAGCACTGGCGGCTATTGCCCAAGTGGCGCAGGTGAGCGGTTTTGAAGAACGCTGGTTGGCGGCCAAGGACGCCCAGGGTCTCTGCGATGTGATCCTGTTATCCAACCGGAAACGGTCAACCACGTAAAGCTGTGGTTGTTATGTATAGCATGTGATGGATCGAAGTCATACCTGGCACCAACGCTAACAGAGGCAAGTCGCAAGTTCACCCGCTCTTCTGGATTTTCAATAACATTTGATGATCCACCTTGTAGCGGTGAACATTTGGCACAAAGACAATCTACCATGAGTGCGATTCGGTTGCAGAGGTACTCGCTATGAAAGATTCTGTGTTTTGCATGAAAGGTATGGCAGATCAATCTATTGTTGCTGCATGTTGGGCTGACGTTGTTTCCATACAGGCGAGGACTTCAGGATTTCCTAAACCCAATCGTTGAGATGATAATACAACAGAGCTGCCAGCTCTCTCAGGGAGACTACGCCATACTTCATCTGAGTCCAGAACGTGTAACGCAAGGCTAGGTTTTTACGAATGATAGCGGGTCCCTGCCGCGCCCCCAGCTCACGATGCCGCACAGTCAGATCTACATCTATGCCGGCATCAAATGCTGACGAACCGGCAACATTGATAAACCCCGCTTTTGTGAATGTGGCGACACATCGACGCATATGTTCAGGTGAGGTCACCATACACAGGTTGGGTTGTGAGTTCGTACCCAGCAAGCGCATGGCAAAGAGCGCCTGCTCGCGCGTATTGCAGCCCTGGCTTTCATACAGCAGACGATGCGCCGACACCCCCCGCCGGATGAGTTCATCTGCCATTCCGTCCGGCGCGCTTCCCTTTCGTTCAGGCTCTCCCGGGATGGAAATCATGACTGCGGCATTCGTATGAATGCCGGCTACTCTGGCGGCTTGATATGTCCGCATCAACCCCGATTCACTGGGAATGCCGCCGCCGCCCATTACCACAATGACATCAGGGCGCCCTTCATAGGTCGCGGGCGGACTGGCCAACCAGTAATAAAGTCTCCACGGCAGGGGGGTGAAGCAACTCAGCATTAACAGTACTGACACGGTTCCACAACCTGCGAGAAGGCCGTAAAAGATCTTGAACATCCGCTTCACGGGAAACTTCCGCTTCATTGAAGGTCCTGTGAGTGATCGGAGGCTATTCGATATGTCTTAAGGATATCCTGATTCCGCTCTTCTGCAAGCGTGCGGTCCAGTACGATGAGGTAGCCCTCTCGCGTTTCAATTTCCAGGAATACCTGATCATCCCCCTGCTCCACCAACTCGACAAACTGATGCATATTATCAACGATCACACCGTTAACTCTGTCCACGACCAGGTTGTTCATGTTGTGATAACCCTCATTAATGTCGGAGGCCAGCACTTTTAAAACCACTACCACCTGCTGCCCTTCTTTTTCGGGATAATTCTCGTTCAAGATGGCTGTTAAATTCTTGGGAGCTCGGTTGAACCAGTCATTGCCCCACACCTGCAGAAGGTTTTTTGTCAATGTTAAAAACACGACACCGCCATAAATGTAATAGGAGGGCAGCGTCTCGTACTGTTCCATGGGTACAAGATAATTCATGTTATAGGGCCGTGAAAGAGCGATCTTGCTTTCCAGCACGGCTCCATTTCTCAGGAGACTGACACGAATGGTATCCCCTACCTGTTTCTCCTGCACAAAATAAGACACCAGCGTCCGCTCTTTATCACGAAACTCAATGGTCCCGTCCGTAGCCACCCGGTGCCCGTCGACTTCGAGCAGCAGGTCTCCTTTTTGTATGGTACCCTCCGCCGGGGAACCGGCGATGACCTTGTTAACGAGTACGCCGGTTTTGTCTTTCGGCAAGTGAAAGCGCCGCTGCATGCTCTCATTTTCTGCATCCTGCAGACCAATACCCATGCTGGGAATGCCGTCGTACTGGCCATCTTCCAGATCTTTAAAAAAATGACGGATACGGTTGACCGGCACCATGTAGCCGATGTTCTGGGCACTGGGTATCCCCTGCATCACGACCCCCACGACATCGCCGTCAACCACGACAGGTCCTCCGCTGTTGCCCGGATTAATGGCCGCATCAATCTGTCCTGCCAGAAAACGACCTGAGCTATGGGTATAGCGCTGATGTTCGATACGTGAGATAACGCCTTTCGTAATACTCATCATATCGCCGCCGAGCGGAAAACCGTAGACGAACACCTCCTGCTGCAGTTCCGGCATAGATCCCAGTTCAAGAGCGGGCACCGAGTCAAAAAATTGTTCATCGAGCACTTCCAGAAGAGCCAGGTCGACATCATGCGAAACAGCAGCGACACGAGCCTGATATTTGCGAGGATCTCCATAGCGCCGAACCTGTACAAATGTCTGATCACTGACTACATGTGCATTACTGAGTATTTTATTTCCTTCTATGATGCAGCCAGACCCAGTGGAAGCCCGCGGACCCTGCATACTCCATGGATTATAGTAATCGGCTCGGTTATGTACCGTATAGATTTTAACAATAGACTCACTGACATCGTGTATCGCTTCAGTGCCCGCCCAACCATCTTCCGCCACAGCCCATAAAAAGAGGCTATAACAAATCCAGCGCATTACGTTCATGCTCATACTCCCATACTTATTTTTACGGACAAACCACGAACCTAAAAACTCCAACCTTTTCGCTTTGATTCTGCAGAATATTGGATAAGGTCATGTGCCTGTGATGTGTATAGACTATGGATTGTATTTTTATTGTCAAAATAACTCTACACGTGTTTTGCCCGGCCGGGGCCAAACCGGGTAGTGAAGGGATTGACAGGCATGAAACCGGATGATCTTTTAAAACTGAAGGAACAGGCCCTGAATGAGGGCAGACAGGTGACCTCGCTTCAGGAACTTGAGAGCTTGCGCATTACGTATTTGAGCAGAAAAGGCCTGATTCCTGAACTTATGAAGGGCATGAAAGATGCGGCGCCCGAGGACCGCCCCGCCATTGGCCAAGGCGCGAATACCTTTAAAAAAGAGCTGCAGGAACTGCTGAAAACTAAACAGGAAGAGCTGGAACGATCAGCTGAGTCCACTTCTGCGGAGGCATTTGATTACTCACTGCCCGGTGAATGGCACACGCTGGGAACCATTCATCCGATCACTCAGATTACGGACCGCATCACGGAAATCTTTCAAACGCTTGGTTTTACAGTAGCCGATGGCCCCGACATTGAAACGGTCTATCATAATTTTGACGCACTCAACACACCGGAAGACCACCCATCCCGGGATATACAGGACACCTTCTATCTGGACAACGGCGATCTGCTGCGCTGCCACACATCACCCGTCCAGGTTCGCTACATGAAATCCCGCCAGCCACCGGTGCGCATCATTGCACCGGGCCGCTGTTACCGGAGGGACACGCCCGATGCCACCCACAGCGCCAACTTTCATCAAGTGGAAGGGCTGTATGTGGATCGGGATGTTTCACTGGCACATCTTAAAGGGGACCTTTCCTATTTTGCCCGACAGTTGATGGGTTCTGATGTAAAGATACGCTTCCGCCCGCACTTTTTTCCGTTCACTGAGCCCAGTGTCGAGGTGGACTTCACCTGCCACGTCTGTAATGGCAGCGGGTGTCGCGTCTGTAAAAACAGCGGCTGGATCGAAATTATGGGAGCGGGCATGGTCGACCCCAATGTTTTTGAAAGCGTGGGATATGACCGTACATTGACGGGTTATGCATTCGGCATGGGCATTGAACGCATCGCCATGATTCTGTTCGGCATTCACGACATTCGGCTGCTATATGAAAACGATGTCCGTTTCCTTGCACAATTTTAACGAATACGAAGATAGAGAGTAGATCATGAAGGTTCCCCTTTCCTGGCTGAGACGATATGTTGAAATTGACGACACGATTGAAGGTCTGTCCGACAAGCTGACTTTTTCAGGTACTGAAGTCGAAGCCGTGACGCATATCGGTTCTGATTATGCAGGCCTTGTAGTCGGCGAAACACTGGATGTCTCCCCCCACCCCAACGCCGACCGGCTCTCGTTATGCAAGGTAACGGACGGTAATGAAACCTTCCAGGTCGTCTGTGGAGCGCCCGATGTGACGACTGGAGCCAAGTATGTTTTTGCCCCGGTCGGCGCTTCTCTTCCGGGAGGAATGAAACTGAAAAAAGCGAAGATTCGCGGATGTGAATCCATGGGCATGTTATGTGCTGAAGACGAGTTGGGTTTGTCCGAAGATCACAGCGGTTTGTTGCGGCTCGACGACCATCTGCTTCCCGGCACAGCGGCTGCGGAGGTGCTTCCGGAGCCGGATATCGTCTTTGAGCTGGAAGTTACACCCAACCGCCCCGACTGCCTGAGCATGATCGGGATCGCACGGGAATTGGCGGCGCTGTACCATAAACCCCTGCAGATTCCCTCCGTTGATTTCGAAACAAACGGACAGCCAGTCGAACGATTCACCTCGGTCACCGTTGAAGAAGCCGAGCTCTGCCCGCGTTATTCGGCACGTATGCTGGACAAGATCTCTATTGCGCCTTCACCGGCCTGGATGCAACGGCTTCTCAGTCTGGCCGGTATTCGCCCCATTAACAACATCGTGGATGTTACCAATTTTGTACTGCTGGAATGCGGACATCCCCTGCATGCATTCGACCACAGCCGTCTGAAAGATGGGCGCATTGTCGTCAGAAAAGCCCGGGAACAGGAGAAGATTACGACACTGGATGACCTGCAACACGAGCTGAGCGGAGAGATGCTGGTGATAGCTGATACAGCGCAACCGGTCGCCATTGCGGGTGTGATGGGCGGGACCGGAAGCGAAGTGCGAGACGACACGCAAACCGTATTGTTGGAGAGTGCCTACTTCCAGCCCGCATCTGTTCGTCACACGGCTAAGCAACTCGGTATCCACACGGATTCGTCTTATCGGTTTGCCCGGGGCACCAACATCATGGGGGTCGATTGGGCCAGCCGTCGGGCAGCCTCACTCATGCAGCAATATGGAAATGCTGAAATTGCAGAGAGGCTCATTGATATATTTTACTCCCCACCCACCCCAACGTACATTCAGGGCACCACCGAGCGCTTGAATAAACTCCTCGGTATTGATGTTGATATTAGCATCATTCAAAAAACGATGGAATCTCTGGAACTGAAATTTGAGCAGCGGGGTGAGAATCAATACACTGTTGAAGTGCCGGCCTTTCGTCTCGATCTCGAACGCGAAGTCGATTTAATTGAGGAATTCTCACGCACGTATGGACTGGATCAAATTCCGGCTCCCTCACCACAGGCGCTCATCGTGGCCGACACCGATGACAGCCGGGTCAGGTCTATCCGTAAATGCCGTGAATTGCTGACGGGTTTAGGTCTATCTGAAATATGTAATTACAGTCTCGTTTCGCCTTCACTGCTGGACCGTTATGATACAGAGCAAAAAGCGGAGCGCATTGTCATGCCCCACCCGATCAGTGCCGACCAGTCCATTTTGAGGACATCGCTGATTCCGCAGATGATTGAGAGCCTGGCCCGCAACAATGCCCGCCAGATGGATACGGCTGCATTATTTGAAATGGGGCGGATTTTTACACTGCAAGATACCGTGCCCGTTCAGGAAGAGAACCTATCCATCGGCATTATGGGGGCCGCCGGAAAATCATCACTGCACAGCAGGAACAACGATTCAGCCGATGAAGCCTTTTTGCGGCTGAAAGGGATCGTAATATCGCTGGCTAAAAAATGCAGCCTCCCGGCGCCGGTATTAAAAGCGGAATCGGGTTCCGCGTGGGCGGACGGTTACGGCTTTGAGTGCGTCTGCGGAAAAGTGTTGGTCGGCAGAATGGGCATTCTGAGTAGAGAAATACGGAGGGAGTTACGGTTTAAATCAAACGTCGCTGTAGCTGAACTCAGACTTGACCCGTTGTTGGAGCATCTGTTTGACATTCATCCCTTTAAGCCTTTCTCAATGTATCCCGCGACAGATCGGGATCTGGCCATTATCGTTTCGCAATCGGTGCGCTATGAGCAGATCAAGGACGTCATACGGGATGCAGCCCCGCCTGAGCTGGAAAACTGTACCGTATTTGATATTTTTACGGGCGATGAAATTGGTGAAGGTCTAAAAAGTATGGCCGTTACGGTGCGGTACAGATCTTCAACTGAAACATTGACAGATGATCAGGTTAATGTTTATGATAGTGCTATTAGGAAGGCATTAACAACACATTTGGATGCAGCCTTCAGAGAGTAAGCATTTTTAACTTTTGAATAAGGTAGAGTATGAACTCCATGTTTTATTATACATGGTTTGAAACCCTGGAAACAGTATGGGAAGTGCTTTTTACTTCCCTGTTTGAAGAGCGCGCGGCCGTCACTGTTCAATATGACGGCACATGCAAAACGATTACGGCAGCAATCCCGATGGATGGCAGCCGCATACGGGATGTAGATAAATCGCCACCGGGAATGCCGGGGGCCCTACGCTGCGCCGAGAAATGTATCAGGCGATGCCTGATGTGATCATTGTTCTTTGAAAAAGTGTTCCGTACACAGACGCATTCGTTTGTGTATGTCAATTTTACCCTACCTTGTTCGCGGACAGGTTGCGTTTACTCTAACCTGATATGTTTAGAAAGGGAGCTTGAGTACGCTTACAGCCTGCAAGCCCTGTCAAAGGGACGCAGAACGTAAACGGCAGAGCACCCACCTCGTATTCTGAGGTCCAGAGTTCTGCAATCATTACGGCAAGGTGGGGTTTTTTTATACCCTGACAACAATACGATGGATTTGTTTGACACACAGGAAGATAAGAATGAGCGGAAGGAAACGCGGTCACAACCGCTCGCTTCCCGTATGCGTCCCCGAAAGCTTTCCGACATACTGGGCCAGGAACATATCTTAGCCCCCGAAAAGCTGCTTTACCGGGCGGTACAGGCCGATCGACTGGCCAGTATTATTCTGTACGGCCCGCCCGGTTGTGGAAAAACCTCACTGGCCGAAGTCATAGCGCTCTCCACAAACAGACGTTTTGAAAAGACCAGCGGTGTGCTGGCCAATGTGTCCACCCTGCGGGCCATACTCGACAATGCCTCGCAGATCAAACATCTGCAGGGCCGTGAAACCATCCTCTTTATTGATGAAATCCACCGTTTCAATAAAGCACAGCAGGATGTGTTGCTGCCCTATGTGGAAAACGGTGACATTACGCTGATCGGAGCGACCACGCATAACCCTTTTTTCTTTATCAACTCACCGCTGACATCGCGATCGCAGATCTTCGAACTGCATCCGATTGATCAAAACAGCATAGTAGCCCTGTTGAATCGGGCTCTCGAATGCGATCCCGTCATGCGCGAGTCGAATGTCCGGGCTGAGGAAGGTGCACTGGAGCATCTTGCAGCGGTATCGGAAGGCGACGCCAGACGGGCATTAAACGCACTTGAAATCGGTGTATTGACTGCCGAGCAAACACATGATGGCTTCACGTTTTTCAGTCGGCATACGGCAGAGGAATCCATACAGAAAAAGGCTGTCGTATACGACCATGACGAGGATGGTCATTATGACACTGTTTCGGCTTTTATCAAAAGTGTTCGCGGCTCCGATCCCGATGCCGCCGTCTACTGGCTTGCCAAGATGCTGTATGCGGGTGAAGACCCTCGTTTCATTGCGAGGCGCCTTGTCATCCTGGCATCTGAAGACATCGGTAATGCGGACCCGAGAGGGTTGACAGTCGCCGTTGCCGCTATGCAGGCCGCTGAGTTTGTGGGGATGCCGGAGGCGCGGATTATTTTATCCCAGACTACTACCTACCTGGCTTCCTCCCCCAAAAGCAATGCCGCGTACCTGGCTGTCGATGCTGCACTTGACGACATTAGAAATGGGCGGACACTGGAAGTTCCCAAACCGCTCCGCGGGACGGGCTACCGGGGTGCCGAAAAGCTCGGACATTCAGGCTACCAGTATGCGCATGAGGGCAAGGATCACTTTGTCGCCCAAGCATATGTTCCAACTGAAAAAATATATTACAAGCCAACAGATCAGGGCTACGAGGCGACGATCCAAAAAAGAATAGATCACTGGAAAACATTGAAAAGGCAAGGCGCAAAGAAATGATGACTCCGGCAGAAGAAAAAATAAACATCCGCGCCGAGCTCAGGAGTCGAATCAGACAGCTGACTGAACGGCAGCGGGCGGAAGCCAGCGCGGTGATCTGCCGTATATTTATTTCGGAGAACGTATGGCCCGGCACAGAGGTGGCTGCCTGCTATATACCGATGCCTTCTGAAGTGGATACCTCCATGATTGTTGAACACTGCCACCGCGAAGGAATCACCGTACTGGTGCCCTATTTTGAACAGAAAGAGCATGATTACAGTCTGTGTGTTCTGGAGCGGGGACAGCGGCTGATTGTCAAGCAATACGGCATACGTGAACCTGCAGCTCCGCGATACCGGCGGCCATTCAGCAGTGTTGACACCATGCTGGTACCGGGGCTGGGTTTCGATCGGCGGGGAAATCGCCTGGGCCGAGGAGGCGGGGTGTATGACCGTATCCTATGCCAGACCAGAGCCCGCACTGTCGGCTTAGCCTTCCACTGCCAGCTGCTGGATAACGTGCCGATCGAAGCACACGACAGACCCGTGCAACAGGTCATTACGGAGCGAGGTATCCAGGGACGAGAATGAACGATTTAAATTATAAAAATAAAAATAATAAAACACCCCCCGGTCGAGCCGAGGGAGGAGGAAATCAATGATAACAGAAGACTATTGGAGCATTCTGGCGGTATCGCTGGCCAGCATTGTACTGGGCTACTTCATTCATGTATTTAAAAATAAGTACAGAATGGACATGGCCAAAAAAGATGCGGAGACCATTCTTGCGGACGCGAAAGAAAAGGCCGAACTGATACTAAAAAAAGCTGATGTAGATTCACGTAATGAAGTGATCAAGGCTCGCGAGGAATTTGAAAAAGATAATAAAATTAGACGGCGCGAGATTATAGCCCTGGAGGAACGCATGGCACAGCGGGAGGCGAACCTGGACCGGAGGGTCTCCATGCTGGATAACAAGGAGCTGTCATTTGATTCTAAAATTGCAGATCTAGCCAGGGAAAAGGACAACCTTCTGGCAGAGGAGAAAAGGCTGAAGGAAGCCGTTCAGGCGGCAAATAACAAGCTGCAGGAATCGGCGCAAATGTCGGAGGAGCAGGCACGGGAAACATTGCTCGGCAAGGTGGAAGAGGATCTGACGGCAGAAAAAGGGTTGCTGATACGGCGCATGCAGGAGGAGGCAAAGGAAGCTGCTGAAAAAAATGCGCGCAGTATTATTGTAACGGCGATAAACCGGTATGCCGCTGATCAGGTCAACGAAGTAACCACCTGTTCAGTCAATCTTCCAAACGATGAGATGAAGGGTCGCATTATCGGAAAAGAAGGGCGGAACATCCGCTCACTGGAAGCTGAGACCGGTTGCAATATACTGATAGATGACACTCCTGAAGTCGTCATCATTTCAGGCTTTGACCCCATGCGCAGGGAAATTGCCCGCATCACGATTGAGCAACTGGTTTCCGACGGACGCATTCATCCGGCGCGCATTGAAGAAATAGTGGCCAAGGTGAAGGAAGAAGTGGATGATACCATACGGCAGGCTGGCGAGTCGGCCATATACGAGCTCGGTCTGCGCAGTGTAGCACCTGAACTGCTACGCACGCTGGGTCGATTAAAATATCGTCACAGTTTCAGCCAGAATGTGTTGCAACACTCAGTCGAAATGGCTCATTTAATGGGCATGATGGCAGCAGAACTGGGTCTTGACTCCACGATTGCCAAACGGGTGGGCCTGTTTCATGATCTGGGTAAGGCCATTGATCACACCGTCGAAGGAAGCCATGCCATCATCGGTGCAGATTTACTAAAAAAACACGGTGAACAACCCATCGTGTACAATGCCGTGGCGGCCCATCACGGTGACGTGGAGGCCGAGAGTCTGTATGCGACGCTCGCGGCCGCCGCTGACGCCATTACGGCTGCACGCCCCGGAGCGCGCTCTGAAACGACCGAACTTTACCTTAAACGGCTAAAGGATCTGGAAGAAATTGCGAACAGTTTCAAGGGCGTCACCAAGAGTTATGCCATTCAGGCCGGGCGCGAGCTGAGGGTTATTGTCGAGCCATCCAGAATTGATGATAATGAAGCGATGGTTATGGCCAGAAACATCAGTCATCACATTGAAGATAAAATGCAGTATCCCGGGCAGATCAAAGTGACTGTCATCAGGGAGACGCGCTGCATCGAGTATGCAAAATAAAAGAGAATCTGTTTTTTTCGAATGATGAATATTCTGTTTATAGGTGATATTGTCGGCTCGCCGGGACGCAGAGCAGTAAAGGAGTTACTGCCGGTCTTCAGAGAGCAGGAAGACATCGATATGGTCGTGGCCAATGCTGAAAATGCAGCCGGTGGACGCGGGATAACGCCCAAGCTGGCCGACGAACTGTTTCGGCACGGAGTCGACATCATCACACTCGGAGATCACACCTGGGATCAAAGGGATTTACCGCCCTATCTGGACTGCACCAGCCGTATTCTGCGCCCGGCCAATTTCCCCCCGCATAATCCAGGCTCGGGATGGTGTACCGTTCCGTTAGGCGATCGGACGCCTCCCGTCACCGTACTTAATCTGATAGGCCGCGTATTTATGCCTCCTCATTATGATTGTCCCTTCAGAACAGTCGACCATCTATTGAAGACGCAGGATTTTCAGGGGCACTGTATACTGGTCGACATGCACGCTGAAGCCACTTCAGAGAAAATAGCGATGGGACGTTATCTTGAAGGGCGGGTCAGTGCCGTAGTGGGGTCACACACGCACGTGCAGACAGCGGATGAAAAAATTCTTTCGGGGGGTACAGCTTATATAACAGATATGGGTATGACGGGGCCCAAGAATTCTGTACTGGGAAGAGAGGTTCAACCGGTGCTTCACCGTTTTGTGACCGGCATGCCCGCACGCTTTGATGTTGCCAAAGAGGACATCCAGATGGAAGGCGTCTGTATCAGGGTGGACAACGAGACTGGGAAGGCGTTGCAACTAGAACGTATTCAATTACCTTTGCGGGAAGTATTATGAGCGGCGATTTGTTCAATCAGCAGAACAAGCAGGTCTTCACGGTCAGCGACATCAATCAAAAAGCGCGCGGTTTACTCGAAGATGAGATTGGTCCCGTATGGATAGAAGGCGAATTATCGGGCACGAAGCTGCACTCATCGGGGCATTTTTATTTTACGTTGAAAGATGATCGTTCGCAGATTCCGGGCGTGATGTTTCGCTCCGACAAAAATCGGTGTTCGCTGCATCCTGCCGATGGCATGAAGGTGCGCGCCTACGGCCATATAACGCTTTACGAGGTACAGGGCCGATACCAGCTACGCTGCACCATGCTGGAAGATGCCGGGCTGGGTGATTTACATAAAGCGTTTGAAGCGCTGAAGAAAAAACTGAAAGAGGAAGGGCTGTTTGATCAGGATCGCAAGAAACCCATTCCACGACTGCCCCGCCATATCGGCATTGTCACATCACCGAGTGGTGCTGCCATTCGCGATATAATAAATGTTTTGTCACGACGATTTCCCAATGTGCATGTGGTGCTGCATCCCGTGCGTGTCCAGGGAGCAGGCGCTGCTGAAGAAATTGCTGCAGCCATCCACACCTTCAACCTTCGCGCCGATATGGATGTTTTGATTGTCGGCCGCGGGGGCGGCAGTCTGGAAGATCTGTGGTGTTTCAATGAAGAGCCGGTGGCTCGAGCCGTAGCCGCATCCACCATACCCGTCATCTCCGCTGTCGGCCATGAAATTGATTTTACGATCTGCGATTTCAGTGCTGATTTAAGAGCCCCCACCCCTTCGGCAGCCGCTGAACTCGTAGTGGAACAGAAAACAACTATGGAGAAGGCGGTGACGGATGCCCGACAGTCTCTTCAAAGAGCACTTTTCGACCGCATACAACAACTGCGACACCGACTAAACAGCGCAGCCGAAAGCTATGTATTCAGAGAGCCCGCCAATGCATTGATCAAGTACCGGCAGCAACTCGACTATCTGTATGATAAATGGTCTCAGACACCCCAGACGGTTCTTCGAAATCATCGCGATCATCTGCAGCAGTGCAGCGAATCACTTCGCAGCTGTCTGTATTCGGCCTGGCTGAACCGCCAGCAGTATTTTCATCGTTTGCGCGAACGGCTGCAGCAGCGCCATCCCGGCACTGTCATCGGGGTCGTCCGCACACGTATCAGAGAATCGGATATCCGCCTGCGTCACTTAACAGAGCTGCAAACCGATCGGGCTAAACAGCGCCTGCAGATGCTCGACCGCCAGTTGCAGGCGTTGGGACCTGATTCGGTGCTACGGCGCGGGTTTACGGTGACACGCGATCAGCGGGGCAACATTTTGCGTAGTATTCACGAAAGCGAGACCGGTGACACCGTGCGTACTGATTTTCGGGACGGCTTTCTGATTTCAACCGTAAAAGAACAACAAAAGCGATGAAGAGAGAAAGGTGAAAACCATGACTGATAAGAAAAAGAGTTTTGAGGAAGCCCTGGCAGAGCTGGAATCGGTCGTCAAACAGATGGAAGGAGGCGAGCTGGGCCTGGAAGAGATGACGGACAAGTTTGAGAAGGGTTCAGCGCTGGTAAAACTGTGTAACCAAAAGCTGAACGAGGTTGAAAGAAAGATAGAAATCCTTGTGAAAAAAGGTGAAACACTGGTAGCAGAACCTTTTGACACAGTGAGTGAAGAAAGACCGGAATAAAAATGAACGGCTCGCACCTTGCATCGTCGATTATGTAATCGGAGTGGAGCCATGAAAAAACAAATACTTACAGTTCTCTTTGCGGTCTCATTAGGCTGGGTCCTCGAAACGAGAAGTGAGGACTTATCGTTTGGCCGCAGACTTGGCAATAATATTGCTGATACGGTCGATAAAGTAATGCCGTCGGTTGTCGTCCTGCGGACGGAAGCCATTCGTTATCATCTTGCGCGAGACTGGTTTTTTGATCAGGTGTACAAGTTGCCTGAAAGACTGGCGGGACAGGGCTCCGGCGTTGTTATAAGCCGGGATGGATACGTTCTGACCAGTGAACACGTCATTCGCGATGCACAGGAAGTTGAAGTCGTGCTGCAGGATGGCACTAAATATCCGGCCCGCATCATCGGCCGGGACAGTCTGACGGATCTAGCCGTTGTACAAATTGTTACAGACACGGAAGATGTGTCATTTACGCCCATTTCCTTTGGTGACTCCGATCGTCTGAGAGTCGGTGAATTTGTGATTGCCATGGGTTCACCGTTTAGCCTGGACAGCAGCGTCACATTCGGCATCGTCAGCCAGAAAGGTCGCCGTCTTGGACGATTGCCGTTCGAAGATTTCATACAAACCGATGCTTCGATTAATCCGGGGAACAGCGGGGGGCCGCTAGTCGACATCGATGGGTATATGATCGGTGTCAATGCAGTAATTCAGACGGCGAACCCCGCCGTGCAGGGCAATATAGGCATCGGTTTTGCCATTCCGGTCAACCTCGCACGCCGGGTGGCGGACTCCATTATTGAACATGGCAGATTCATCAGACCCTGGATAGGTATTCGACCGGTCAGTCTGAGTCTTCTGCAGGGCGCAGAAACCGAGCTTTACAAAACGGGTGTATTTGTTGAAGAAGTCTATCAAAACACACCGGCGTACCGAGCCGGTCTGGAGGCCGGCGATATCATCCTCACAGTGGATGGTACAGCCATTGATGAAGTTGGTGAGCTTCAGAAAGAGGTACTCAATCACCATATTGGTGAAAGCGTATTATTGACGATCAGGCGAGATAAAGATATCCTATCCATTAAGATGATAGTGGAAGCGATGCCTCCCGCTGAAAAGCTATACCAACAGCACCGCTAAAAGATCGGTGCACAGGATATGATGATCATGAGGATCGCTTTCGCATAACCGATGCACTTGGCTGGACGGTATACTATTGCGAAGCAGACTGGATCAAATTGTTGTCAAACTGGGTCTGGCAGAGAGCAGAGAAAGAGCTCGCCGGCTGATCATGGCGGGTAAAATACGATCTGGTGACAGGATTCTTACGAAACCGGGTCACACATTTCCGCATGATATCCCTCTGACGCTCGAAAAGCCGGAGATCTATGTCAGTCGGGGCGGAAGTAAGCTGGCCATGGCATTTCGCATATTTGATCTGGATGTCGACGGCCAGATCGCCGTCGACATCGGTGCTTCGACGGGTGGATTCACAGATTGCCTGCTGCAACATGGAGCAGCCAAAGTCTATGCCGTCGATGTGGGCCGCGGACAACTGCACTATAAACTCCAGCAGGACCCTCGCGTTCAGATCATGGACGGCATAAATGGACGCTATCTCGAGCCGGGACTGTTTACTGACAGCATCTCATTTGCAACCGTCGACTGCTCCTTTATATCGCTCACCAAGATACTGCCCACGGTGGACCGCATTATACAACCGGGGGCGACCATCGTGACACTCATCAAACCTCAGTTCGAGGCCGGAAGAAGCGAAATTAGTAAAGGCGGTGTTGTTCGAAGCAGGGAAATAAGGTACAACGTGATCGAAAAGATAAGGCTTTTTGTGGAAGCGGAACTGCACTGGTCTTTCTGGGGTATCTGTCAGTCACCGATCCGGGGGCCGGCGGGGAATGTGGAATTTCTTGGATACTGGGAAAAAGAAGATGAAGCTGGGCGTTAAAGCCAATTTGAATAAGGAAAATGCTGCCGATGTGTTGCGGGGGCTACAGACGAAAGCGTTGGAACTGGGGATAACGCTCTACTCATCATCGGATGAGTGCAGCATTTTAACAGAGGCTATCTGTGTGACAGATGACAGCCTGGCAGAGCAGGTTGATGTTATGATGGCACTAGGTGGCGACGGCACTATGCTTCAGGCCGTGCGTCAGCTCGGTGATGTCGACATACCCATCATGGGCGTCAATATCGGTTCGCTCGGGTTTCTAACCAGTGTAGCCCAGGACCAGATGTGTGAAGCATTGACAGCGCTTGCCAACGGACAATGCGAAAGTTCACAGCGAACACTGGCCCACTGTACTGTATTTCAGAAGAACACCAACACCTGCAATGCTAGAGCCCTGAATGATGTTGTGATCGGCTGGGGGTGCAGCTCTCGGATTGTCACCCTCGAGCTTAAAATAAACGACCAGAAAACAGCCTGTTTTAAATGCGACGGGTTGATTTTTTCAACACCTACAGGCAGTACAGGACACTCGATGTCAGCCGGAGGCCCTATTCTATGCCCTGAGTCCCCGGTATTCCTCCTCAACACCATTTGTCCTCATACGCTCAGCAACAGGCCACTTGTTATACCGGACGACAGCACCGTGGACATTACGGTCCGCGCTGCCAGCAAAGAATTGATACTCTCGGCTGACGGGCAGGATATTAAGCATTTAAACGAAGGGGATTCGGTTCGCATTAACAAATACAGGCACGGTATACGCTTACTAAATTTACCGGGTACTAATTATTTTTCCGTACTCCGGAAAAAACTCCACTGGCGGGGCTCCAGCGTTTGAAGTCCTTATAATCCGACCGGCGCATACACGTCTTCAACAGCATTGTCTACGGTGCCCGTCAGCACTCCCGAACGCACCGCACCATTCCCGTTAGTCAGGACCTGGGGCGCGGCTGGATTGCTCGAGATATCGGTTGCGTGTTCAACCAACAGCCATTCAGCTACATTCGTGGCGACAGCCATTGCATGATGTTGCGTTATGCTATACGTGTCCTTTGACGGCATATCACCCGGTCCGATGTCATCAGCGTCAGCATCATGCAGCAACAAATCTCCGCCTGTATGTATTCGCTGCAGGCGTTGACTTGAAACCAGAAACCAGCGCTGAATCTGCATGACCGAATACGGCAACTCTATGATCAGCGAATTAGTGCCGGGGGCAAAATCAAAAGAGCGGGTGTAGGTGGCCAGATTCTTCGGGGCTATTAACGGTGATGACTCCATATCATCATGCAGGAGTTCTGATGCCGCCACTACAACACTTTTGCCGCTGCCGGCGCGATCTGCCTGCAACGTTAGAGAAAGTTCTCCATTCGTGATGCTAAAGGGTTCGTCCACCCATTCACTGGTCCACAGATCTCCCCGTGAAGAAAACGTGACAAGTGCCATCAGGCAAAAAGCCGATGTCACCATACTAAAATAACTGAACCTCATTTTATTTATATCTTATCCTTTCACTAAAGGGCACCAAGGTTTATCATACCTATTGGTATTGAGCACGATCGAATTCGTTAAATTTTCGGAGCACATATGACATTGATGGATATCAGGGGCATCATTCAGCAGATAGTGCGTTTACAAGATCTGCTGGATGCACAGGAACAGACCACACTGGCCGGAAATGCAGCCTCAACGGAGGGCCTCGATCGCATTATTGAAAAAACCCGCAAGCAGTTGCCGAAAGAGGAAAACAGGCATATCGAAAAGTTACTCCGGCGCGGTGAACGGATTATTGCACCGGTTCACAATGCCTGTTGTACAGGGTGCGGCATCTCCTTGACGCCAAGTGCCCTGCAAGATGTAAGGCAACTGAAGAAACTGAGCCACTGCACCTCCTGTTCCAGAATTCTGTACATACCTGAAACAGTGCCACAGGGCAGCAGCCCTCTTTCAGGGAAGGCCATGGCTCGAAAAAGCGGCATTGATAAGTATTCATCCCCTGCTCTCATGATGCCGCATATCGCTGCCATGGATACAGAAGCTCTGATTTCATGTATGGCGGAAAGACTGGGTGGTGAAGGTTATATTGACGACACAAAAGCACTGACTCAAATGGCACTTGAACGTGAAAAGATTGTGACAACCGCCGTACAAAACGGGATAGCATTTCCTCATGTTCGGGGTATTGAGGGCAGCGGACTGATAATGGCGCTGGGCACCAGCCGCAAAGGATTTCGTTTTTGTCCCGACGCCAAGACACTTTCGAAA
This sequence comes from uncultured Verrucomicrobiota bacterium, assembly GCA_964464115.1. Taxonomy (GTDB): domain Bacteria; phylum Verrucomicrobiota; class Kiritimatiellia; order CAYTQP01; family CAYXEW01; genus CAYXEW01. The sequence goes on from CAYXEW010000029.1 coordinate 20,144, forward strand.
ATTTTCTTTTTTATGATTGTTCCGACCGCCGCGAGTGCCTTCTATTTAAAATTGCTCTCGGGCCTCAGCAAGGCATTGAGCACGGCGGACAAACGACGGCAACTGCTGGCGGCCAAAGAGCCTCTAAAACTCTGGAAGGCCCTCAGGGAAACAACGCAAAAAGAGATATCCTGACACAGGACCCGCTTATTCTTCCATCAACTGGATACTGACAATTTCAACAGGTTGCACAGGCACATCACGCGCACCGGTTTCAACACTCTTGATGGCATCGACGACATCCATTCCCTCGACCACTTTACCGAATACGGCATAGCCAAAATCCCTGGCACCGTTATTTAGAAAGTCATTATCCTTCACGTTAATAAAGAACTGGGAAGTCGCGCTGTCCCTCTCTGAAGTGCGGGCCATCGCAATAGTTCCTCTGTCATTTTTCAAACCGTTATCGGCCTCGTTTTTAATGGGAGGCATTGTGGGCTTCTGTTGCATATTCTGTGAAAAGCCGCCACCCTGAATCATGAAATTATCGATCACGCGGTGAAAGACCGTCCCGTTATAATGTCCGCTTTCAATATAGGCCCGAAAGTTCTGAACGGTTACAGGCGCCTTATCCTCATATAATTCGAGCTTGATAGAGCCCATAGACGTTTTCATTTCAATCATAACCACACCCTCTTTCTCATTCGGTTGTTCCTTTGCCGGTGAAGCTGAAGGGGCCGCTTTGTCCACTACGGCTTCGTGTTCGACTTCAGCCGCGGCAACCACTACTGGCAACATACAGCACATCACCATCATCCATCGTTTATATTGTGACATTTTGTTCTCCAAACAGTAAACAAGTTTGCTCATAGTACAGCACCGATGAATACAGAAGAAAGCAAAAGCCGTATAAAACAATGGCGCCCGAAAATGGGTATAATCAACCTATTTTTTTTCGTGATACCGCTCTGCACCGGGCTTGCACAGGTGCGAGTCAGCTTGCTCAACGAGACTCAGACGCTGGAGAATACAGCGGAACTCTTGCGCAAGAACGGCTGCCGGGAGGACAGTATACAGGCTTACAAAATGCTGGTCCAAACCTATAATGCCTATCATACACTGGATGTATCGCAGTATCCTCCCGCAACCAATGGCACCTACTTCTTTCAGACTGTTGATGAATTCCTGCAGAGTGACATCCGCGTAGCGCGAAGCCTCTGGTCCTGCAGCGTAAATTGCCTGAGCCAGCTCGTGTTACTGTTCAACGGCTCGGGCTTTGGCACCCACGATCATGAGATGCGGCAGCCATCGTACACCTGTATGGCGATGCCCGATACATATCGCGCGGTTCACCGTATGGTCAACCCCCTTTCACTGGATGCCGATATTGTTATCGGCCTGAAGGAGTTCGGGGGCGCTGTTTCACTTTGGAAGACCCGCATGGTTGACCGTGTGAAAACTGGGGCGGACTATCCGTTAACATTGGCCAATGCCGTGGCCGGTGAGTGGAAGAACGAACAGTTGCAATGGGACAATGAGATGGACATACTGTCAATTCTGTGTGCACACGAAGATACCGAAAACGAACTGGTGATATTTAAAAAGTATCATTACGGCACGCTGCTCTACGATCAGAACCAGCTTATTCTGCTTGAAAAACACAATTACAGCGGTCCCTTTTTGCGTATTGATTTTCCATCAGAAGCGGCACTGGCTGAATACGCTATCAAAGGAACACTGAAGGATCCTGGCTACAGTGACCCAGACCGTGCCATTTTTAACAATAGTATTTTTACTTTCAGAAATGCGAAACTGCTAGACTATCATATACCGTTGCCCAACAGACGCGAGCACTTGCTGTGTGATTAGCATCACTGAAGAAGATAAACAGCGGCACCCCATATCAGGCCGCCAACGACCATGAGCACAGAAAGCGATGCAAGCGCATGCCATAAGCGTTCGCCGGCAATACCATTGGAGCGCACTACAAAAAAACCTGTCAGTACACCCGCTACGCATCCACCGACATGGGTCGTATTGCTGATGCCCGGGACTAGAAACCCGAATAGCAGCCCGTAGACTAACCAGTGCATAAACAGCTGACGCATGGCCTGACCGCGACTGCTCCGTGTAAAATGCCCGTAACTCACGCCGAACCCGATTAAACCAAAGACGGCTCCGGAAGCTCCGACGATCGACATTGAACTGCCGGGAAAGAGCAGATTATTGCAAAGGGCGCCTATTATCAGGGAAATGGTATACAGAGAAAAAAAACGGGCGGAACCGATTTCATCCTCAAGAAAGCTTCCCAGCCGGCTCAGCGCCATCATATTGAACAGGATGTGCCACAGGCCCGAATGAAGAAACCCATATGTGATGACTCGCCACAGTTGCCCATTTTCTACCATTATAGGCACCATGGCCCCCACTTGAAACAACGTATTCATCGTCGGGGTAAAAAGCTCCTGCCAGCCGTAAAGGGCGGCCACCAGCATCACCATCAACAGGTTTACAGCCAGTAGCGTTGCCGTGACAAATGTGCCGCCGGGCACGACCAGTCCGGCCGATCGGCGTACAACCTGACCCTGCCAGCTGCCCAGCCGGTGTCCGCACATCGGACACACTTTGTCATGCCGGTCCACCAAGGCCTTGCAGGCGGAACATATCTTATTCTGATAAGTCACCTGCTCTTTGACACTGCGCGACGTACCGCGAAAGCCTTCCGCTTTCTGCTGTGCACGATACGCTTTCCAGCGCATACGCGTCGTATTTATTCCCAGTTTATCCAGCCAGTCAAAAACACTCATGACTATGTACTTAAATATAGAAATGGTGTTTTTTCAAGCCCTTCAACCGGAAAGGATCTTTTAGCTGATGTTTAGGATTGCAAACAAGGCTCCCTGCTTTTCCAATAGGTCCGATTAAATGTGCACTTTCACTGCGAGATGAACATATGAATGTATTAATGGCAGGCAGTTCTATCTTTGAGCAATGGACATCGGCATCAACGGCTTTTCCCGGCGCCCGAGTGATTAATAAAGCCATCGGCGGGACTGTCACGGCTGATTGGCTCAATAAACTGGAACCCCTGCTGCATAAAGAACAACCACAACTGGTCTGCCTGTACTGCGGCAGCAATGATGTGTCCGGAGGGATTGAAGAAAAGCAGATTGTGAAAAACATCCTCTGGCTCTATGAGGATGTAAAAAAACAACGCATTGACTTTACTTACTATGCTATTATCAAGGCCCCTCAGAAAGAGGGACGATTTGAAGACATCGACCGAATCAATAAAGCCGTATGCCAGGCCCTGACGGGACGGGATTCTTACGTGGATTTTAATCCCCTGCTTTTCTGTTCAGAGCGGGAAAAGAATTTATACAGGGAGGACCGGCTGCACTTGACCCCGGCAGCATACCATGAAATGGCGCGCATCAACAGAGATCAATTCTGGGAAGCCTACCGGGAAAAGGTCAGCCCGTCCGAATAACGCGCTGGCGTTCAACACCCTCGACAAAGATAGCCTTTCCCGCCCGAATGGCCGGGCATACATGTTCACAGTAGCCGCAGCCGCGACATATGTCAGGATTTACTTTCGGTTGCGGAATGCCGTCGGGACTCTCAATCGTTTCAATGGCATTATAGGGGCAGAACTCGTCGCATACCATGCAGTATTCTTTATCAGCCCAGGCCAGGCAGGCCGACCGTTTGACGTACGCGATACCAATTTGACGATGACGTTTCTCATCCACACTCAGAGCGTGAATAGCTCCGGTGGGGCATACGAGCGAACAGGCATTGCAGAATTCTTCACAAGCTCCGTTCTGCGCTATCATCTCAGGTTGGCATAGCTGCCCTGGAGACCGGTTCGACAGGGACGATGGAACCGATAAAATACCGGAAGGACAGGCCTGGACACAGGCATAACACCGGCTGCAGGCCCCGGCATACTGATCAGGACGCTGAGCACCCGGAGGTAATACGGGATGCTTTTGCGAGCCCCATAACGGAATCCTGCCGGCCAGCAGAGCCATAGGCACACCCGCTACAAGACCGCCCAGTATTTTACGCCTGTCCCGCGAAAACCGTTCAGCATAGGACCTCCCCTTTCGACTGGAGAGGGAAAACAGGTAGCCCAAAGGGCATATATGGCTGCACCATATCATGGGCTGAAACAGACCCAGCAACAGAAAGACCGGAATCAGGAGGCCCGGTATGATAGCTGCCGTATCGTGTACACCCGAAGCAATGGAAAAGAGACGGTTGGTCGAAGACAGTGGATCCGTAAACAGCAACAATGGCGCTCCGATCAGAGAAGCGGACACCGTCGCCCAAAAGACAATCACATTAAGCCGGTATTTCAACAAGGGTGTTGACTTATTTCGGTTCGGAACGAGCGCATAAAGCGTACCCGCAGGGCAGGCCCAGCGACAGAAATAACGCCCTTTCTGAATAGCCAATAACAGGATCAGTAATGGCGGCAGCGTCCAGAACAAGCCGGTATACAAAGCACGCTGCCCCACGATATTGGCAATAACCGCGTAGGGGCTCAGTATGGGGAGAATTTTTGCGGTCCACTGCGGTAATGGCCCTCCAAAACTAAGAAAGAAAGACATCGAAAGAAGTAAGAGACGGACGCTCCACCTGACCACTTTATCGCGCTTCATCGGCAACCTATGACACTTCCATCTGATGTATATTCATATGTGAGGGATCGGCAATGCCTGCACCGCTTTTTGCAGCTAATCCGATATAGCGCACTTTTTCATAAGATTCATGAAAGAGTGTTGCCGTATAACTGTCTGCGGCCACCTGATCTTTTGACAGTATCAGTAATTCGGGATGTCTGAGATTTGCAGAAGGCCCCTGCGGCCCGTTATCAGGCATAATGCGTGTGGCATCCACCAACGTCCAGCGCGGACGGAGGACCGGGGCAAAGTCCGCTATGCATTGATGTAGATTATTGCGATGCCAGTAGAAACGGTCGTTGACCGCTCCCATCCAGTTCTTCATGGCTATGGAGAGCGTCGCCCCACCATGATGCTTAGCCACCGGCATATTGACCAGGCAATCGGTTTCCATAAACTCGCGGGCAACTTGTACTTTCCTAAGCTTAACACCTTGATCAATATCTATATCCCGAAAGGATTTTTTTGTACGCTTGAGGTCTATCATCTCAGCCCCGACTTTTCTCGCTGCATCACGAATACCGCTCCGGGTAAAGCTCTGTTCAGCACTGTGGCAGGGATGTTCGGGCAGCAACAGCTTCTTCACACCGCTGTCGCGGCAGCCCTTGAGAAATGTTTCAACGAGGTCCGGATGCGTATTAGCGCCCTCTTCGGGCAAACGAGTCCAGGCCGCGTTGACTTTCAGGGTAAGCGTATCAACATGCGATCCGAGGCCGCCGTTGGCGAATATGATTTCGAGCGCTTTCCGCATCAGGCCCGCCTTATCAGAGCCATGCAGCACCCACAGATCAACGGATGGGATACCGGCAGGCATCGTTCCCAAGAGCATACGCGGAAGCGTTAAGGCCGCCGCTCCCGCAATCGCGGATTTCTTCAGAAAATTTCGTCTGGAATAATAATAGTTCATCTACTTCATTTTTTTTCGTGTGCACACTGTTAACAATACAGGATTGAAGCAGGCCTGTTCAATACATCAGGAAATATTTACAGACGACCTTTTTTACAGCGTTCGTCAGTCGGCGGATCATATTAGTTGCAATGATCTGAGATGATCGTACTGTTAAGGCGGAGGATGAGCAATCATGAGTAATAAGCATCGATACAAGCGGAAAGTAGTTATAGTTGGCGCCGGCGCAGTGGGCGCCACCTTCTGTTATGCGCTGGCGCAGAGCGGTCTGGCAGATGAAATTGCCATGATTGATCGAAATGAAAATATGTTGAAGGGGCAGGTGCTGGATTTAGTTCACGGCCAGCCCTTTTTCCCTATGGTGACCATCCAAGAGGGCCATGCTGAAGATTATGCCGATGCTCAGCTCATTGTCATTACAGCCGGCACCGCTCAAAAGCCGGGTGAAAGCAGACTGCAACTCCTCCAGCGCAATGCCCATGTCGTCCGTTCTATCATGAATGATATCATAGAACAGCAGTCTTCGTCCGTCGTACTTATGGTCTGTAATCCGGTCGATATTATGACCCGAGTGGCGCTGGATTGCTCGGGTTGGCCCGCCCACCGCATTTTTGGCTCAGGCACCGTACTGGACAGTGCCCGTCTCCGGCATTTAATCAGTTCCCACTGCAAGGTAGATGTACACAATGTACACGCCTATGTTCTCGGAGAGCATGGCGATTCTGAGTTTGCAGCATGGTCTATGGCTCACATTGCCGGCGTTCCTTTTGAGCAGTACTGCCGGATGTGCAACGGGTGTCATGATTCAAAGGTCATGAGAGCAGATCTTGAACAGCAGGTACGGGATTCGGCCTACCATATCATCGGTTATAAAGGGGCAACCTGCTTTGCTGTCGGCCTGGCCCTCACCCGCATAACGGGGGCCATACTGCGAGAACAGTACAGTGTGCTCGCGGTATCAACGTTGCTCACTAATGAGTATGGCTTACAGGATGTATGCCTGAGCGTTCCATGTATTGTGTCTTCAAAAGGAATCGAGCGCATCATCACCAACCAACTGCCCGTGGGGGAAATGGAATCACTGGAGCAGTCGGCTGCGACATTGAAGGCATCCTATCGATCACTTAATGCCGACCATTTGTCGGAATTGTAGTCCAAATACGGCTCAGCGTGAGCTTCGCCCTCCAGTTTCGGACAGGAGACGGGCACGGTCGTTATATGGAGGGTCGCGTCCCACCGCGACCGTTTCAGGGTAGAACTTTTTCTTATTGAACCGCCCGAAAGCGCAGCGATAGATAATTTTATGAAATAAAATAGTGACCGCTTGGGAACGGTTCAATGAACGCCAATAGACGCAAATGGGGAACATGAATTTTTTAACTACGAAAGATGCGAAAGGCGCGAAGTAAAGCCGGGGCTATGAACCGGCTTCTTTTTTAAGCCGCCCCGCAGGGTCGGCTTTACTGGTCCTCTTCTGCTTTTTGTGAATTTTCGTGTTTCTTGTGGCTATAGTCCTCTTCTCCCCATTCCTATCCATATACGCCTGCCTGTGCGTGCCGCACGCAGACAGGTTCATATACGGTTGGAAACTCTTTCTTTTTTAGCCGCGAGAGAACGCAAAGAAACTCAAATGTAAAGGAGTGGAGGGTCGCGTTCCACCGCGACCGTTTTTGAATGCGCTGCCAGAACTGATTTAACTATGTCCATATACGTTCATATACGGTTAGAAACTCTTTCTTATTGAACCGCCCGAAAGCGCAGCGATAGATAATTTTATGAAATAAAATA
>CAYXEW010000030.1:0-2968 GCA_964464115.1 uncultured Verrucomicrobiota bacterium
GCCAAAGCCCTCAAGTCTTGCAGCTACAGCAAACTTAGCAACTGCCGAATTTAGGGTTCATAGATAGAGATATCTAAAAGGTGTTGTACCATGAAAAACTTTGCGATAACCGGCGTAGCTGGCTATATAGCCCCCAGGCACCTGAAAGCCATTAAGGCAACGGGAAACAACCTGCTGGCCGCCACCGATCCGCACGACTCCGTCGGCATTCTGGATGGCTATTTTTTCAATGTGGCCTACTTCAAAGAGTTTGAGCGATTTGATCGTTTTCTGGAAAAACAGAGAAAAAAAGGAAACGAAGAAGACAGTGTTCATTACGTGTCGATATGCTCACCCAACTATTTACATGATGCCCATATTCGCTTTTCGTTGAGGGTCGGGGCCCACGCCATTTGCGAAAAACCGCTCGTGCTGAATCCATGGAATGCAGATGCCTTGCTCGAGCTTGAAGAAGAATTTGATAAGCGAGTCTTCACCGTGTTACAGTTGCGTCATCACCCCTCCATAATGGCCTTAAAAAAAGAAGTTCAGTCGACAGAATTTAAAAAAGGAAAGCATCAGGTAAAGCTTCATTATATTACATCGCGCGGTCCATGGTATCATTATTCATGGAAGGGAGATGTGGAGCGTTCGGGCGGTTTGGCGACGAATATAGGCGTTCATTTTTTTGATATGCTTATTTGGATATTTGGAGCGGTAGAGGGTATAGAGGTTTCTCAAAAAACGAATACCCTGGTTGAAGGGCAACTGGAGTTGGAGCACGCTTCGGTTTCCTGGCTGTTATCGGTCGACAAAGATAATCTACCAGCGGGTCTTTTTGAGGCCGGGCAGACGACTTATCGCTCTATTACCGTGGATGGCCGAGAGGTGGAATTTTCCGGCGGATTTACAGATCTGCATACCGAAGTATACAGAAATATATTGGAGGGCCGGGGATTCGGCATACGCGACGCAATGCCGTCGATTGATTTGGTGCATAAAATTCGTAAAGCAAAGGTATAACAGGTGCAAACTATGAGCTCTTTTTTTACCCATCCGTCCGCTTTTGTTGATAAAGATGTAGCCATTGGCGAAGGAACTAAAATATGGCATGTTTCACATATTCTCAGCGGTTCTTCCATCGGTCGGCATTGCAAAATTGGTCAAAATGTGGTGATTGGCCCGAACACCCGAATAGGGAACTCCGTTAAAATTCAAAACAATGTTTCTGTCTATGAAGGAGTAACGCTTGAAGACTATGTTTTTTGCGGCCCGTCAATGGTTTTTACCAATGTATACAATCCGCGCAGTGAACTATTGCGCATGAAAGAGCTGCGTCAGACGCTGGTTAGGCGCGGTGCTTCGTTGGGTGCGAACTGTACAGTGGTCTGCGGCGTGACTATTGGACGCTATGCGATGGTAGGCGCCGGGGCCGTAGTCAAAGAGAATATACCGGATTATGGACTGGTGGTCGGGGTGCCGGGTATACGCATAGGCTGGATAAGCAGGCACGGCCATCGGCTCGAAAAAGGGAAAGACGGAATGATGACGTGCCCCGAAAGCGGTTTGCGTTACCGCGAAAACAGCCCGGATTGCTTAATTTGTGTAGATCTTGACGAAGAGGCTGCATTGCCTGAAAACAATAAATGAAAAAGGTGTCAACATGAACGAAGTAAGAGAAAAAAGAATATTTATCAGTGGCGGGGCAGGCTTTATAGGGTCGACGCTGGCGGGAAAGCTGCTGGATTCGAATCAGGTTGTTGTGTACGACAATTTCGCGCGTAATTCTTTAAAAAACAAACCTTATGCAGAACACCCCAATCTGAAGGTATTAAATGGAAGTGTTTTGGATTTGGAGGCTTTGAAAGAGGCCATGCAGGGATCAAATATTGTTATTCATTGCGCCGCTGTTGCGGGCATTGATACCGTCATTAAAAGCCCTACTACAACCATGCTGGTTAACATGGTGGGTACTGCTAACATGCTGGAGGCTGCTAAAACACTCAACACGCTTGAGCGGCTCGTGGATTTTTCTACCAGTGAAGTGTTCGGTCAGTCTGCTTTTCGAGTTGATGAAAAGCAAACCACACATATCGGGGTTGTCGGTGAGGCCCGCTGGACTTATGCCGTGAGCAAACTGGCTGGAGAGCATTTAACAAAAGCGTATCATCAGGAGTTTGATCTGCCGACGGCAACCGTCAGGCCGTTCAATATATACGGTCCGGGCCAAGTTGGCGAAGGGGCACTTAAGAAGTTTATTGATGTCGCGCTTCGAAATGAAGAAATACAGATTCACGGTGATGGCAATCAAATCAGGGCCTGGTGCTATATTGATGATTTTATAAGAGGGCTTATGCTGGCCATCACATCGCCCAATGCTGTGGGTGAGTCCTTTAATATCGGGAACGCGCGTGCCGTGATTACCATTTACGGGCTGGCTCAGACGGTCGTCAGGGTGCTCGGCTCGTCATCACCCATACGCTTTGTCCGCAAGGATTACGCCGATGTAGAGCTTCGGGTGCCCGAAGTGGGAAAGGCTCGAGAGCTTCTCGGCTTTGAAGCCGAAGTGGATTTGGAAGAAGGTATTGCCAAAACAGCGGATTACGTTCGGGCACAGTCGTGAATATACCCCTCGCCAAACCTTCGGTGGGAGCCCCTGAAATCAGGGCTGTTGAAAAAGTCCTGCTATCCGGCTTTCTGGTGCAGGGTGAACAGGTCGGTCTGTTTGAAAAGACGGTTGAGCAGTTTTTAGGAGGAGGGTGCTGCGCGGTTGCGGTCTCCAGTGGTACAGCGGCACTTCATTTATGTCTTAAAGAGCTGGGTGTATCCCGGGGAGATTGTGTAATTCTGCCGGCTTACTCATGGATTGCAACAGCCAATGTTGTCGAACTCTGCGGCGCCAAGCCCGTTTTTGTCGATATTGATCCACATAGCCTGAACATGGATGTGCATCTGCTTAGGGCTGAAGTCCAAAATATATGTGATAAAA
>CAYXEW010000030.1:2978-24440 GCA_964464115.1 uncultured Verrucomicrobiota bacterium
TGATAAAAAAGAGGTAAACCTAAAGTGCATTATACCGGTACATGCATTTGGTAACATGGCCGATATGGAAGGGATAAATACCGTCGCGGACGAATTCAATGTGCCGGTAGTCGAAGATGCTGCATGTGCTCTTGGGGCAACCCATAACCAAATGAACGCCGGGCTCAGCGGAACATTCGGATGTTTCAGTTTTCACCCCCGAAAAATTATTACGACCGGCGAAGGAGGCATAGTCGTAACAAAAGATGAAAAGCGATCTCAACAAATCAAAACACTGCGCAATCACGGCTTGGATGCCTCGGGATCAGGTGATTTCGTCGAAGCCGGATTCAATTATCGTATGACCGATTTCCAGGGTGCGCTAGGTGTTGAGCAGATGAAAAGACTGCAGGGCATGATCGAGGTCAGGCAGGCCTCCGCCGCCTGTTATGATGAACTGCTGAGCGAGCAGAGCTGGTGCACCGTCACAAAGTCACTGAGTAGGGACAGCCATGTGCGGCAATCGTATATTCTGCTGCTGGAAAACAGCCTTGCGGCAAAGCGGGCTGAGATAATCAGGCATCTGCGTGATCAGTCCATAGAGATTAACATTGGAACGATTCATATGCCGCTGACGCGGTATTATCGCGAAAAATATGGCTATAAAGAAGGCGATTATCCGGTTACGGATTCGATTGCAAAGAGAGCGGTCAGCCTGCCGCTTTATGACGGCATGACAAAAGAGGAGCAGGGGCGGGTTGTCGGCGCTCTCTACGAATTTATCAAGACCTGTGCATGACAACTGCCGGTAGGTAAGCCTTTTATGGCGGGTTTCAAGCGGGCTGCGGCTATGAAATCGGCAGCGAAACGGCAGCACAGGAATCGCCAGACATCGATCATTTTGCTTGAAGGAATAAACATATGAAGAGCCATGGAAGCGGACAGTGCGAACGAGCATCCTTTCGGACATGCAGTGATGAGGTTGTGATTGAACCCGGGGTTCTCTTCTTTCATCCTGAAAACATATCCCTCTGTGGTCAGATTTACATTGGCCATCATGCGATTATCAAAGGCTACTACAAGAACGAAATTATTATCCACACCGGAACGTGGATCGGACAGCAGGTGTTTATGCATGGGGCGGGTGGAATCCATATTGGCAAGAATGTGGGCATTGGTCCAAAGGTGGCTGTTATCACTTCATTTCATCAGGAATCCGGCCGATCAAAACCCATTATGGGGGGACCCGTTAAGTTGGCGCCGGTACACATCGGCGATGATTCAGATATTGGGGTCGGCTCTATCATTATGCCGGGTGTGGTGATTGGCAAGGGTGTTCAGGTGGGTGCTGGCGCCGTGGTCACCAGAGATGTTCCGGACTATGCGGTCGTAGCCGGTGTGCCGGCAAAGGTCTTGCGCTATCGCCCTGAATAGATGGAGGAACAATGTCGCTGGTCACCATCGTCATCATGAATTATAACGAGGTCCATTCGCTGGAGCGCGTCGTTTGTGCATTTGACCGATTGTCTTTACCGCAGGGCTATGATCGCGAAATTCTTATCATCGATGACGGTAGCACAGATGGGTCCCACCCGCTGGCACAGGAGCTTGCAAGCAATAATGAAAGAGTTCGGTTGGTTCGGCATGAGGTCAATAAAGGACTCGGGGGAGTCTATCGAACAGCTTTCAAAGAAGCAACAGGAGATCTGATTACCTTCTTTCCAGCCGATGGACAGTTTTCACCCGATATCGTTGCGGCGTACCTGGATGCAATGGACGAAGATGTTGACCTTATTCTGGGGTATGTACCCAACAGACCTTGCTCAAAACTGTCAAAGCTTCTATCGGCAGTTGAAAAGCTTCTGTACAGGCTTCTGTTTGGAAAATTTCCTACGTTCCAGGGCATTCTGATGTTTAGGCGACATTTACTGGACGCCGTTCATCTGAAGTCCGACGGCCGGGGCTGGGCTGTACTAATGGAGTTAATCATTCGGCTTCACAGGCGCGGAGTTCGGGTCAGACACATGCCCATTGAAATTGTGCCCAGAGAATATGGTGTTTCAAAGGTTAATAACATAAAGACCATTGTATCCAACGTCTGGCAGATGATACAACTCAGGATACTTTTTTAGCAGACAATTTATCAAGAGCGCTGCTCATCTCCTGCTGCACACTTTATGAACATTAAACGCAACATGATTATTGGCCTGATCATCAGCGGGCTGGCTCTTTACGGGGCGGTACGCCGAATCGATTGGGTACACTTTTCACAGAGCATGGGTGATGTGAGTGCCGAATGGGTAATACTCGGGCTGCTTTTCCTGCTGGTTGAATTTCAGGTGCGCGCCATTCGCTGGCGAAGCCTCATCCGACACTCGGTCGCGCCGGTGTCTCTGAGAGACAGCTACGCTTTCTATATGATCGGCTACATGGCTAACATGATTCTGCCGCTCAAAGCCGGTGAAGTGATTAGGCCCTGCCTTCTAGCGCGCAAAAAAAAATGTAGTGCCTCCGCATTCATGGCGACCGTCATAATCGAGCGGCTTGCGGACATCGTGGGTCTGGTTTCATTGTTCGGGCTGGTGGTTGTGATTGGTGTTACACAAATTCCCCTGGAAATATGGCAGGGTGTTTTTATCATGCTTTTTGGGGCAGCCCTCTTGCTCATTACTGTATATACGTTGATTCGCTATCCAACGCTTTCAGGTAGTCTACTCAAGCTGTTAGCATTCTTGCCGGCAGCCTTTCGTTACCGTGTTGACTCAATCACGGCACACTTTTTGGGAGCGCTCAAGGGGGCTGCCGATCGGCGGTTGGTGGCGTGGCTATCCCTGTGGACCATGATGATCTGGGCTTTTGCATGCGGCACACTTTACGCTTTTACACGCGCTTTTGACCTGAACCTTCCGTGGTATGCGCCCGTTTTTATTATCGTCATCACCAACTTCGGCATGATGCTGCCCTCATCGCCGGGTGCCATCGGGCTGGCGCATTTCCTTTATGTCTATGCGCTGTCCCGATTTCTCATTGATAAATCTGAGGCCCTGAGTTTTGCCGTATTTGCCCATGCGATAGGATTTCTGGCTGTTGTCCTGATTGGACTTGTCTTTGTGTGGCGCGAAGGTCTGACGTTCAGAGATTTGCGTATGAAAGGGAATGACGGCTCGCTGTCAGCTATTCAATAACGACATGAAACGCCTCCAATATACCCTGCTACTGGCTGTTTTTCTGGGACTGGTCTCCGGCATCTGTGTGAACAGTCCGCCCGGTTATCTGCTTGATGACTGGGCGAACCGGGCGAGGGTTCTGGCCTATCCGGATGTTCAGGAATTGCTCACCTCATCATTGACAGACAGGACACGACCATTAAGCGTCGTGATGGTTTATCTTGCTATGTACGCATTTTGGGACCATCCGGCAGTATTTGCTCTGCTCAGCGTTGCCGGTTTCGCCTTTTCATGCGGGTGCATCATATATATAATTTATACTTTGTCGGGCAGATGGAGGGATGCCGTGCTGGCGGCGGGCCTGTGGGTGTCGTTCCCAACACTTTCATCCAATCAGCATTGGCCCACGATGATTGTTTCGGCGGGCTTTGTGGCGCTGCCATGCTATCTGTTGTCTGCGGCTAGTTGGCTCTATTATTTGAAAAATAAACGCACAAGCGGCCTTGTTCTGTCCGTCATATCCTATGCCGCCGGTCTTTTCTCTTATGAGATCGGGTTTTTTTTGCCGGCGGTCTTTCTGTTGACAGCGCTTGTGAATCGTCAAATAAGATCCCTCTGGTGGGGAACGGCTCTTTTTTCCTGCACCGCGCTCCTCTATGCCCTGTGGCGTATTACGGATGCCTTCGGAATGGCGGATTCTGCGGTACTGCCCACACACATGACAACAAGTTTCAGTCTATGGAATCTCCGCTTCAACCTGTTTCATATTGTAAGCATGTGGGCCGGCCCTGAATTGTTTTGGAGTTATACCGTCGGCCTTCAATCCGCCTTAGCCTCTCCCGGGGCCATGTTGGCGGCAGTTTTGGTGAGCGTATCCCTGTTGACCTTCATTGCGCTCAGCGACCGCGCGGTGCCAAATTCCGATCCTTTGTTGAACCGCCAAAGCACATTTGTAATTGGTATCGTTTGGTTGGTCGTCGCTTATATGCCTGGCCTCTTGACCTATGTTACCAGTCGTATCAGCTCATTGCCTGCCGTCGGCCTGGTGCTGGCGGTCAGTCCGGTCTTTGCGGGTAATCAGGGGATAACGCGCTACGCTCGCCTTCTTGCCTGTGGGCTGATCATCCTTGGATTGGTGGCTAATGCCGGCAGCGCTTTGCAATGGCGCGCGTGTTCAACTTTTCACACAAAATGCCACCAGTACCTGCACGCAACAAAAAACATGTGGACAGAAGCTGATTATGTGGTCTTCAACACGAGCGGCCTGCCGGTTAAAAGATCCAGCTTCCATCGACGGTTGTTTCCGCTTATGCAGGAACATGCACAATATGGCAATGCGCAGTTTCTGCGAGGGTTTGCCCTGTCCACCATGGTGAGGCTGCATACGGCGCACCCACCGCAGGTTATTCTCGACACAGAACAGCATCCACGTATGGAGGGCGATCACATGGTCTGGCATGAGCGCTATAACCCTGAAAAAACTTTTCAAGTTTCAACATCCGCTGTCTTTTTTATTGATGCGTCGCAGTTCTGGCCGGGGGAGTAGTCTTTCGATCTTACATAGCCGGCCGGTGCACGATGGACCGCATGCGTAAACGGTCACCTTGTTAGTTTGAAAATCCTGCAGGTCGGGGGGGCGGATGTGTAAATGAGCTGCAAGCGGTCACGGTGGGTGTTCAGCACCGGCTCCAGCATATAAATGCGATCCCTGCCGTAGCTGGATTCAGGTAAAAAGGCATCCTCCAGCACATACACCGGATGCGTGTCCGCATAGTGCGTGAGGATGGCCCACGTGTTGCTGCCTCGTACATCAACACCGTCATAGCGATGACCTTTACGGTTGGAGATCAAGTACGTATGTCGGGGTTTTCTGGATATGATGACCGCATTGGATGGCGTATGCTCGCGAATCCACTCGCAGGCCTCAATATACCGGCCGAAGGCGATCTGATCGGGTGCGCCGCCAACCAGCAGCCGTTCAGGCGAGGTGGAAGGACGTTTTCGAAGAGCCCATTCGTGGCGGACCCGTCCACTGCCTGCCACCGTCGCCGTTGCCAGTACATACAGCGCGATGACGGCAAGCAGTATATTTTTGAAGACGCCGATTACAGGTGGTTTTTCGGGCGCCAGGCTGAACAGATAACGAATACCCGTGACGAAATACAGTCCGATCAGCGGCATGAGCGGAAGGAAGTATCGGTATTCAATCCCGCGGTGAAGGTGCACATGATACGTGCTGATCATGGGCCAGAAAGTCATCCAGTACCATTCCAGCGCAGACCATTTTTTAATGCGTGAAATAAACCCAATCGTAACGATGCCGGCAATACTGAGCATGAGCGGCCACGTTAGAAATGATAAATGCACCTTGCTTAGTAAATTATGATTGTTGAATAGGGAGAAAAACAGGCTGTGCGGCATGCCGACAAAATAGTGCTGCGGAAAAAGTTGGATCATTGCATTTAAAATAGTTGAAACGCCAGCTAACAGACCTCCGGATGATGTTTCGCCGCCATAATGGGCCATATAGGCGAAGGGCACGCCGAGAAGTTGATATGTTCGAAGTACCGTGATCAGGTTGACGGCGATAGCAGACCCAATAAACACAGAGGCGTGACGCCATTTTTTTCGGCATGCGTAATGCATAAAAATCGCGGGCAGCAGCGCCAGCCCTACGGGGCGGATCAGCAGTGCCAACCCCGCAAGCAGGCCCGTCGAAGCAGCCTGTTTCACTCGGTCTGCTTTCAGAGCATAGAGCAGGGTTGTATAGGATGCCAGCAGATAAAGCGCCTCGCTGTACATGAACCAGGAGAAAGATAATCCAAAAACAGTGCAGGTGCCCAGCGCAAATACTGTCATCTTATCCACCGTTGTAAGCGGATGCATTCGGCTGACCCATGCCGCGATGAGGGCGGCAAAAAAGATATAGCAAATAGCGGAAAAGATTTTCAGTAAGGGAATGGAAAAGCCAAATAGCCAGGTAAGCCCCCCCAGCAGATATGGATAAACAGGCGGCGTCAGCCATTCAGGTTCGGGTTCGGGTAAATAGATTTCAGACTGTCCCGATCCCTGTGCAATCGACTTTGCCAAAAGCGCATACCGCCCCTCATCGCCGTCTGTCCAGGTCAGGTTAATAAACAGTCCCGTCAGGATTACGGCGATAAGACCCATACTTATAATAAGCGTTCTTTTGTCTTTATTCATGTGCAAATATAAAAATGATGTGAGATTAATTAACCTATACGGGTAATACCTTAAAGAGTGCATGATGAACAATAAAAATATAACGGTTGTCGTTCCTCTGTTTAATGAGGAAGGTTCCATCTCAGAACTGTGGAATCGCCTTTTGGCAGTGCTGGAATCGGTGAAGTGCGGATGGAATATTGTCTTTGTCGATGATGGGTCGAGAGATCATACGCGTGAGGCCGTTGAGGCTATTTGTCAAAAAGATCAGCGAGTGAAACTGATAGCGCTTTCACGCAATTTTGGGCACCAGGGGGCGCTTTCAGCCGGTATTGATCATGCCGGGGGGGATGCGGTTATTCTGATGGATGGTGACCTTCAGGATAAACCTGAAGCAATACCTCAGTTTATAGAGGCTTGGCAGTCAGGTGCAGAGGTGGCTTATGCGGTGCGCTCTTCACGACAGGAGCCCTTTTTAAAGCGCATACTTTTTGACCTGTTTTATCGTATGCTGGCCGGTATGTCCGGAATTAAGCAGCCGTTAAATGCGGGTATCTTCGGACTGATCGATCGTCGAGTTCTGGATGTCATTCGTGATATGGGAGAACACAACCGCTATTTCCCCGGATTGAGAGCGTATGCCGGCTTTAAACAGGTTGGCGTAAAGGTTGATCGCGATGCGCGTTTTGCCGGAAAGCCCCGGGTTGGTTTAAAAGGTCTGATCAAACTCGCCTTCGATGCCATATTTTCTTTCTCTCTCGTGCCCATTCGTCTAGCCACGATGACCGGCGTCCTGGTGGCCATGGGCTCTTTTCTGTATCTGCTCTTTGTTTTATACCACAAGCTTATCACCGGCCAGGCTATACCCGGCTGGACGTCCATACTAGGTGCGGTGCTGTTTATAGGCGGTCTCCAGCTGATCATGCTAGGCATTGTCGGTGAATATATTGGCCGCATTTATGAAGAAACAAAAAAGCGCCCTCAATATGTTGTGAGTGAAAAAATTAATTTCTAGTGGACGTACATGGGAATATGCTCTTTATATCCTGTCTCCCTTGCTTGGCACTTATTTACTTTTCACGATTCATCCTATATCTATATCCGGGATCAAAAATTTATATCCATCCCATACCCAATAGGTACAATCATTCCCATCCATTTTTATGATTAGATCAGGTTGGTTGATTGTATAGCTTTCACCTGTTGAGTGAAAAAAACTTGCTGCATTTTGAACCACAAGGGGTTGCCGATTTTGACGCAACTGCTGTGTTACAAGGGCTTTGGCATAGTTACTATAGCCAAAGCTCTCAAGTCTTGCAGCTACAGCAAACGTAGCAACTGCCGAATTTAGGTTCATCAATAATAAATGAAAGCCGGCCTTATGCCCATCGATAATAAAATGCCAGAGGCTCATTTTCAGAGCCAGGATGAAATTGAGTACACCTACTGGTGGCATCAGCACCGGGTTAACCTCAGCTGTATGTTTCTGTCCGAATGGGTAGGAAAAGATGCTTCTATTCTTGATCTGGGCTGCGGCACCGGCGGTTTTGTCGATCAGATAGGCCTGCGTTTGCATGCAGGATCGGTATCGGGTATCGAGGTCAGTCCGGCAGGAATTGATGCTTGCAGAAAAAAAGGTGTTGACGTACAGCCGCATGATCTCATGAAGCCGATCGAGCTGCCGCCCGCAGCCTTTGACATTATCACGATTATGGATGTGCTGGAACATCTTGAAAATGAACAACCCGTGCTGAAAAATGCCGCCATGCTTTTAAGGCCCGGTGGCACCTTTCTGGCAAGTGTGCCAGCTATCCCCTGGCTTTATTCAACTTGGGATGAGCAGCTTGGGCATTTCAGGCGGTATACTAAGCCTTTGCTGAAAAATATCTTCAAGGATGTTGATTTATCATTGGTGCGCTGTACCTATGCTTTCAGCTTTGCCTTACTGCCCTCGGTACTTCGGCGGGCCTTTGGTAACAAATACGATTCAGATAGCTGTGTATTTCCTGCCTTGCCGCCGGCGGTAAACCAAACATTGATTAATGCCGGTAAGTTAGAGGCGCAGTGGTTAAAGCGGTTCAATATTCCATATGGCCTATCGCTGTATGTCATGGCCGTCAGGCGGTGAAAATATTGTATGCCGTGCCGGTCGCCCGCGTGTTGGGCTGGGGTATTCAGTTACTCATGCTGGGCATTATCGGTGAATATATCGGTCGTATTTATGAGGAACCCAGGCGCAGACCTAGTTATGTTTTAGCAAAGACTCAGAAACCGGCCTGACAGGTGAGTCGTGGCACACGTTTTCGCAAGAGACTTCCCCGAGGCCTGTGCTGTACTTCGAGAGGTCCCTCCTGCGCCACGGCGACGGCGGGCAGGCGGAAGTCGGCAGGTGATGGATGATTATTAAATTAGCTAAAGACTTGGATATTTACTTGATTAGCAAAGAGTGGCACTGCAAATATAAACCTATCTAACCTTAAATCAGGAGTTCATATGTTTCCGCAGGATATCAATAGTTTGTTGCCAGATGATATAAAATCCAGCACGCAGAGTGCTGTAGTAGACTGGCTTTTTTCCAGTGATGCTTTGCGTCATAGGCCAGTCGTGTCTTATCTGGCCTTTCTGAAATACATGTTGGAAACAGCATATGCGATCGCAGAAGTTTATGATTTGAAAAGCGGGTTGTACAGGAAAGGCAGCAAACAGCATCTGCGGCATATTGGCGCTCGTGAAATGGTGATGATCGCCAATCAGTTATATGTGCTGAAGTCTTATCATGTTGCGGGTGATATACTTGAGTGTGGTGTATCGCATGGCTATTCAACTTGTGTGCTGAGTCACGCATGCGCTCGGCTGGGTATAACACTTTATGCCGCGGATAGTTTTCAGGGTTTGCCTGCAGTCCGGGAAAATCAGGAGTTTTTTGAACAAGGCGATTACGCCTGTTCGTTAAATGAAGTTAAAAACCATCTTCAGGATCTGGGCTGTCCCGGTAATGTAACTTATATAGAGGGTTTTTACGCTGATTCCCTGAAGGATTTTGACAGACCGCTTTGCGTTATCTGGCAGGATGTGGACCTCTTTGAATCGGCCAATGATGTTCTTGAGAATGCACTGAGTTCTCTGGACCGACGTGGGGTGATATTTACCCATGAATTTACTGATTTTAATAACAAAGTATATAAAGAAGATTCTCTGACGCCTCCAGGCGCAGTTTATCAGCAATATCGACGGTTGAATGTAGAATATAGGGCCATTCATCTCATGCGGTACTTCGGTGCTATAGGTACAGATTCAAGTGTGGGTTTTGATGCTCTGAATATAATCAACATCCTGCTTGATAGGCTTCATGAAATTGATTCTCGCTTCCGTCAATATTACGAGCTGCGTGAGTGTCGTACAACCCGTTTTGCGTTTGCGTTTAAAAAACTGCTGCGACCGGTTCTTCGTGGCAAGACAAACTCGAAAACACACAAGAACTATTGAACAAAGAGTCAACTGAGAAAACAGAGAGGTTGGGTTTTTGCCATTGTACCTGCGGTAGTTTCAACCTATATCCGGCATTCAAAATGCAGCAAACGGCGTTAGTTCTTATGAATAAGGAGTTAGTTAATTGTATAGCTTTTACCTGTTGGGTGAAAGAAAGCTTGCTGCATTTTGAACCACAAGGGGTTGCCGATTTTGCCGCATCTGCTGTGTTACAAGGGCTTTGGCATAGTTACTATAGCCAAAGTCCTCAAGTCTTGCAGCTACAGCAAACTTAGCAACTGCCGAATTTAGGTTCAACGCGCCCCCGATGAATCGAAGAAACTATTTTTCTTCGATTCATGAAATATTCGGGTTAACCCTCCCGCGGCGGGATGGGCAGTTGCTAATTGATGAATGACTATTGATAGGTGTTGCATCTATTTTCAGTAAGTATTCACCGAAAATTGCAGAGAATAAAAAATAATGTATATACATATGTAAATAATCCGGTAATAATTACAACTATGTATACAAGATTAATAAAAAGACCCGATTCATCATTTTTTCTTCTCGGCCCGAGGGGGTTGGAAAATCAACTTGGATTGAGGAAACCTTTAACAATGCCGTGGTTTATAATTTGCTGGATTCAAGAGAGGCTCTTCGATTGGAGCGTGACCCCCACAGCATCTATGATGAGCTGTGTGTGCACAAGCGCGGACAATGGGTAGTCATTGACGAAGTGCAGCGTGTTCCAGCCCTGTTAAATGAGGTTCATGCTTTAATAGAGAGCTCCGGGCTGAATTTTGTGCTTTGCGGTTCAAGTGCAAGAAAGTTGCGAAGATCGGGGACGAATCTGTTAGCCGGCCGCGCCTCCATACGGCATATGTTTCCGCTGACTTTCGCGGAACTGGGCACTGAATATGATATGTCGGCTGCCATTCAATTCGGCACGCTTCACATGGCCGTGACCGGGGCGGATACGCTTAATTATTTGATGGCCTACAGCTCGTTGTATTTAAATGAAGAAATCAGGGCAGAGGCCTTGACGCGCAGCGTGGGGTCCTTCAGCCGCTTTCTTGAAGTGGCGGCCCGGCAGAATGCACAGGTGACCAATCTCTCAAACATTGCACGTGAGACCTCTGTATCCAGGTCAACAGTTCAGAACTACTTCGATATACTGGTCGATACACTTATCGGGTTCTGGGTCCATCCATGGAAGTTGAAACGCAGTACCAAACAGGTGGGACACGGCAAGTTCTACCTGTTTGATTCCGGTGTTGCGAGGAGCCTTTCCGGAAGGCTTTCTTATCCTCCAACACCGGAGGAATCCGGCTCGCTGCTGGAAACATTGATCTTCAATGAAGTACGGGCATATATTGAGTATAGCCAATTACATTACCCTGTAAACTTCTGGCGAACCTATGAAGGTGTGGAGGTGGATCTTCTGTGCGAAACCCGTTTCGGGTTTGTCGGCATTGAAATTAAAGCTTCCCAGCGGTGGCAGAGACGTTATTCACGCGGATTACAACGTCTGTGTTCAGAGAGGGAGATGTCAAATGTATCTTCATATGGCATCTATTTAGGTGAGCGACGCATGTTGATCGATGATATACTGATTCTGCCTGCGGCAGAATTTCTGGCCATGCTTTGGAATGGGGACATACTGGGTGCTTAGTGATTCGTGCTTAGTGCTTGGTTATTGGTTATATGGTGCTTGGTTCTTAGTTCTTTGTGCTTGGTTCTTTGTTGTTGAATTGCAAAAAAATAGATGTTGAACCGTATATGAACGTATATACACGTATATGTTCAGAACCCCATTAACGTCTATATATGTCCATTAACGGTGTCCCTTCATCTCTCTGTTATCTCTGTTTCCTCCTTGTTCAGAAAAAAGTCTTTATAATGGAAGAGTAAGATTTTAGCCTGATCTATTCATAAAAATAGATGGAAATAATTGAACCTCTTGGGTATGGGATGGATATGGTTTTTTGCCATTGGACTTGCGGTAGTTGCTACAGCGGCACCGGTGTTGTTCCCTGCGGTCACTCCCCCGAAGTTTCGGGGGATGTCTCCGTTTCGCTCCGGCTGTCTCGGCGCGGCTACAGCATTTTTGATGCGTGCATAATCCAGGTTAGATATGATACGCTATAATGTGAGTATAGAGGTGACGTGTAATGTACAAAACGATTGAAGCAGATATACATAATGGTCATATTACAAGTGCTGAATTGGCTGCGCTGCCGGATAGAGCGCATGTGCTGATTACACTTCTTGATAGACCAGGCAATAATATACCGGACTGGTCTGTTATTGAGGGCCAAATAGGGAAATTGAGGTTGCGGCTGAATACGGAGGAATGGCAGCGTTCCCAGCGCGGTGAGTGGAGCTGAGTAGTGAAATATCTGCTGGATACGAATATAATTATTGAGGCTGTGGGCGGCTCGCCTGAGGCTGTCAGTGCTCTGAAGAAAGCTGTCAGTTCAGAGTGGGTAGGCTATTCTGCTATTACGCGATTAGAATTATTTGCCTATCCTGATCTCAGTGCTGATGAAGAGTTAGCCATTACAGCCGTGATCAGTGAAATTAACGAGATTGCCGTATCAAGGCCTATAATAGATAGCGCAATTCTTTTGCGCAAAAAGTTCCGCATAAAAGCGCCGGACGCAATAATTGCCGCAACAGCATTTACGGTGGACGCCGTCTTGTTGACGCGAAATACAAAAGATTTTCAAAATCTTGACGGTATTAAGATAGATAACCCTTGGGATTGATAAGTCTTCTATGTTCATCCGAGGCCCTATGACAGATTGCTGATTGCCCAGGCACTGGAGAGAAGAATACCGATTATCACACCGGATAAACAAATCAGGCAGTATCCGGTTGAAACCATCTGGTGAAAGAGGTGAAAATAAGTGCTTAGTGCTTGGTGCTTAGTGCGTGGTAAACTTTGGTGCTTTGTTCTTCGTTCTTGGTTTCAGGTGCACCGAAAAATGAATGCTGTATTGAACAAAGAGGTAACGCATGCTACGCGTCAGCTACGCAGGGCAGGCAGAGGTAAGAGAGAAAAATTGTGGAACCGTATATGAACGTATATTGACGTTAATAAGAGGGTTGACGGTTATAAGCCGTTTGTTCCTGCGGAACATACAGCCTGCAGGCAGGCTTGAGGCTTGCATTAAAATGTGCGAGCACAAACAGGTTTGTGTCGGCCCCTTTTAAGCAAAGCCCAACTGCTTATCGTTTTCGTGAATTGTTGTGTTTCTTGTGGCTATTGCAACCCCATCAATTATCAATACATCAATTCAACATTTGCATATGTTCGCGGTTATAGGAACTCTTTGCGGTACTTTGCGCCCTTCTGTTCATTATTCCTGTGAATGTTGCCGTTCCTTTCAGTTTTAGCTTTTCTGAAAACGGCTAATAGCGTACGCTGTTAAGTGTACACAATAAATTGTTTTTTATGAGAGGGTTTAGGCAATGAAGACGTTGACGCCGACGGCGCTGAGAAAGAATATATTCAGCGTTGTGAAGAATGTTTTGCATGGTGACGAAGTGCTCGTGCATACACGGGAGGGTGATGTGCTGATGCAGAAAATATCATCCGTACATCATAATGCGAATCTAGCCAAAAAAATTCCCGGTGAAATCCGCAAGCCGCTGGGCGGGCAGGCCGACACTGAATTGCGAAAATATGCTGTATGGAGCGGTGAATGAAATCAGTCGTGTCCGATACGCATCCATTTATTTGGTGGCTGCTTGCGCCGGATAAACTTTCAAGTCGTGCGTTGGCATGTTTCAGCGGCGGTTCACGGGTCTATATCTCGGCGATGACATTACTGGAGATTCAGTACTTAAATGAAATCAAGCGAGTGGATTTAGATGTAACAGATGTGACGGCTTATATCAGTGATCATGACGAGTTTACGACTGCTCCATTGGATACGGGAATACTGCTGAAAGCTCTGCAGCTCAATCAAACACGGGACCCCTTTGATCGAATCATTGCGGCGACGGCTGTGTACTGGAACATCCCTCTGGTTACAAAAGATCGAGAGATGAAGTCCTACCTGACCAAGACCGTATGGTGAAAATATGTGCTTAGTGCTTGGTGCGTGGTAAACTTTGGTGCTTCGTTCGGTTGTTATCGGTTGTCAGTTATTGGTTAATGGCCTGCCCTCCTGATTGCGGGAGCTGCCGGAGAGTGGTTTATTGATTATTGATGAATCATGCTTTTAACAACTGAGAACCAGATACGAAGTTTACTACGCAACGGGCGTGGCACCAAGAATAAAGAACAGGTTTGGATTATGAAAGACAAAAGAATGTCAGCATGGATGGAATGCTGGAATCGTGCAGAGACTGCACTCAAAGCTGTTAAACGCGACGAGATCAGAAATGCAGATACAGCTTTGGCCGTCAGCGCTTTTGAGGGATTGCTGTCATCTGCTTTGAAAACTCACCCTCCCGGTCCATGGTCAGGATTGATTGAACAGCAGAAATTCTTTGCGAGGTTGTATCATGAATGAATTGCTGGCGGCTGCTCAGGCCGTTCAGACAATGGCCTTGGAGTACGATTGGCGTTTCTGTTTTATTGGAGGTCTTGCCTTGCAGCGTTGGGGTGAGCCGCGCATGACCGTTGATGTCGATGTTACACTCCTTACAGGTTTTGGGAGTGAGCTTTATTACATCGACAAACTCCTCGAGCGCTTTCCTTCCCGAGTAGAGAATGCTCGGGCATTTGCCTTGGCCAATCGTGTCCTGCTGTTAAAATCTGAGCAGGGAGTTGGTCTGGATATTGCCCTGGCCGGATTACCCTTTGAAGAAAGCGCTGTTTCCCGCTCCTCCTATTTCAGCTACTCAGAAGGCTACAGTTTGCTAACCTGCTCGGCAGAAGATTTGATCATTATGAAGGCATTTGCTTCGAGAGCGCAGGACTGGGTTGATGTTGAAGGTATATTGATTCGGCAGGGCAATGGCCTGGATGTTGCTTACATATTTCAATATCTCGATCCTCTGTGTGAAGCGAAAGAAGACCCGACAATTATTCTTCAGTTGAAAGACTTAATGAAGAACAACGGTATTATAATGCCATAACCTGTAGAACCCCCATAAATCAACGACCACGAACCAATAATCAATAACGAATAACCAAGAACGACGAACTACGCACTGGGAACTGTCTTCAGTGTTACCTCCTTGTTCAGAAAAAGTCTTTATATACGTCTATATACGTCCATATACGGTTCCTTCATCTCTCTGTTATCTCTGTTTCCTCTTTGTAAAATATGAAAATTCTATTCGTCAACCGCATGGCCTCCATTGAGCGGGGCGGCGGCGAGACCTATGACATTGAAATCGCCCGCCATCTTCAAGCGATAGGGCACGATGTCATGTTTCTTACGGGGCTGCCCTTGGTATACCCCGGTCGGGCCTCTCTGAATTCTTTAAAATATCATGCCATCCGTTCTCCTTATCTCGGTTGGCTTCCGTGGGAAAAGATGAAAGCCGGCTGGCGGCTGCGGGTAGCCGATTTCTGGATTTTTGAGTGGCTGGCCGCGCGCTGGATTATGAAGCGGAGCGAGAACTATGATGTCATTCAAATCTGTGAGATGCCTCATCTGGTTCACTTGCTGAAGGAGCGCCGTTGCCCCTTGCCGGTGGTGATGCGCTTAACCGCGCCGCATATTTATGATCCGTGGAACGGTGTGCAACAAGCCGATCAAATTATCGCCAGCGGAACCACGATGCGAAAACTGCGGGAGGAGGGCATCCGTCCCGATGCCGCCGATATTCCGAATGGAGTGGATCTGGAGCGGTTCAAGCCGACAAGCGAAAAGGTAACCGCAAATGAACGCAAATATACGCAAATAACCAATAACGAAGAACCAATAACCAATAACCTGATTTACGTTGCCCGTTTTCAGGACGTGAAGAATCACGAAATGCTGATCCGGGCCATGCCCGTGATTGTAGCGGCCTGCCCTGATGTTCAATTACTCCTCGCTGGCAGCGGACCCCTGAAGAAGTCTATCCAAGCCTTGGCCGAAAAACTGGGATGTCTTCCATGCATTGGATTCCTCGGCGAAATTCCTCATGATCAGTTGCCGGAGTATTATCGGCAGGCTTCCATCAATATACTGCCCAGCAAATATGAATCGTTTTCTTTTACCACGCTGGAGGCTATGGCCTGCGGCTTGCCCGTTGTGGCAACCGATACGGAGTGGGTGCCTTATCTTCTTGGCAGGGACCGGGAAGATAAGGAGGTTGATAATTGTTCAGTGATGAGTGGTAGAAAGTCAGAAGTCAGACCTCAGACTTCAGATCTCCGATCTCCGACCTCCGAACACCTCCCCGGAGGGATCGTAGTGCCGGTGAATGATCACGAGGCCATGGCGATGGCGGTCATTGATCTTCTGGAAAATCCGGAATTGAGACAGACTATGGGGGCACGCAACCGGGCTGAAGTTGAAAAAAAATATGGCTGGCAGGCCAGTGCGGAGAAGCTGGATGGGCTATACAGAGAAGTGCCACAGTTATAATTTGTCAGTCATGAGTGAAGTGTTATTATAATTTACCAAGAGTCTCGCATGAGTTGGGAGGGATATACAATGACTGTTTCCATCAGAAAAGCAAGGCAGTTTCTCGACCGGAAAGAACGCCTGGAGCAGGCAGAACTGGATATACTCTATAACAAAGCTGTTTCAGACTTTACAAAGATCGTATCAATGATCATTCAGAACTATGATCCACTGCGCATTATCCAGTGGGGATCACTTCTGGATCGAAATAAGTTCCGACACTATTCCGATATAGATATAGCGGTTGAAGGCGTTGGCAATCCGGAGAGTTTTTTTGCAATGATTGGAAAGGCGGAGCAGCTAACCTCTTTCCCCCTTGATATCGTTGATCTAAATAATATTGAAAAAGTGTTTGCAGAGATTATTCGTGCCAGAGGAGTGATTGTTTATGAAAAATAAAATTGCGGAACTTATCGCAGAAATCCAAAAAACAAAGGAACAGTTGGAGCGGCTGGAGTTCTTTTATGAAGAGCATGCTAAAAAGGGTCTGGAACATAATAAATCCATTGAAAAGACTGTCTTCCTTTCTGAAATATTTGCCAATTACTATACCTGTCTCGAAACGGTCTTCTTTCGGATATCTCAATTTTTCGAAAACTCATTGCCTCCTGAACGCTGGCACGCGGAACTGTTAAATAAAATGAGGCTCGAAATTTCGGATATACGCATAGCTGTTATTTCAGAGGAAAGTTATCGCATTCTTGATGAATTTCGCAAGTTCCGTCACTTTAAGAGGTACTATTACTCAATGGATTATGACTGGGATAAAATACTCTATCTAAGCCGGAAGTTCGAGAAATTGAGGGCTCTGGGGCGAGAGGATCTCAACAGATTTACTGACTTTCTAAACCGCCTGTCAGATCAATAGCCGGTCCGGACAGTCGGGCTTCATGCGATAAATTATTATGGCAGTATAATGGAAACGGTAAATAGATATATTTACGAAGTAAAAAAGTGACCGACAGGGAATGGTTCAATGAACGCAAATGGGCGCAAATAAGAGGCAGAAGAATTTTGAACCGTATATGAACGTATATTGACGTTAATAAGAGGGTTGACGGTTATAAGCCGTTTGTTCCTGCGGAACATACAGCCTGCAGGCAGGCTTGAGGCTTTTATTAAAATGTGCGAGCACAAACAAGTTTGTATCGGCACGTTTTATAAAGCCCAACTGCTTTTATTTTCGTGAATTTTTGTGTTTCTTGTGGCTATTCCAAACCCCATCAATAAGCAATCAACAATGAATCTATTCAGCCTTAAAGTGAATATCAGATTGCGCTAAATCCAGGATAAGTTTATGGTGTTGGTCATGATTGCATTAGAGTTAAAGAAAATGTCGAAATCAGAAAAACTCCAAGCCATGGAGGCTCTTTGGGTTGATCTTTCCAGGGATGAAACAAGCATCGAATCTCCTGCATGGCACGGTGATGTCTTAAAAGAGACTGAAGAAAGGGTCTCATCGGGCTTGGAGTCGCCTGTCGATTGGAAAAGCGCAAAAAAGGAACTCAGAAAGCGGTTTGAATGAGCATCAGGGTTCTTCCGTCTGCGGTTGAGCTATCAATCAAAACAGATTTATGTCGCCCTATTTTAAGTAAAGCCCAACTGCTTTTTTTCGTGAAATGTTGTGTTTCTTGTGGCTATTCCAACTCTATCAATGAGCAATCATCAATTACTCTGTTTTAAACCTCCGTTATCTCCGTTTCCTCCTTGTGAAAAAAAGAATTGAACAAAGAGGTGACAGGGGCAAGAGAGGGTAGCCACGAAAAGCACAAAGAGGCACAAAAAAAATAAAATAAACAGGTAGGGATCGCTCTCCTGGCGCGCCGTGAAAGAACCGAAAATTTATGGCCAAATGCATGATAGATGCGAATAAAAAAGATTTTGAACAAGGAGGAAACAGAGGAAACAGAGAAACGAGTGGAACCGTATATGAACGTATATAGACATATATAGTTGATAAGCCGTTTGTTCCTGCGGAAAATACAGCCTGCAGGCAGGCTTGAGGCTTGCATTAAAATGTGCGAGCACAAACAAGTTTGTATCGGCACGTTTTAAGTAAAGCCCAACTGCTTTTATTTTCGTGAATTTTTGTGTTTCTTGTGGCTATTCCAACTCTGTCAATGAGCAATCATCAATTACTCTCTTTTAAACCTCCGTTATCTCCGTTTCCTCCTTGTAAAAGAAGAATTGAACAAAGAGGTAACAGAGGAAAGAGAGGGTAGCCACGAAAAGCACAAAACGACACAAGAAAAATGAACAAGGAGGCAACAGAGGTAGGGGAGCGAGTTTAGCCACAAAAAGCACAAAGAGGCACAAAAAATACAATAAACAGGTAGGGATCGCTCTCCTGGCGCGCAGTGAATGAGCCAAAAAATTTATGGTCAAATGCATGATAGATGCGAATAAAAAAATTTTGAACAAGGAGGCAACAGAGGAGTGTGTGGGACCGTATATGAACGTATATAGACATATATAGTTGATAAGCCCTTTGTTCCTGCGGAACATACAGCCTGCCGGCAGGCTTGCGGCTTGTATTAAAATGTGCGAGCACAAACAAGTTTGTATCGCCCTATTTTAAGTAAAGCCCAACTGCTTTTTTTTGTGAAATGTTGCCATTCCTTTCAGTCATTGCCCCGAAGCTTCGGGGCCCGTCTCCCGTTGGTCGGCTGTGTTTCTTGTGGCTATTCCAAACCCATCAATCATCACTCACCACTCATCAACTGAATAACTATGTGCGGAATCGCTGGATATATTGGATACGACCCACGTCTTGACGAGTCCCTGCTGGAGCGCATGAAAAGCGCGCTCTCGCATCGCGGACCGGACGATGCCGGGGTGGAGTCATTTGTGACGGAGGCGGCGGATGGACGTCCCCTGCGGGTGGGGCTGGCGCATACGCGTCTGAGTATCTTGGACCTTTCATCCGCCGGTCATCAGCCCATGATGGATGAATCGGAGAAGGGGTGTTTGGTCTATAATGGCGAGATCTATAATTCGCCCAAAATGCGGCGGGAGATGAAAGAGCAGGGGATTGCTTTTCACTCCACATCCGACACCGAAGTACTGCTTCATCTATGCATAAACAGGCCTTTCCATGAAGCGCTGCCGCAATTGAATGGAATGTTTGCTTTTGCCTTCTATGATCGTCGCAACAGCTCGATGACGCTGGCCCGCGACCGGGCCGGTCAGAAGCCACTCTACTACCTGTCGCTCTCAGATTCATCCATCGTGTTCGCATCTGAAATTCCAGCACTGCTGAAGAGCGGGCTCGTGGATGTCGAGATGTTGGATATCGAGGCGTTGGACCAGTTTTGGACGTTTGGTTATACCGCAGGTGAATCCACTTTTTATCAGGATATAAAGCGATTACGCCCCGGCTGTACCCTGTGCTGGACGGAGCGGGATGTAGCCTGTCACTCCTACTGGGATATCACATTTGATGAGAGTGCGGCCGGTAACAAAAGTCTGGCCGATATGACCGATGAGCTGGAGGCGCTGATTGAGGATGCTGTAAAGCTGAGATTGCTGAGTGATGTGCCGGTGGCTTTGTGCCTTTCCGGCGGTATCGATTCAGCTGTGATGGCCGCCATGCTCTCAAAAAACCGATCTGATATACCAGCTTATACCATCTCGTTTCCGGGCACCCCAGAAGATGAGGCGAGTGCGGCCGCTGCCGTTGCACAGCACCTCGGGCTGGATCACAAAGTGCTGAATGTAGGTGAGGGGCAGTTTGCGGAGTTTGCGGCGATATCGAAGGGCGTTGGCGAGCCTTTTGGCGATGCGTCCATGATTCCGACCTGGTATCTCAGCAGAGCGATTAAAGAATTTGCGACCGTTGCGATAACCGGCGATGCCGGGGATGAACTGTTTGCCGGGTATACGCATTATCGGGAGGCGTTGCAATGGTTGGGCAAGGTGTCAGAGGTCGGAGGTCGGAAGTCGGAGGTCGGAGGCCTGAGATCGGAAGTCAGAGGGCTGATGGCAAAATTACTCTATAGGGCCCGGGGTAAAAAGAATGGATATGTGCATTATATGCAGCACTCGAATCACAAGTTAAGAAAAAGCATCTATTCTTCAGCGGCTTATAATTCTATTGACCATACAGCCACACTGGGTACGCGTTTTTCTGCAATGAACAAAGCTTATGGTGAATTAGCCGTTATGCAGCAATCTGATTTTAACACCTATCTCACAGACGATGTGCTGGTGAAAGTGGATCGTATGAGCATGGCACATGCCCTGGAATGTCGCAGCCCTTTTTTGGATTACCGCGTTATAGAATATGCGGCCAAACTTCCATTCGAGGCCAAGGTGAATGAAGCGGGGCAGGGGAAGGTTATATTGCGCAGAATACTGGATCGGCACATGCCCAGGGAACTATATGACCGTCCCAAACAGGGCTTTACCCCACCCTGGGCCGCCTGGTGTGAAAAGGGGTTGCGTGAGGCCATGCGCCGCCAGTGGAAAGAGAGTCCGCCGCCATTGATGAACGAACAGGCCCTGGATGTGCTCGTGCCGGAGAGGGGGCCTCTTTCACCGGTGCTATCATGGATGGCGTATAGTTATATGCTGCTTGGTTCTTAGTTCTTTGTGCTTGGTTCTTGGTGCCACGCTTGTAGCGTGGTAAACTTTGTGCCTGGTGCGTGGTTCATGATTAACGGTTATCAGTTATCGGTTATGGTTAATGGTTCCTGGTTATTGGTGCTTGGTTGTCGCTTGAGAGTTATTTGTTCCTCGTTCTTCGTTCTTGGTTGTCGGTTTATGAGTGATGGGATGTGAACCGCGAATGAACGCAAATAAACGCGAATGTGAAGAGTGATTTGAACAAAGAGATAACAGAGTAAACAGAGGAGTCCGTGCAACGGCAAATATGTATAGATGCATTTGAAATAAGCAGTGTTGCCGATGGCAAATACAGTCAGCATGCTGACTGAATGGCTTACATGAAAAAGTGGAGTCACAAACAGGTTTGTGCCGCCAAATTTTCATAAAGCCCAACAGCTTATTTATTTGCGTACATTTGATTCCATTGAACCGTTCCCAAGCGGTCACTATTTTATTTCATAAAATTATCTATCGCTGCGCTT